>CALMSN010000160.1 GCA_937872325.1 uncultured Xanthobacter sp. | reverse complement strand
TTGCCGTTGGTATGCAGGAACTGCTTCAGGTCATGACCAGCGTTTGAAAGCTGTTCCTGGCTGACCGAGGTTGGGGGCGCTTCATTCACAATTACTTTTGAATGATGCTCGATTTCCTGCGCGCCTGCCGAAGCGAGCGGCAGACATGCGAATAGCGCCGCAACCGACGCTTTCGCGGCGTTGTTTTTAAAGCCGACCATGTCGTCCTCATATATGAGATTTTATTTCTGTAAGAGAGCAGCGAAAGTGAGCTTGCCTGATGTTTTTTTCAGGCCAGACGCTTATTTGCCTAAGTGCTTTTTCCATATCGCATATTATAGGAGGGTACAATCTCCCGCGTCACGAATTTTTTTCGACGGTAATTATTTACCCGATCCGAAATTGCAAAACGAATCCGCCGCGCTCGAATTACGGGCGCGCCCCGGATTCCACGAAGCTTCCGGCTGCTTCGTCTATGTAATAAGTTCAATAATAGGTGGAGAGCTTATGACGTACCGAGTCTTTTCGCCACCTTCATCAGCGATGACGCTTCGGCTGGGGTGAGACGGTAGCGGACCACCGTCTCACATTCATAGGCGACGTACAGACGGCGACTCGGATTCCATTATCGCTTTGCAACATCGGAGAGCAACGTGTCCGCGGCGAGTTTGCCGAGATTGTTGGAGGCGAGCGGGCTATCGCCAGTCAGCAGTTTGCGGTCGCGGTGAACCTTGCCGGTGATGTCGGAATAGACCCCCGACATGTCGGTGAGCACGCCGACCTTCACCTTGGCCGGGGTGGCCTGCGCGAGCGCCGGCAGCGCCGCGAGCATCGTCCCCAGCGCCAAGACGGCAGGGGTCACAGCCTTCCTCATGGTTTCCTCCCGTTCAGCGTTTTCTTGGATTGCACGTCACCAGTGGGCCATGGGCAGGCCGGCCACCGGGGCGCGGAAAGTCGGAATCCGGCTGCCTCGGAGGCTGCCGATATAAACACTCCTGAGGTCGGCCCCGCCGAAGGTGATGCTGGCGAACCAGGGGGCGATGGTGCCGCCGCAGGCCAGCATCAGCTCCGGCGTCGCCGCGTCCGCATCGAACGCCGCCATCAGCGCGCGGCCGGCGGCGCTGGCGTGGTCGTCGTCGAGCAGGATGCGCAGGTCGCCCTGAGGGGTGATGGCGAAGATGCGGTCCGTCATCACATGGGTCCCCCACAAATTGCCGTGGGCATCGAAGGCGATGCCGTCGATGAAGGCGCCGTGGTCGGCGGGGCCGAAGACCTCGCGGTCGGTCAGGCTGCCGTCCGCCAGCACCCGGAGGCGGGTGACCCGGCGGCCGCAGGTCTCGGCGACGTAGAGCCACTCCTCGCTGGCATCGAGCCGGATCTCGTTGGTGAAGCGGAAGCCGTCGGCGACGATGCGCAGGCGGCCGGCGTCGTAGAGGGCGATGTAGCCGTCGGCGATATTCGGGCTCATGGCCCGCATCCAGTTCTTGGTGCGGGTGGAGATGGTGAGCCAGATCCGGTCGCGCCGGTCACGCAGCACGAAATTGACCTTGCCGATGGGAGCGCCGTCGATGCTGTCGGCCAGCACCCGGCTCGCCCCGTCGCGGGTCATCACCTCCAGGCGGTCGGTGCCGAAATTGGAGATGAGGATGTCGCCGTTGCGGGCGAAGGCGAGGCCGTTGGGCAAGGTGCCGGAGACGAAGCGGGCCTCCTCGTCGGCGGCGGTGGCGAAGTGGGTCGCCGCCTGCTGGGCGACGAGGCGCTGGGTGCCGTCGGGGCGGATGTGCACCACCCCGCCGCGGGCATCCGCGCTCCACAGCGAACCGTCGCGCTCGGCGAGGATGCATTCCGGCCGCTGCAGGCCCTCGCCCACATAGGAAAGGGCGGCCGGGTCCACCGTGAAGCCGTCCAGGGGATTGGGCGCGGCCATGGTCAGAAGCTGACCTTGTCGCCGCCCTTGAGGCCGAGGGTGGCGCGGGCCTCGTCGGGGGTGGCGATCTCGTGGCCCAGCTCCTCCAGGATCCGGCGGATCTTCAGCACCTGCTCGGCATTGGAGGTGGCGAGCTTGCCGCGGCCGATGAACAGGCTGTCCTCCAGGCCCACCCGCACGTTGCCGCCCATCATGGCGGCCTGGGTGGCAAAGGGCATCTGGTTCTTGCCGGCGGCCAGCACCGACCAGTGGTAGTCCTTGCCGAACAGCTTGTCGGCGGTGCGCTTCATGAACATCAGATTGTCCATGTCGGCGCCGATGCCGCCGAGGATGCCGAAGATGAGCTGCAGGAAGACCGGCGGCCGGAACCACCCCTGGTCCAGGCAGTGGGCGAGATTGTAGAGGTGGCCCACGTCGTAGCACTCGTGCTCGAACCGCGTGCCGTGAGCCTCGCCGAGCAGATGGTAGATCCGCTCGATGTCGGCGAAGGTGTTGCGGAAGATGAAGTCCTTGGTGCCGGTGAGGTAGGGCTCCTCCCACTCGTACTTCCAGTTGGAATAGCGCTTCGCCAGGGGGTGCAGAGCGAAGTTCATCGAGCCCATGTTGAGCGAGCACATCTCCGGCGCGGTCTGGAGCGGGGCGGCCAGGCGCTGCTCCACGCTCATGTTGAGGCCGCCGCCGGTGGTGATGTTGATCACCGCGTCGGTGGCCTGCTTGATGCGCGGCAGGAACTCCATGAACACCGCCGGGTCCGGCGTCGGCCGGCCGTCCTTCGGGTCGCGGGCGTGCAGGTGCAGGATGGCGGCGCCCGCCTCGGCAGCGGCGATGGCCTCGGCGGCGATCTCGCCGGGGGTGATGGGCAGCGCATCCGACATGGTGGGGGTGTGGATGCCCCCGGTGATGGCGCAAGTGATGATGACCTTGCTCATGGCGTTCCTCCGGCGATTTGTCCCATCGGCCCCGGTCTTCGTCGGGTGCCGCGCGGGTGGCGCTCAAGCGGCGCGGGGGGTTGAAACTCAGGCCATGAGCCAGGCTCACGGGCCGCTGTCGTGTCAGTCGGGCAGGATGGCCACCGCCCGGGTCCAGCCGGCGGAAGCGGCGCGCACCTTCACCGGGAAGCAGCTGATGGTGAAGCCTGTGGCCGGCAGGGCCTCGAGATTGTGCAGCTTCTCGATCTGGCAGTAGCCCTTCTCGCGCCCGGCCTTGTGGCCCTCCCAGATGATGGAGGGGTCGCCGGTCTCGGCAAAGCGGAGGGCGGTGGCGCTGAACGGCGCATCCCAGCTCCAGCCGTCGGTGCCGACCACCCGGATGCCCTGGCCGACCAGGTGCAGCGTCGCCGCCCGGCCGAAGCCGCAGCCGCGGTCCACGTAATCGTCATGGCCGTAGCGGGCGCCGGCGGCGGTATTGGCGACCACGATCTCCAGCGGCGACAGGCGATGGCCGATGCGCCGCAGCTCGGCGTCGATCTCGTCCGGCGTCACCACATGGCCGTCGGGCAGGTGGCGGAAGTCCAGCTTCACCCCGGGGCGGAAGCACCAGTCGAGGGGGACCTCGTCGATGGTGATGGCCCGGGCGCCGCCGTCCATGGTCGGGTGGTAGTGCCAGGGCGCATCCACATGGGTGCCGTTGTGGGTGGAGATGGTTGCGGTCTCCACCGCCCAGCCGAGGCCCTCGGGGAGCTGCTCCGGGCGCAGGCCCGGGAACGCGGCGACGAGGGCCCCTGCGCTCTCGGCATGGCCGGTATAATCGATCCGCACCCGCTGGAAGGGCGGATCGGCGGGAACGTCGTTTTCCAACGGGACGGAGATGTCGACGAAACGCGGCACGGCATTACCATCTTGTTACTTATGGGACGCGCGATATCGATATCATTCGTGCATTTTTTGTACGAATGTACAAATGAAATCGGATGCGGACGTTTCCGCACTGCAGCAAATCCGTATTGACGCTACGGCCCCCAGCCCGCAGATTGCAGCGCAAACCCGTGGAATCGCACAATATATTACCTTCGCCGCAGTGCGGTCGCGACGACCGCGGCGGGAGGACCCAGCAGACCCGGCAGCCACCAACCGGCGCCGCCAGGAAGAAAGGCCGCAACAAGAGCCCATGAGCACCTCCGACAAGACCCCACCGGCGCGGCCCCCATCGCGACGGAAGGCACAAAGACGCACCCCCGCGGCCCCGGGAGAGGCGCCCCGCCCCGATCGCCGGCAGGACATCCTGGAGAGCGCCGAATATCTCTTCGCCGAGCATGGCTATGCCGCGGTCTCGGTGCGCGACATCGCCGCCCGGGCCGGGGTGCCGGTGGCGCTGGTGGGCTATTATTTCGGCCGCAAGCAGGAACTGTTCGTCACCATCTTCGCCCATCGGCAGGCCAACCTGGACGAGCGCATCGCCCGCATCCGCGCGGTTGCGACCACCGACGGCACTGCGGTCCGGGTGGCGCAGATCGTGCGGGCCTGGGCCGAGCCGGTGGTGCGCCTGCACGGCAGCGCCAGCGGCGATTCCTACGCCCTACTGGTGGCCCGCACCACCTGGGATCCGGGCCCGGAGGCCACCGCGATCATCGAGCGCTTCTACGATCCGCTGGTGAAGACCTTTTTGACCGCCATGCAGGCCGCCCTGCCCGACTGCCCGGAGGACCGGCTGCTCTGGGCCTATGAGTATGCGGTCGGCGCGCTGCTGATGTACATCGCCGACAAAAGGATCGAGCGCCTCTCCGGCGGCCGGGCGACGGCGGGCGACCCGGCGGCGTTCGAGGATTTTGTGCGCTTCGTCAGCGCCGGATTTCTCGCCCTGTGCGCGGCAGAGCCGGCTGCTGCCGGCTGAGCCTGCGCCATCGGCCTCGATCCGCGGCCCCAGCCGTGGCCCTTCGGGCGCTGCGCGGGCACGCGAGGTGACGCCGAAGGCGCTTGAGGATGACTCATGAGCCCGTTCGGCGCCTGAGCGTAACCCGCTTGCCGGTCAAACACCGGGACCGATGGTGTCAGAACGCCTTTTCCGGCCAGCGGCACAAATCGACGATGATACAGCGCCCGCACTGCGGCAGGCGGGCCTGGCAGATGTAGCGCCCGTGCAGGATCAGCCAGTGGTGGGCGTGGAGCTGGAAGCGCGCGGGGATGCGCGCCTCCAGCCCCTCCTCCACCGCCAGCGGCGTGGCGCCCGGGGCGAGCCCGGTGCGGTTCGCCACCCGGAACAGATGGGTGTCGACGGCGATGGTCGGCATGCCATAGGCGATGTTGAGCACCACGTTGGCGGTCTTGCGGCCGACCCCGGGGAGGGCCTCCAGCGCCGCCCGGTCGCGCGGCACCGCGCCGCCATGATGCTCCACCAGGAGCCGGGACAGCGCCACCACGTTCTTCGCCTTGCCGCGGAACAGGCCGAGGGTGCGGATGTGCCGCGCCACCTCGTCCTCGCCCAGCGCCGCCATGGCCTGCGGCGTCGCGGCGGCGGCGAACAGCGCCCGGGTGGCCCGGTTCACCCCCACATCGGTCGCCTGGGCCGAGAGCACCACCGCCACCAGCAGGGTGAACGGATCGGTGTATTCCAATTCGCCCTTCGGCTCGGGATCGCGGGCCTCGAAGCGGGTGAAGGCCTCGACCACCTCGGCCTCGCTCCAGAGGCCGGTGCCGGCGGCTGGCGCATCGGCGAGGGTGCGGCCATAGGCGGCCGCCGCCGCATTGGCCACCGCCTTGCTCCGTCGACGCGGGGCGGGCTCGAGCGGCGGGGCGGCTGCGGCTCGCTCGGCTGGAGGCGCCGCGGGCCCGGAAACGGGGTCGTCCGGCGACGGCGACTTCATCTTGCGCGGCATGCCCCGCTATACCGCGCCGGCCACGGCAGCGCCACAGCCGCTCGCACCCCCGTTCCGACCCGATCGGCGCCCCATCCCACCCCCGCAGCGACCTTCAGAGCCGCCTGCAGAGCCTCCGGACCGAAGGCCGGGCGGGACTTTCGGGCCTCCTGATAAGGTGGCGACCGCAGTCAAAGCCCGAAGCATCCGCGAGGACCGGCAGCGCCGCAGGGGACCGATGCGATCGGGGAAAACTGAAACAATTTGATCCCGGAATCGCCCTCTAAACTATTGATAGGGAAAGCGTGATTCGCCAGCCTGCGCGGCAGACGGAGCGGCGCGTGCTCTCGCGGGGAGGAAAACGCCATGGCCGACAGGATGAAGGGCAAGCGCGTGCTGGTGACGGGCGCGGGATCGAGCGGCGGCGAGGGGTGGGGCAACGGCAAGGCCGCCGCCGTCCTCTACGCCCGCGAGGGCGCGCGGGTGCTGGCCGCCGACCATCGCCTCGACGCGGCGCAGGCCACCTGTGACATCATCCGCGCCGAGGGCGGGATCTGCGAGGTGGTGGCCGGCGACGTCTCGCTGGGCGCCGACTGCGCCGGACTGGTGCGGGCGATGGTGGAGGCCTTCGGCGGCATCGACGTGCTGCACAACAATGTGGGCATCGCCGAGACCGGCGGCCCGGTGGAGGCCTCGGAAGAGAGCTGGAACCGGGTGATCGCCGTCAACCAGACCAGCATCTTCCTGATGTGCAAGCATGCCTTGCCGCACATGGCGGCGCAGCGCAGCGGCGCCATCGTCAACGTCGCCTCGGTGGCGGCTTTGCGCTGGGTTGGCTTTCCCTACGCCGCCTATTCCGCCTCCAAGGCGGCGGTGATCGCGCTGACCCGCAACATCGCCCTGCAATATGCCACCGAAGGCATCCGCGCCAATTGCGTGGTGCCGGGTCTTCTCAACACGCCGATGATCCGCGAGCCGCTGGTGGCGCGCTATGGCGGCGACCTCGGCCAGATGATCGAGACCCGCGACCGCGCCTCTCCCACCGGCCGGATGGGCGATGCCTGGGACACCGCCTATGCGGCCTTGTTCCTGGCCTCCGACGAAGCCCGCTACATCAACGCCACCGAGCTGGTGGTGGATGGCGGCCTGAGCGCCCGCTGCGCCTGACCCGCGCCCCGGACTGCCGGCATGGAGTTGCTCCGGCGCCGCGGGCGTGACGACGCCGACCGGGCCTCACCGGAGTGGTCGAGGCCGGCATGCCGGCCTTCACCCGGCGCCGGTGGCCCAGGAACAGACGTATGCGGAACTGCCCGGTCCTGGGCCGATCACCTCCCGAGGCCGGGAGCCAAGTTTTTTGTCTGGAAGCCAGGGGCCAAGGCCTCACCTGCCGAGCCCGCGGCCAAAGCCTCTCGCCCGGAGGCCGGGGCGAAAACCTTAAGTCCCTAGCCCGCGGGTTAAGACCTCACGTCCGGAGGCCGGGGGCCTCGTGGCCGGTGCGGGCGACATATTCGCTGTAGCCGCCGCCATACTGGTGGATGCCGTCCTCCGCCAGCTCCAGCACCCGGTTGGACAGCGCGGCGAGGAAATGCCGGTCGTGCGAGACGAACAGCATGGTGCCCTCGTAGTCCGCCAGGGCCTGGATCAGCATGTCCTTGGTGGCCATGTCGAGATGGTTGGTCGGCTCGTCCAGCACCAGGAAATTGGGCGGGTCGAACAGCATCTTCGCCATCACCAGGCGGGCCTTCTCGCCGCCCGAGAGCACCCGGCATTTCTTCTCCGCATCGTCGCCGGAAAAGCCGAAGCAGCCGGCGAGCGCCCGCAATGACCCCTGCCCGGCCTGGGGAAACGCATCCTCCAGCGTCTGGTAGACGCTGCGATCACCCTCCAGCAGGTCCATGGCGTGCTGGGCGAAATAGCCCATCTTCACGCTGGCGCCGACGGCGACGGAGCCGGCATCGGGCTGGGTCGCCCCGGTCACCAGCTTCAGCAGGGTCGACTTGCCGGCGCCGTTGACCCCCATCACGCACCAGCGCTCGCGGCGGCGGATGGAAAAATCGAGCCCGTCATAGATGGCGCGGCTGCCGTAGCTCTTGGACACCCCCTTGAGGCTCGCCACGTCCTCGCCGGAGCGCGGGGCGGGCAGGAACTCGAAGACGACGGTCTCGCGCCGGCGCGGCGGCTCCACCCGGTCGATCTTCTCCAGCTTCTTCACCCGGCTCTGCACCTGCGCGGCATGGGAGGCGCGTGCCTTGAACCGCTCGATGAACTGGATCTCCTTGGCCAGCATCGCCTGCTGGCGCTCGTATTGCGCCTGCTGCTGCTTCTCGTTCTGCGCCCGCTGCTGGGCGTAGAACTCGTAGTCGCCGGAAAAGGTGGTGAGGCTGCCGGCGTCGATCTCGACGATCTTGTTGACGATCCGGTTCATGAAGGCGCGATCGTGCGAGGTCATCATCAGCGCGCCGTCGAAGCCCTTGAGGAAGCTCTCCAGCCAGATCAGGCTCTCGATATCGAGATGGTTGGAGGGCTCGTCGAGCAGCATCACGTCGGGGCGCATCAGCAGGATGCGGCCCAGCGCGACGCGCATCTTCCAGCCGCCGGACAGCTTGCCGACGTCGCCGTCCATCATTTCCTGGCTGAAGCCGAGGCCGGCCAGAACCTCGGCGGCGCGGCCCTCCAGCGCGTAGCCGCCCAGTTCCTCGAAGCGCGCCTGCACCTCGCCGTAGCGCTCGACCAGGGCCTCCATCTCGTCGAAGCGGTCGGGATCGCCGAGGCCGGCCTCGATTTCCTTCAGCTCGGCGGCGACGCTGCTCACCGGGCCGGCGCCGTCCATCACCTCGGCCAGCGCGCTGCGGCCGGACATCTCGCCCACGTCCTGGCTGAAATAGCCGATGGAAATGCCGCGATCGACGCTGACCTGGCCCTCGTCCGGCGACTCCTCACCGGTCATCATGCGGAACAGCGTCGTCTTGCCGGCGCCGTTGGGGCCGACGAGGCCCACCTTCTCGCCCTTGAGCAGCGCGGCGCCAGCCTCGATGAAGATGATCTGCTTGCCGTTCTGCTTGCCGATATTGTCGAGGCGAATCATGCGCTGCGGTCTCGAAGGGACAACGCGCGGCCATTAGGCCATAAGGCGCCCGCGGGGAAGGTCGCCGGATGAAGGCCTGGGTTGCGCCGGGCCGACCGCTGGCGACCCGACGCCCTCTGCATCATTGATTTCGCAGCATTTTCGGCCAGGAGAGGCTATCCGTCCACCGTCGTAGCGCCTGTACCGCAGCCGGCCGAAGCCCCCGGCGGGACCGATGGGCGCCGCGGCGACCTTCAACCGTGAGCTCCTGCGCCCCGGCAGTCCGCCCGGCATCGGGCGGTGCCCTTGCCGGCGGCATCTCACGCAAACGCGCGCGCCACCCGGCTTGCCGGCACACCGACCAGAGCGCGCGCCGGAGACGCGCGACGATCACGCCGGCACGGCGAGGGCCTCGGCCTTCAGGGCGTCCACGTCGGCGCGGGTCAGGCGGAAGACGCCGCGGCCGCCGGCCAGCGCGGAATATTGCAACGCCCGGCGGTAGGACAGGAAGTCGAACCACTCCTGCGGATCGAGGCCGGCGGGGCGCTCGCTGATCTCGGCGATGGTCCCGTTGCCGGCGAAACGCGCGTGGATGATGAGCTTGTCCTCGGACATGGTCTGGTCTCCGACATCTGGTCGAGCGAGCAAGCCACCGGTCCCGCCTGGACGGACGGTGGCGAGGATGAAAGACGCGGCGGATCCGGGGCGGCGCCTTGGCAGGCTCCCGCCCCGGCTCGGCGTCACAGGCCGGAGAACTCGCCGAGCAGCTCGACGGTGACGTTCTCGGTGCCCAGCACCGTGACGTGCTTGGCGATGCGGGACTTGGAGCCGACGCCCACCAGGGCATCCAGGGCCTCGTTCTCCTCGCGCGAGGTCTTCGAGAGGCCCTTGCGGCCTTCCTGGACGAAGATGTGGGAGGCGCCGCCGTCCTTGTCGGACTTCTGCATCTTGACGAGCCCGGGCTCCACCTGGATCAGCGCTTCCAGCAGGTTGGTGCCTTCAGAAATCTCGACCGTCTTCCCGGAGGGCATAATCTTCAACGTAACCGTGGACATCACCTGCTCCTGTTATCCTTTGTTGGACGCAATAGGGTTGATCAGTAAATCGCCGACCCGGCCCCCACGTTGACCGAGGCATCCTTCATCGTTGCCACGATGAACTCGATCTCGTCCTCGCTCAGATGGGCGTGGAAGGGCAATGAAATCGCCCGATCGGATACTTTCTCCGTCACCAGGTAATCGCCCCGGCGATAGCCGAGATCCATGTAATGGCGCTGGAGATGAAGCGGGTTGCTGTAGGCGGCGGACTCCACCTTCTCGACCCGCAGGTCCTCCACGATCGCGTCGCGGCTGGACTTGGAGAAACGCGTGCCCAGATGCACGACGTAGAGGAACCAGTTCACCTCATCCACATCCGGACCGATGAACGGGTCCTTGATGCCCTCGAACGACTGCACGTACCTGAGGTAGAGGCTCTCGACGCAGTGCCGGCGCTCGAGGATCTCCTCGATGCGCCCGAGCTGGGCGGTGCCCAGCGCCGCCGCAAGGTCGCTCATGCCGGCCTGGAAGGGCGCGGTCATGCTCACCACCACCGAGCCGCGCTCGTCCGGACGGTGGGCGCGGTAGCGGCGCAGGGCGACGGCGATGTCGATGTCGTCGGTGACGACCATACCGCCCTCGCCGCAGATCAGCGCCGAGGGCTGGGAGAAGTCGAACACCGCGCAGTCGCCGAACGCCCCCACCACCCTGCCCTTGTAGCGCGAGCCGATGGCCTCGGTGGAATCCTCCAGCAGGATCAGCCCGTGCGCCGTCGCCAGGTCGCGGAAGGCGGTCCACGGCGCGGGATGGCCATTGGTGTTGCCGGCGATGACGGCCCTGGTCCTGTCGGTGATCCGCGCCGCCGCCTTCTCCGGCTGCAGGGTGCCGGCCCAATAGTCGATATCGGCGAAAACCGGCCGGGCGCCGGAGAGGCTGACCGCGTGCACCGTCTCGCGGAACGAGTAGGGCGAGGCGATCACCTCGTCGCCGGCACCGATGCCGTAGGCCTTGAGGCACATCAGCAGGCCCATGGTGCCGCTCTGCACCGCCACCGCATACTTGCGCCCGACATAGGCGGCGAACGCGGCCTCGAACGCCTCGACCCGCGGCCCCGCCGACAGCCGCGGCGCCTGCAACGCCTCGGTCACCGCCTGTAGCTCGATCACCGTCATGTCCGGATCGGACAGCAGGATCAGCTCGTTCTCGTCCGCCGGCACTTCGGGGGCGAGGGAGAGATCGTCGTCGAGGAGGCCGGGATCGCTCATGGCTCAGCCCCGCCGGGCAAGGATGAGGCCGGTGGCGCGGCTCGGGTCGTCGGTGACGTGGGCGCAGTGATCGGCGCTGTCGAGCAGGTGCAGCTCGAAGCCGGGATAGGAGCGGAACGGCGCTTCCGTGACATCGGTGGAGTCGCACTGGGTCAGCGACATGCCGGGAAATTTCTGCCGCAGCAGCGCCGCCACCGGCGCGCCCGGGACGGCAGCCGAAAGCACGCTCTCGATTTCCGAAAGGTCGGCTTCGCTCAAGGCCATCACTTCGTCTCCCGCTCGCTTGCCGCACCGGCTGGCTGGGCCGCGCCGGCTTTGTCGCAATTGTCGGCACCCGCGCCTGCCTTGCAGGGTCCGTGCCGATCGTTCGCGCACCGCGCTTTGCCGGGGGAATGTCCGATCACTGCCAAAACTTCCGCTCCCCATCGACGGTGATCAGGTCGAGCGCCTCGGGCAGCCGCGCATCGGTCGATTCCAGCACCCACGCCTGCGCCGCGTGATCCTTGCGGAAGAGCTGCCAGAGGGTGCGGGCGGGATCGAACAGCAGCAGCGCGATGTCGACCACGCCGCCCTCCTTGTCGATGTTGCGCGAGCAGCAGGCGCTCTCGATGCGGTAGCCGCCCGCGGCCTTCACCACCCGCGGCTCGACATAGCGGTAGCGCCGGCGGGATTTCAGGGCCCGCTGGATCCGTCGCAGGTCGAGCTCGTTGGGATGCGCCGGCATGGTCGCCCTCTCTTCCGCCCGCCAGCGGTGGCGCCGGCGGAACCAAGTCAGACCGGCTCGATCTCCTCCTCCAGGCAGCCGACCACGAGGCGTTCGTAGAACTCGACCAGGTAGACGGGGGTATTGCTGTCGGTGTGCTCGCCCACCTGCACGATCTCGCCGGTGGTGCCTTCCGGAACCAGCAGCGCCTCGGGCTCGGCATCGGGATAGCTGCCGTCATTGCGCAGCGCGGTGAGCGTCTTCACCTTCATCCCCCACTGGTACCGGGGAAGGCGGAGGTCCTGTCCGGGAATCATCATTGCGCGCTCCTTGCCGGGCGTTCTCGGCCTCAGGGGGGAAGGGGAATGTCGTCTTCGTTGCGCGGGGTGAAGGGCTCCAGCTCCTTCTTCTTCATGCCGACACGGTTTCCGCTCTCGGTGAACTCCACGCCGTAAATATAAAACTGCTGCAGGAAGGTTCCGATGGAGACCACGTAGCCAATCTCCCCCTTCTTCGCGAGAATTTCGCCGATCTCCTTGCCGGCATAGGTCCCGTCATTGCGGATGACCCGCTTGGCCTTCACCTTTTCTCCGAAGGCGAAATACGGCGGCTCGGAAATCTCGACCACGTCGCTGTCGCGGACAATGTTGCTCATGGCGGCATCTCCTTCAGCACTGAACGCCTTTCGCCGAGCGCCCCTGTGTCCGCCGGGTCTCGACCATCTCGCGCACGAACGCGTCCGCGTCCTGCGCCAGCCGGGCGACCTGATCCATGGGCATGCGGGTGGCCACCTCGTAGCGCACCCGCCAGTCGGCATCGCCGGCGAGCCTCACCAGCAGGTCCGGCGCCAGGCGCTGAGCCACCTCGAGGCGGACCTGCGGGTTGGGGTCGGCGGCCATGGAAAGCAGCCATTCCGCCGGCAGGCGCCGCGCCACCACCTTGCGCACCTCCGCCTCCTCGTCGTGGATCAGCCGCGACAGAAGCGGCGGGGCGATCTTCCGCGCCACCACCAGCCGGACGTAATAATCGGGGTCCGCCAGCATGGGGATGAGATCGGCATCCTCCAGCCGGGAGACGATGCGGATCCGCACCTCGCGGTGGGGATCCTGGCGCAGGGGCAGAATCAGGCGCCTGGGCAGCCGGCGGGCCGCATTCCAGCGCACCGTCTCCTCCGGATCGTCCAGCAGCGGGGCCAGCACGAACATATCGGCATGCTTGGCCGCGATCGCCCGAACCTCGAAGTGCGGGTGGCCGACATAGGCGTTGGCGAGCTCCGGGTTCCAGTTGAAGAAGCGGTCGATGCGCCGGGCATAGCGATCGAGCACGCAGGCATGCTGCAGCCGGCAGCCACCGGCGGGGAGCAGGTCGCGGTGATGGACGCACGACGGGCAGTCGATCTCGTCCCCGAGCCAGGTCCTGGCCTCGTCGATCTCGTCACTCATCGTCCCGCTCCGCCCGCTCCAGCACCTCGATCAGCAGCCTGGCGCCGATCTTGTCGGTGGGATCCAGCTCCAGGAGCTTCATCGCAGCCTCCCGACCTTCCTCCAGGTTGCCGAGCCGCATGTGCAGGTAGGCATAGCCCTTCAGGGTGAACATGAAGAAGCGCGGCATCAGCCGGTCGTACCGCGCGAATTCCGCATCCTCCTGGCGCACGTCGCGCCAGTCGGCGGGCAGATTTGTCTCGCGCTGGGCCTTCGCGAGGCACGCGCGCGCCACCTCGAGGCATTCGCGCAGCCGCCCCTTGTAGAAATAAAAGCGGTAGAGCCCGATCAGCACCGCCGCATGGCCCGGGGCGATCGCCTCCGCCTGGCGCAGATGGCCTTCCGCCACCGCGTCCAGGTGGTAGGACAGGCCGGCCTCAAACAGATGCGCCTGCGCCGCGGCGGGGAGGCCGCCGCCCATCACCGCATTGGCGAGCAGCGCCTCCGGCGCCAGGGCATCGGGATCGTCCAGCCGGTCCACGCCCGCCATCTGCCTGCCCGCTCAGTGGGCGTGCGAGGCGCAGGTGGTCGCCTTCGGATCATGGAAGACGAGCCCGGTCTTGGCCGGCGTATCCATGAAATCGATGGTGACGCCGTCCAGCAGCAGGCGGCTTTCCGCCGGCAGGAACAGCTTGACGCCGTTGCGCTCCACCACCGCGTCGCCGGACTGGGGCTCCTTCAGCACCGCGATCTCCGCATTCAGCCCCGAGCAGCCGCCGGGGGTGACATGCATGCGGAAGCCCGCCCCCGGGCCGCCATCGGACATCACCATCATGCGGATGAAGCGTTCCGCCGACCGGGTGATTGTGAAGTTCATGTGTGTGCTCCCCGTCATTTAGCCTGTGGTGACGCGGAAGGGCCGCAATACTGCCCCCCTGAAAACCACGTCTTGGAAACAACATGCGCCCGGCCGCAACGGCCGGCACCGCCTCAGGCGGTCGGCTGGTAGCGCGGATAGGCGGCGTCGATGATGCAGGTGTCGTCCACCGGGCACACCGCCGCGCATTGGGGGGTCTCGAAATGGCCGATGCACTCGGTGCACTTCCTGGGATCGATCACGAACGTGCCGCTCTTCTCGAAGATGGCGACGTTCGGGCATTCCGGCTCGCACGCGGAGCAGCCGGTGCACTGCGACGCAACGATCTTCAAAGTCATGGAGAAGCTCCTGTCTGCCTTGCGAAGTCCCAGACGGCGGGCGCCCCCCGGGATTCCTGGGTGTCAGGCGTGTCGGCGCGAGGGGTCAGGCGGCGCTGATGAGCGCGCCCTGGCGGATCTCGGCATCACCGCGGGCGGTGTGCTCGATCTCGCCGGACTTCACCTTGGCGATGTATTCCTTGAACCAGGTGATCGCCGACTTCTCGATGAACTCATGGGCGAACCGGTCCACCGGCTCGATGCCGGCCTTGGTGAGGTCGGACTTCGGGCAGCCGCCGATCTTCGCCACGAACACCGCGTGGCAGTCGTTGATGGCGCGGATCACGGTCTCCAGGCTGTCCTCGTCGCCATAGCCGCCCTGGCAGTAGAGGTCGACGCGGCGATGGCCGACGAACTTGGCGCCGCTGGTGGAGAGCTCCCACACCTGGAACTCCTTGGCGTGGCCGAAATGCTCGTTGATGAGGCCCGAGCCCTTGGTAGCGACGGCGGTGAGCAGCTTGATGTCGCTCTGCTCGCCAGCGAGGCCCGCCAGCTCCTCCTGCTTGGCCACCGCCTTGGCGACGCGCTCTTCCTCCACCAGCGACTGGTAAGCCTTGCGGCTCTCCAGGTCGTAATCGACCTCCATGGCCATGATCTTGTCGGTGGTGAACTCGGCCGAGCGGTCCTCGCCGAGGAGGCCGACGGCGTCGGCGCGGCACTGGCGGCAGTGGCGCATCATGTTCATCTCGCCCTCGCAGCTGTCCTGCAGGGCCTTCAGCTCCTGGGCGGTGGGCCCGCGCTGGCCGTTGAGGCCGAACACGGTGCCGTGCTCCGGCGAGGAGATGAGCGGCATGATGTTGTGCAGGAACGCGCCGCGCGACTTCACCGCCTTGTTCACCTCGACCAGATGATGATCGTTGATGCCGGGGATCATCACCGAGTTGATCTTGCACAGGATGCCGCGCTCGGTGAGCATCTCCAGGCCCTGGAGCTGGCGGTCGGTGAGGATCTTGGCCGCCTCGTAGCCGGTATAGCGCTTGTGCTTCCAGAACACCCACGGATAGATCTTCGCGCCGACTTCCGGATCCACCATGTTGATGGTGATGGTGACGTGGTCGACGTTGAAGTTGGCGATGGTCTCCACGTGGTCGGGCAGGGTCAGGCCGTTGGTGGAGAGGCAGAGCTTGATATCCGGCGCGGTCTTGGCGATCAGCTCGAAGGTCTTGAAGGTCTTCTCGGGATTGGCCAGCGGGTCGCCGGGGCCGGCGATGCCCAGCACGGTCATCTGCGGGATTGTGGAGGCGACCGCGATCACCTTCTTCGCCGCCTGCTCGGGGGTCAGCTTCTCCGACACCACGCCGGGACGGCTCTCGTTGGCGCAGTCATACTTGCGATTGCAGTAATTGCACTGGATGTTGCACGCTGGGGCCACGGCAACATGCATGCGGGCGTAGTGGTGGTGGGCCTCCTCGCTGTAGCAGGGATGGTTCTTCACCTTCTCCCAGATCTCGGTGGGCAGGTCGCCCTGGCCGGCGGAGGACCCGCAGCTCGCCTTGCCCGAGCCGCCGCTGGTGCCGCAGCCCTGGTGCTCGGCCTTCGCCTGCATGATGTCGGCCAGCTTGTCGGAAACGTCGACGGCATCGCCCTCGTGCTGTGTCACCGCGTCCATTGTCTGCTCCTCGCTCTAAAGCAGGATCGCGAAATCAAATCCTGCGAGCCAATGAGCAACTGCCGTGCCAGCCCCGAACGGGGCGGATTAGCCATTTTATTTCATGATGTTATGGGATGCGCCCGGTGTCGCGTTGCGAACACGGGACAGGCCGGCGCGTGACATGTTGGAAACGTTACACGCGGCCGGAAGACAAAAAACTGGATGCGGCATCCTCTACGCCTGCGCCGCAACTGCGCAACTCGGGAACACTGCGTAGCGGAGACCATTCGCGGGCATAAAATCGCCGGAGCCGCGCAACGGCCGATGCGCGGCTCCGGACGGCATATCGATGCGGGTGCGGCGGGGTCAGCCGGCCGCGATGAGGATCTGCGCCGCCCGCGCCAGCGGCACCGCGATCGGCGTGATGGCGTGGGTGAGCAGGAAGCGCAGCTCGTTCCTGGTCAGCAGGTCGGGATCCACCACCGCATAGTGCGGCAGGGCCGAGCGCTTGGTGATCTGCCGGGCGTAGGTGCGCAGCATCTGGTCGTGGAACCGGCAGCCCAGGAACAGGAAGCCGCGCTCGGTGCGCCGGTTCTTGATGATGTCGGGAATCGGCGTCTGGATGTCGATTTCCGTCAGCACCTCCACGTAATCGGCATCGGAGATGAGGTAGTTCTTCGCCGGCGCCACGCAGCCGTGCGGCTTGTAGAGAATGGTGGTCCAGCTTTCGGCCGCCCCCCTGGCGGTCTCATTGCCGGCCGCGTCGTAGAAGCGATACCAGCGATCCTCGCCGATGCCGGCGCGGGTGATGCCCTGCACCTCGCCCCAGTCGGTGCGGCCCTGCAGCGCCTGCCGCATCGTGTCGTCGTACCAGGTGTCGACGATCATCGGCAGCTTCAGGCCGCCGATGAAGGCCTGCAGCGGCGACGGCGCCAGGGTCGGGGCGAAGGCATCGTTCATCAGCGCCGTCACGGTGTTGCGGTGCTTGAGGCCCTCGATGTGCTGGGCCGCGGTCCAGGGGTTGCCCTTGGCCCGCTTCGGCAGCGCCACCCTGGTGCCGAAGAAGGCCGCCAGCGCCTCCGGCGTCACCGGAAAGGCCGGCCCCTCCAGCGCCGCCACGCCGGGACCGAGATAGGGCACCGTGCTGCCGGCGACGAGCCGGGCGGCCACCTCGGCCAGCACGGATTCGGCATCCGCCAGCTTGAGGATTTCAGTATTGGCGACCGGCAGGTTCATGACATCAGTCCTCCTCGCCGCGCTTCTTCGCGTTGACGGTGATGGGAAGCGAGGTTTCCGGCGCCATCTCCGGCAGCTCCAGCACCCAGCCGTTGGCGATCCTGATCCAGCCGCCCCACAGGGTCTCGTGCTGGGTTTCGACGATGGGCTCTTCGAGGTCCTTCTTCGGAACATAGATCGACAGACCCATTTCCGGAGAACGACGGATCATGATCTTCATTGGTCTTCAGGCTCCTGCGTCGAAAAAGCGGGCGGCGCCGGAGCGCCGTCGGGTGGCAGCGGCTCGCATCCGCCGCGACCGGGCGCGCGAAAGGCACCAGCAAGCACCGTGCCGGACCTTGATAAGAGCAACGCCGAGGGGAGGCCGGACCGCTCAGCCATGCCGGGCCGCAGGCCTGTCCGCCGGCCGGTTCTGCCAGGACGGCGAGAGCTCCCGCAGCTTGGTGATGATGCCGGGCAGCACCTTCAGCACCTGGTCCACGTCCGCGCCGGTATTTTCCCGGGAGAGGGACAGGCGGATCGCGCCGTGCAGGGCGGTGGCCGGCAGGTTCATCGCCCGCAGCACATGCGACGGCTCGGTGGAGCCGGAGGTGCAGGCCGAGCCGGTGGAGGCGGCGATCCCCGCCCGGTTGAGGTGGAGGAGGATCGCCTCGCCATCCAGATGCTCGAAGGCGATGTTGGCGGTGTTGGGCAGGCGGTTGTCGGCCTCGCCATTGCGCATGCAGCAGGCGATGCGCTGCAGGATGCCCTGCTCCAGCCGGTCGCGCAGGGCGCGCACCCGCACCTGCTCGTCCTCCAGGTGCCTCGCCGCCAGCTCTGCCGCCCGGCCGAGGCCGATGATGGCCGGCACGTTCTCGGTGCCGCCGCGGCGGCCGCGCTCCTGGTGCCCGCCGCGGATGAGGGGGCGGAACTTCACCCCCTTCCTCACGTAGAGCGCGCCGATGCCCTTGGGCCCGTGCAGCTTGTGGCCGGACAGGGAAAGCATGTCGATCTGGGTGGACGCCACGTCCACCTTCACCTTGCCCACCGCCTGCACCGCATCGGTATGGAACAGCGCGCCGGCGGCGTGGGCCATCCGGGCCAGCTCGTCCACCGGAAACAGGGTGCCGGTCTCGTTGTTCGCCCACATCACCGAGGCGATGGCGGTCTTCGGCCCCAGCGCCGAGGCATACGCCTCCATGTCGAGCCGGCCGTCGCGATCCACCCCGACGAGATGGACCTTGATGCCCCGCGCCTTCTCCAGATGCGCGGCCAGAGCAAGCATCGCCTGGTGCTCCACCCGGGTCGTGACGATCTCGGTGCGGCCCTCGGCCTCCATCACGTCGAGCGCCGACAGCAGCGCGGCATTGTCGGATTCCGTGCCGCCAGAGGTGAAGACGATCTCGTGGTCGTGGGCTGCCCCCAGCAGCGCCTGGATCTGCCTGCGCGCCGCCTTCAGCGCCTCGCCCACCTGCGCGCCGAAGGCGTGGGTGGAGGAGGCGTTGCCGAAATGCTCGGAGAAATACGGCAACATGGCTTCCACCACGGAGGGATCGGTCCGGGTCGTGGCATTGTTGTCGAAATAGACCGGCCGCACCGCTCAACCCCTCGGGAAGGGCCGGAGGGCGCCCGGCACGAGACCGCAACGTCGCATCCGCCTTCGCTCTTCAACCGCGGCGCCGCCGCGCGTGTCGCCTGATGGATCGATCATTCGGCGGCGGAGACCGGGGCCGGCGCCATCGCGGCCAGCGCCCGGGGAAGGCCCGGCTTCAGGCTCACCAGCGGCTTGTTCTGGGCCCCCGCCACCGGGATCAGGCGGACCAGCTCGCCGAGCTTATCGACGATCTTGGACTGGATGCCCTCGATGGTCTCGCTCGCCAGCTTGCAGAACACGCAGGCGCCGGACATCTTCACGAAGACTTTGTTGCCCTCGATCTCCACCAGCTCGCAATCCCCGCCATCGCGCTTGAGGTTCGGGCGAACCTCGTCGATCACCGCATTGATGATCGCGATTCGGCGCGCCTGGCGCTCGTCCACGGGCTTGGCGTCGGTTTCGAGCAGCATGACCCTATCCTTCCGTCTGATTGGAGCCCGGCCTCAGCCGAAAGACTTGCCGCACGAGCAGCTCGAGGCGGCATTGGGGTTTTCGAAGGTGAATCCCGAGCCCTCCAGCGCCACCACGAAGTCGATGGTGGTGCCGGCGAGGAGTTCGTGGCTCTTCATGTCCACGAAGACCTTCACGCCGTTGCGCTCGACGACGGTGTCGTCCGGCTCGGCATCGCTGACGAGGCCCATCTTGTACTGGTAGCCCGCGCAGCCGCCCGCCTCGACCAGGATGCGCAGCCCGCCCATCGGCTCCACGGCGCTGACGATGGCGTCGCGAACCGCTTCCAAGGCGCTGTCGGTCAGATTGATCATAGCTCGACCTTCGCAAGAAAAAGACCTTCGGCCTCATCTCAGCAATCGGCGTGCCAGAACCCAACAAACTGATTTACATCAATTTTCACCGGCGGAGCTGTTGCCTTTGCGACGCGTGTCCGGTTTCGGACACGGCGCCGGCGAGCCCCGGGGCCGCGCGGGAAACTTGCCGCGGACCGCGGTCGCCGGGCGGACTCGCAGCCCCGGCGCCAGCGCGGGCAACGGCCGGGAGCGCCGCCGACGTCACGGGGCGGCGGCGCCAATTGTCGCAAGGATGTGCGAAGCGGCCCGCCCGCGCCTCGATCGGCAAACGCCTTGCATGACCATCGCGCCTGCGCCCATGCGCCGGACGCGCCGCGCCCTTTCGGAGACCGGGGCCCTACCCCGTCATGCGCCGCGCGCCCAACTTGGAGACGAGCTCATGACTGCGATCGAGAATACCCCCCTGGGCCGGCTGGATAAGGAAGGCCGGCTGCTCAACGCCGTGCTCAAGGCGCCCACCAAGCCCGGCCGCTTCGATTTCCGCGGCGACATCGCCCTCAAGTTCCAGCAGCAGGTCGCCGACGAGAAGCGGCCGCCGGAAAAGGTGATGGAGCAGGTGCTCACCTATGCCGAGAACGGCAAGGCCGGCATCCCGGTGCTCGCCGGATACCTGCAGGACTTCGCCTTCCTGAAGGAAGTGGTGGAGGTGCTCGGGGACTCGCTCATCGACGACGGCAAGTACTTCCTATTCTGCAACAACATCGATCTTCTGGCGAAGTATCGCGTCACCCACAGCGGCAAGGCCTTCTACGTCTTCCCCTGCGATGAATCGACGGTGTGGAAGGAGATGACCGAGCTGCTGGGCATCGACAAGAACGACATCAAGAAGATGGACACCGGCGGCAAGACCGACGTCGTCCTCGACAAGGCCCGCGAGTGGCATGAGGAGTTCGAGCCCATCACCTACGCGCGCGGCCTGGAAGTGATGGAGCCGGTGAAGAACCGCCGCGAGAACCGCCCGGTCTGAGGCCCGCGGGCCGGGACGGGCCGCCGCCCGCCCCGGCACATCGGCCGAGCCTCTCCCTCCTTCAGCATCGGATCGCGAAAGACGCCGCCGCCCGCCTGTGCCGGCGCCGCCCTGTCCGTTGCCTCGCGCGGGCGCCGGCGGCGGACATCTGCATTCCCGCATCCCACCCCGCCGTGTACAGGCCGGGATCAGGCTTCCGGCTGGCCTATCTCGTCGTCGTCCTCGTCCATCTCCTCGGCGAGGCGGACCCCGGTGACGCAGATGTCGTTGTCGATGACGCTGAGGGCCACCGGCTGCAGACCCCGGCCCTTGCACGGCCCCTCGATGCACATGCCGGTGCCGAGCTCGAACAGCGCGCCGTGCTTGCCGCACTGCAGCCGGATGCCGTTGGAATCCAGGAACTGGTGGCGCTCCCAGTCCAGGTTGACCCCGTCGTGCGGGCAGCGGTTGACGTAGCCGAAGACCTGCCGGCCCCAGCGCACGACGACGATGTTGAACGCCTTCTCGGAGCCGTCCTCATCGACCCGGGTGAGCTGGAACCCCCGCGCCCGCTGGCTCGGAATGTCGCTCATGGCGCAGACCACATAGGCGATGGTGACGGCGTCGCGGCCGGTCTCTTCCACATTCGGTTCCATGGGGCCCTCGTTCACGATGCAGGGGTCAAAAGCAGATTTCCGGGCCCGGCGGCAGCCTCCGCCCTGGCCAGCAGCCGGCGGTTGGCGCCAAGGGAAAAGTCGCGCCAGGCGGCGGCGATGTCGCGCAGGATGGTCTGCACGTGGTCCTTCGACAGGTGATGCTCGCCGGGAAAGTTCGACAGGGCGCAGGAGGTGCGGTTGAAGGCCACCACGTCGTCCAGCAGGGCGTGGATGAAGTCGCGGAAGGGCATCTGCACGTCAGGCATCCGCGCCAGGCCGCCGCCGATGATCGCTGTGTCGAGCATGGACCCATCGCCTCGCCGCATGAAGGTTGTCTGGAGCCCTTGCAAGATTCGCGCACACCCCGCCGGCGCGGGGAAAGCGCGGCGCGCCACGGCGGGTTTGCGCCAAATCCGCCGTCGATGTCTCGGCCCCCCCCCACGCCGCGGCCCCATTGCGCGACCCCGGGCCCACCCCCCACGCCCCCGCCGCACGCCCCCCCGCGCCGGCAGTGGGCGCCGACCCGCGCCCCGCCTTGGGTCGCGCCGGCCGCAGCATCCTCCCCGCCGGAACCCCGCGCCGACTGGCACGAAATTTGATCCCCTCCGGGTCCGGTCCCTTATTTTTGCGGCTTGGAGACAACAATGAACGTCGCGTCTGAATTCGCCTCCAGCTCCCTGGACGAGATCAAGGCGGCTCTCGCGGGCGGCACCCTCACGATCTACTCGGTGGCGCGTCCCGTCAGCGCGGACCGGCCGGTGGACCGCAGCGGCAAGCTCGCCGCGTTCACCTTCTCCGCCCCGGCTTTCGGCACCCCGTCCGAGGACGGCTCGCAGGTCCCGAGCTTCGTCGATCCGGCGGTGAAGGCCACCGATGTCGGCACCCCGGGCTTCGCCCGCGCGGTCACCGCCGACGGCAAGGTGGTGTGCGATTTCTCGGTCGGCCCGGGGGCGCGCGAGATCAAGCTGGCCGAGGTCTCCTGCTCCCCCGGCGCGCCGGTGAAGGTGGTGAGCTTCGAGTTCAACCCCGAAGGCGGCTGGCCGGAGCGGGCGGACTACTACGACTCCCACCCGCGCACCGGCTTCACCCAGCCGAAGGTCCGCTGAGCCGTCCGCCGCGCTGCATGCCCGGCGGGGCGGCGCGCCGTCTTCAGCAATGCTGTCCGCTTTCCGACAGGGAGATCGAGCCCGATGACCGCACTTCCAGGAGCCCTCGTGAGCACGCAATGGCTGGCCGAGCACCTGTCGGATCCGGATATCAGGATCCTCGACTGCACCTGGCACCACGCCTCCACCAACCTGGACGGGCGCACCCAGTATCGCGGCCGCCATCTGCCGGGCGCTGTGCATTTCGACATCGACAACGTGGCCGACAAGACCGGTCCCCTGCCCCACATGCTTCCGGGCGCCGCCGAGTTCGGCAGGAAGGTCGGCCTGCTCGGCATCGGCGACGGCGACAAGGTGGTGGTCTATGACCGCCTGTGCGGCGGGTCGGCGGCGGCGCGGGCGTGGTGGATGTTCCGCGCCTTCGGCTACGAGAACGTGGCGATGCTCGACGGCGGCTACGGCAAGTGGCTGGCCGAGAAGAAGCCCACCGAGATGTCGCCGGTGCGCCCCGAGCCGAAGAGCTTCACCGCCACCCTCACCCCGGCGCTGGTGCGCACCCTCGACCAGATGGTGGCGAACCTTTCCTCCGGCGCCGAGCAGGTGGTGGACGCCCGCGGCCCGGCCAAGTTCGCCGGCATCCAGTCCGACCCCTTCCCGGTCAAGAAGCAGGGCCACATTCCCCATGCGGTGAACCTGCCCTGGGGCGACCTGATCATCGAGGCCACCGGCGACATGGTGGCCCCCGAGGCCATCGCCGCCCGCTTCGCCAGGGCCGGCATCGACCTGTCGAGGCCGATCGTGGTGACCTGCGCCTCCGGCACCATCTGCTGCGTCCTCGCCCTGGCGCTCGCCGTGCTCGGGCACACGGAGGTGGCGGTCTATGACGGCTCCTGGGCCGAATGGGGCCAGGCCGACGACACCCCCGCGGCCGCCGCCTGACCGGCGCCCCGCTCCCCCTAAAGCCAGCCTGGCCGGAGACGATGCCATGGGCGAGCCACAGGACGACCCGCCGACCCTGCCCCTGGTGAGCGACGGCCGGGACTATGCGCTCCACGCCGCGCCCGACGGGGCGCGCTTCATCCTGCGCTTCAAGGGCGAGCAGATGGCCGCGGACATCGTCGGCGAGGACGCGGAGCGGTTCCGGAAGGATTTAGACGAAGTGAGGCTGCAGTTCCCGGGCGCCGATCCGGATCGGGTGCTGGCGCAGCTTTGGGATCAGGGCGGCTACAGTTGGCTGGCGGTTGAGGACGGATGAAGACCATGGCGGCGACCACTTTGATCAAGACCACGCAGGACGGGCGCAAGCTGGAGGTCTCCGGCCTTGCGATCCTCCTGGACGGCCAGCTGGAGGCCTTCGACCTCACCGAGGTGAAGCTCCATCCCAACCGGCGCAAGATCCTCGACGTCGACCCGCAGGCGACCCATGTGGCCGGCCGGGTCACCCTCACCCGGGAGGAGGCCGACAGGGTGACCGCGGCCTTCAAGACCGCCGAGGCGCAGATCCTCAACGATCCCAAGGCCATCAACGAGCGGTTCCGGATCGCCATGATGTGGCGGGCGCGCTCCGAGGGCATCGAGTAGCAGGCCGGCCCAGCACCGCGCCGGGTTTGACTCCGGATGCCGATTCAGCGTGTTCTGCGGGCCGGGTCGAGGCAGTGCCGGCGGTCGCGCGGGCCGGTGGGCTCGATCCGGAACGGAGACCGGCGCTTGAGCGAAGTGACGAGATGGCAGGCGCAGGGCGACTACACGCTCGACCGGCTCTGCGCGCGCATCTATGCCCGCCATCGCGACACCATCAAGGTCCAGAAGCCGCACATCGCGCTCGGCAAGCTCGCCCGCATCGTCGAAGCGGTGCTGACCCTCAGCAACCGCAAGGGCTTCCACGATACCAGCCTGCGCGACCTCGCCCGCGCCTCCGGCCTGAGCATGGGCGGGCTCTATTCCTACTTCGACACCAAGGACACCCTGCTGCTGATGATCCTGGAGGAGGTGTCCGCCGCCGTCACCGAGGCGCTGGCCCATCCGCCGGATGCGGTGCGGGCCGACCCGCGGGCGCACCTGCGCTGGCTGATCGACACCCACATCGAGCTCAGCGAGACCATGCAGCCCTGGTTCGTGTTCTCCTACATGGAGGCCAAGGCCTTCCCGGCCACCGCCCGCCGGCTGGCGGTGGAGAGCGAGCTGGCCACCGAGCAGATGTTCGTGGCGGTGCTCCAGGCGGGCGCCTTGGCCGGCTGCTTCGCGGTGGCCGATCCCGGCTTCACCGCCACCCTCATCAAGCCGCTGCTCCAGGACTGGTACGTGAAGCGGAGCAAGCACCGGAAGCGCAACCTCACCGCCGCGGCCTACAGCGCCGGCGTGTTCGACTTCGTCAGCGCCGCCATCACCCCGCGCTGAGGCCGCCGCGCCACCCCCGGCTCGGTTCTTGCTTTTGCTTCAACGGTCCATGTCAGCGCCGCCCGGGCGGCGCGTTTTGTCGGGCCCCGGACACCGGTTCCAGACAATGAGGTCGCCGTGAAGCTCATCGTCGAACGCCTTGTGGTGGAGACGCTGGTGGAGACCTTCCCCGGCCAGGCCACGCTGCTCGCCCAGCCCCGCTTCAGCAGCCGCATCGAGGTCGGCCTCGACGCGCTCCAGCCCGACGAGCTCGCCCACCTGCACGAGCTGGTGCTGAAGAACGGCGGCACCGCCATCCGCGGCCAGGAGGAGCAGCTCGCCAACCTGGTGGGCGTCTTCCGCGACGAGGGCCGCAGATTCGGCCCCGACGAGCTGGAGGACCTCGCCGGGGCGCTGGCGCTCTATCTCGTGCAGAAATGCATCCGCGGCTGGCTGTTCCGGATGAATCCGGGCGGCAAGCCGGAGCCCTATCTCGTGACCCGGCTCGACTACACCCCGCCCGGGGAGGAAGAGGCCGGCCGCCTCATCATCGAGCTGAAGGCCAACAATCGCGGCCGGACCCATGCGGAGAACGTGCTGATCCGCTCCAGGGACCTGCGCGGCCTCACCATCGCCGGCACCCTCGCCGCCAAGGGCTGGCTGATGGAGGACGCCGGCCTGCTGGCCTCATTCGATGCGCAGATCCTGCGCTATTTCGACTGGCGCTCCCGCTACGGCCAGCAATTCTCCGGCACCGGCACCGGCACCGGCATCTTCGCCGAGGATCCCACCGCCAGCCGCCGCGACACCGACTGGGCGCGCAAGTCCACCGTGGTGCTCTCCTCCTCGGGCGGCCAGGCCCGCCTCGTCAACGACGAGGAGCTGCTCGGCGAGCGGGTGCTGGGGGCGGAGACCTCCGGCTTCTTCCTCGACAAGATCGTGAAGAAGGCCGACAAGCAGAACCTGTTCGACATGGCGGTGGACGAGGCGCTGAAGACGGCCAGGAAGGCAATCCCCAAGGGCGCCTTCACCGAGATGCCGGTGCATCCGCTGATCCTGATGTTCCACCTGGAGCTGCACCACCACGTCTGGGTGCATGTGGACGACATCACGCCCTACCAATACCACCCGGAGCTGAAGCAGAAGCTGGTGCTGCCGCCGGAGCAGACCGACCTCATCGACATCCTCACCGCCGAGATGAGCACGCTCATGGACGACGTGGTGGCCGGCAAGTCCGGCGGCACCACCGTGCTGTGCGCCGGCCCGCCCGGGGTCGGCAAGACCCTGACGGCGGAGGTCTATTCCGAAATCATCCGGCGTCCGCTCTACCGGGTCCATTCCGGCCAGCTGGGCCTCGACGTCGCCCACATGGAGCAGGCGCTGAAGGACGCCCTCACCCGCGCCCAGCGCTGGAGCGCGGTGATGCTGATCGACGAGGCCGACGTCTACATCAAGCGCCGGCAGGACAACCTCACCATGAACGCGGTGGTGGGCGTGTTCCTGCGGGTGCTGGAATATTTCAACGGCCTGCTCTTCCTCACCACCAACCGGGTGGACGACATCGACGAGGCCATCGTCTCGCGCTGCATCGCCCTCATCAAGTATCACGCCCCCGGCGCCGAGGACCGGCGCAAGATCTGGCGGGTGATGGCCGACCAGTTCGGCCTGAAGCTGGAAGACGGGCTCATCGACGTGCTGGTGGAGCAGTTCCCCGATACTTCGGGGCGCCATCAAGGGGCTGGCTAAGCTGGTGGCAAAGTTCTGCGCCCGCAAGAACGTGGCGCCGAGCCTGCCGGTATTCCGGCGCTGCGCCATCTTCCGCGCCCTGGACGTGCCGCCCATGCCGGCCTGACGACCGGCGGTTTTCACACGGTGTTTGCGTGGAGAGGCGGGACGAGCTGGATGCGTTCCGATATAGCTGTGGTTCGACCGGCCCGGCGCCGCGGGGCGCCCGGGGTCCGAGGGAAAGGAACGATCATGAAAGTCTCCGCCCGCAATGCCTTCGCCGGCACCATCATCGACATCAAGAAGGGCAGCACCACCGCCCATGTGGTGATCGATGTGAAGGGCCTGAGGGTGACCGCGTCCATCACCAACGAGTCGGTGGACGACCTCGGCCTCAAGGTGGGCGGGCAGGCCACCGCCATCGTCAAGTCTTCCGACGTGATCGTCGGGGTCGACTGAAGACTTTCCCGGGGCCGGGCGGCACCGGCGATCGCGCCGCCCGCGCCGGGCGTCATGGGATGCAGGCGCGCCGCGTTTGCGCACCGGTGGCCGGCGGTTGGGCGAGGCCTTTCCGCCCCCCGCAAGGCGGTCGATGACCGTGGGGGGCTGGGGCCTCCACCGTCTCCGCCCGCAGCGCATTCGCCGGCACTGCGCGGGAGAATGGCGAACGCGCCCCCCGCCGCCCGCGTGATCATCCGGTCGAGCGCGTGCGGATCACCGCATCCGCTACCGAAGAGGCGGGGACGGCCTGCGCCTCAAGCCGGACCGGCAAATCATCAAGGGAGCGGCCGCGACCGTCGCGGGAACCTCGGCGGCGGGCCGGAACAACCGGGCCCGGTCATCGCCCGTTGAAATGGACGGTGCCGAAGCCGGAGACGTCGTAACCGCCCAGCGTCCGGGCCCGGGCGGCGAACGCGGGCGCCCGACAGAAGGCCACGAACTGCTGGAACGGCAGCTCGAAATAGGCCCGGCGCCACACCATCAGGTCAAACCGCTCCTCGATCAGCGGCACGAATTCGAGATTGAGCTGGCGCGCCGCCGAGGCGATGCCGAGGCCCACCTCCGCCCGCCCGGACGCCACCGCCATGGCAAGGTCGGTCTCGGAGCGCTCGACGCCCGCCACCGGGGTGAGATCGGCGCGGGTCATCCGCGCATCCGCCAGCAGCCGGTCCAGCACCAGCTCGCTTGCCGCCTCTGGCTGGCGGCCCTGGAAGCGCAGGCCCCGCACGTCGCGCAGGCCGGCCGGATGCCGCTTCAGATCGGAGCGGAAGAGCAGCCCGCGCTGGCGGCGCGCCCATTCCAGCAGCACCCACGGCGCCTCGCCGAACCGCCCGGCCACCGTGGCGGCGTTCCAGCCGTCCGGCTCGGGGATGTGCAGGCCGACCGCGACGCAGGCCCCGGCCTCCGCCCGGGCGAGGCCGTCGAGCGCGCCGTCGAGAAAGGCCGCGATGCCGGAGCGCGACTCCCGCAGCGCCCATTCCAGCAGCGGATCATGTCCGCCCACGACGATGAGCGGCCGGGCGGCCTCGACGGCGGCCGGCGCCTCGCCGTCGTCCGCGGCGGCCGCGGTCTCGGCGCCGAGCCAGGCCTCGATCTCCCGCCGCGGAAAGAGCAGCTTCCCGGTCACCCGCCGCACCGGGATCCGGCCCCGGGCCGCCAGATCGTAGATCTTGCGCTCCTTGACCCGAAGCAGGGCCGCGAGCTCGCGGGTGGTGAGAAATTCCGACATGCGGCCTTGTGGGAGCTGGAAACCGGGACCCCGCCCCGGCGCCTGGACCCGAGGGCGTGACCGCGCCGGCCGCGCCGGGGCCGGGGGAGCCGACCTCGGCATCGGCTGCCGCAGATATATCCACCTTTATATAACTCGCGCGTGCGATTGCCAGTTGGCCCCCGCACCATCGCGGCGCCCGCAGGGCCGGTTGACAGCAGGTGTCATCGACCTGTCCGGATCGGTCAAGCCGCGGCCGCGGGGATGGCTACAAGGGCGCGGGATTCCCGCCCGACGATGCGAACCGAGAAGGACCCAGCAATGACGTCGCGTCCGCTTCATGCCCTCCTGCTGTCCACCGCTCTGGCCACCTCGCTGCTGGCCGGGGTCGCCTCGCCCGCGCTGGCGCAGCCGCAGCCGGCCCCTGCCGCCGTCGACACCTACACGGTGCCCGACGTCGGCACGGTCACCGTGCTGACCTACAAGGTGCAGTTCGTCTCCGCCGATCCGGCCACCCGCCAGGTGGTTCTGGAAACCCCCGCCGGCGCCCGCTGGGCGGTGATCGCGCCGCCGCTGGTGGGCGATCTCAGCTATTTCCGCAATGGCGAGAGCCTCATCATCCGCAAGCTGCCGGGCGTGGTGACGGCCCTGACCAAGGCGCACCGGGGCAAGCCGGGCGAAGTGCTGAAGGAAGTGGTGGTGGATGCCGGCCTGCCCGGCTGGCCGGAAGGCTTCGGCCTGCGCGAGGTGGTGCTGACCAATCCGTTCGTCGACATCAACCTCGCCGGCGGCACCGTCAGCTTCGTCGGCCCCGACGGCGACCTGCGCACCCTCAAGGCGGCCAACGCCAAGGTGCTCGAGGACCTCGCCAAGATCCAGCCGGGCGATCTGGCCCAGATCACCTATCTCGAAGGCCTCGCCATCAACGCCGTGCGCTGACGCGCCGTCGCCCCGCCTTCACGGCGCGGCCCTGACAGCCTTTATCCCGGTGGCCGATGGCCACCGGGATGGGTGCTTCTGACAAAACCTCCGGGCGGAGGGGCATCGAGGGACTTTGGTCCGCCTGCCGGTCGCCGGCGACAGTCGATGCGGTCCGTATCGGCAACGCCGCAGGGGCCGAAAGACCCGGCCAGAAGACCACCGAGGTTTTGTCAGAGGCGCTAAGAGGTTCTCATAAAACCTCTGGGCTGAAGATGGCCAAGGACTTTTGGCTCTCCCGCCAGGCGCCGAACGCCGTCGATGCCGGAAGCATCGGTGAGGATCGGCAACGCCGCAGGAAACCCAAAAGGCCTGATCAGCCGACCCCAGCGGTTTTATTAGAAGCTCTAAGTCGCAGGGTCACGCGGCGCCTTTTCCAGATGCCCGCTGTCCTGGTTTGCCCTGCCCGGCGCGCTTGTCCCGGGATCGGCGCGCGCGCCCTGAGCGGACGCCGCATCCAGCTTCGCCTTATCCCCGTTCCGCCGTGTCCCGGCGTCCTCGGTCTCCCGCAGGAGCGGCAAGCCCGGATGCGACCCCATCCCGGCATCGAACAGCGAGCGCGTCCCGGGTCACACCGGACGCCCTTGAGCAGGCTGGTGGGGCCGCACAAGCGGGCTCAGGACCAGGGCGGATGGCATAAGCCCGCCCGATCGACGCCGCAGGCTCAGTCCGCCGAGGCTTCCGCCGCCGGGCGGCCCTTGCGCCGGGAGGCCATGCGCGGGCGCTCCTCGCCCCCGCCGATGCCGACGAAATCGCACCACATGGTCTGCACCCCGGCCAGCGTGCCGCGGAACGAGGCGGGGCCGGTCTTCATCACGTCGAAGCACGGCTCGAAGGCCATGCCGCGCATAAAGCCGCAGACATTGTCGCCCCGCACCCGCACGGTATTCGGCGGCAGGCGCACATAGCGAATCGGTTTCTCGCGCAGGGCGATGGTGCCGGCCACCGATCCGTCGGCGCTGATCCGGCCGGCGCCGCGCGTGCCTTCGAAGCAGGAGAAGGAGAACAGCCGCCCGACCACGAAGGCTCGCGCCTGCTCCGCATTCATCGTGTCGCCCGCCCGGGCGGCATCGGGGGCGGCCACGCCGGAGGCGAGGACGGCCAGACTGGCGACGACGGCAAGCCGCGCGGCATCCCGGAGGAGACCGCGCATCACGGGAATTGTGCGCATGACTCTCGGCAAATCGCTGTTGCTGATCCCTGGCAGGTTGCGTTTCCGCGGGGGCTTGTCAAGCGTCGTCGGCGCCGCAGAGCGCCGACGCAGGGTCATTCGGCGGCCACGGGACGGCGCACCGGCTGCTCCTTGATGGGCAGATTGATGGCCGCCGAGGCGAAGGACAGGGCGATGGAAAGCCACCACACCCAGTTATAATTGCCGGTACGGGTGTAGATGTCGCCGGCGATGTAGACGCCGAGGAACCCGCCCACCTGGTGGGAGAAGAACGCGAAGCCGTACAGCATCGCCATGTAGCGGGTGCCGAACATCAGCATCACCAGGCTGGAGGTCGGCGGCACCGTGGACAGCCACAAAAGCCCCATGGCGGCGCCGAACACGTAGCAGGTCATCGGCGTGGTCGGCAGCATGATGAACACGGCGATGGCCACGCCGCGGGCGGTATAGATCCATGCCAGGAGCCACTTGCGCGACATCCGGCCGGTGAAGTAGCCGGCCCCCAGCGAGCCGATGATGTTGAACAGGCCGATTAGCGCGATGGTCCAGGCGCCGACCTTCACCCCCATCCCCTCGTCCACCAGATAGGCCGGCAGGTGGACGGTGAGGAAGGCGAGCTGGAAGCCGCAGGTGAAGAAGCCCAGCACCAGAAGCACGTAGCTCGGGTGCCGGAACGCCTCCGACAGCGCCGCGCCAATGGCCTGCTGCGGCACGTTGACCGCCGCCATCACGCTGGTCTTGCCGCGATCCGCCAGCGCCAGGGTGAACGGCATCACCAGCAGCATGGAGACGCCGAAGATCATGGCCGTCTGCTGCCACCCGAACTGCGAGATCAGCTCCTGGGTGAGCGGCGGGAAGGCGAACTGGCCGAACGAGCCGGCGGCCGTCGCCGCCCCGAAGCCGATGGACTTCCACTGCTGCGGCAGCAGCTTGCCGAAGGCGGCGAGCACCAGGTTGAACGACGCCGCCGACAAGCCGAAGCCCACCAGCACGCCGGCGGTGAGGTTCAGGCCGAGGCCGGTGTGGGCGAACGCCATCAGGGCGAGGCCGGCGCCATAGATGATGGCGCCGACGCACATCACCCGCACCGTGCCGAACCGGTCGGCGACCGCGCCGGCGAACGGCGAGCCCAGCCCCCACAGCAGGTTCTGGATCGCCAAAGCGAAGCTGAACACCCCGCGATCCCAGCCGAAGTCGTTCGACATGGGCACGAGGAACAGGCCGAACGCGGAGCGCGGGCCGAAGGTGAGAGCGGCGATGATGCAGCCGGCGATGACGATGAGCAGCGGCGGCAGCGCCGACCGCGCGGCGCCGGCGGGGGGGGCGG
>CALMSN010000159.1 GCA_937872325.1 uncultured Xanthobacter sp. | reverse complement strand
CGGAAGAAAAGGCGGTGGTTAATGCCCCGGAGGCGGGGGCATTGTTGGAGCGCCGGGGGCCCCCGCGGTTCTGGGACCTTCCCCCGCCGTAGATTGGGAATGAAGGCCTGCATCACCCCCGAGGCGCGGTTCTCGAACATCTGCAGCACGACTTTTCCGGCCTTGCGGGCGGGAAAGTCATAGGCGGTGGCCCAGTTCTTGGCGGAGCTTTCGGTGCGGAAATCATACTGGTCGGCCTTGAAGGCTTCCAGCATCACCGTGTCGTCGCGAAAATACTCGTAGCGGATCTCGCCGAAATTGTTCTTGCCCACGTTCACCGGCAGGTCGCGGCCCCAATAGTCCGCCACCCGCTCGTAGCTCACCGAGCGGCCGGGCACGAAGCCCTTCATCCGGTAGGCGCCGGAGCCGAGCGGAATCTCCAGGCTGCCCTGGGTGATGTCGCGCGGCTTGCCGTCGGGGCCGTTGGCCGTCCACCAGTGCTTCGGCAGGATCATGAGCTGGCCGACGATCTGCGGCAACTCGCGGTTGCCGGCCTGATCGAAGGTGAAGGTCACCTCCCCGGGGCCGGTCTGCTCGGCCTTGGCGACGTGGCTGTAATAGAAGCGCTGGCTGGGATTGTTCTGGGTCAGCACCTCGAACGACCAGATCACGTCCGCCGGGGTGATCGGCGTGCCGTCGTGCCAGCGCGCCTCGGGGCGCAGGCGGTAGGTGACCGAGGAGAAGTCCGCGGGGTAGCGCACCCCGTCGGCGATCAGGCCGTACTCGCTCGACACCTCGTCGAACGCGGAGGTCATCAGGGTATCGTAGATCAGGCCGAGCCCGGAGGCCGGGGTGCCGCGCGGGATGACGAAGTTGAAGCTGTCGAAGGTCCCGTCGTCGGCGAGGCGCAGCAGGCCGCCCTTGGGCGCGTCGGGGTTCACGTAGTCGAAGCGCTTGAAGCCGTCCGGATATTTCGGCGTGCCCATCAGCGACAGGCCGTGCCGGAAGCCCTCCGGCGCCGGAGCGGCGGGCGCCTGGGCCGCGGCCGGGGTCGCCGCGAGGGCCGCCAGCAGGAAAACCGCGAGACGGGAAAGAAGGGACATCAAGGCCTCCGGAACTGTCCTGCTGTGGCGTCGGATCCGCCGGCGGGCGGTGACGAATCTCCCGAGCCGCGATCAGGATACCCCGGACGCCGCCCCGCCGCCTCCCGCCCGCATCGCGGCGGGCGCGACGACGGGACTGGTGCGCCCGGAGGGCGGCGCGGGCAACGGCGTTGCATCTCAGGGTCGCAGCCGGATCCGGCTAAGGCACCGGATAGCTGATTATGACACCCGGCGCGACGGCGGAAACATGGCCGTGCGGGCCGCCATCGCCCCCGCCCGATCGGGCACAAATCACGAACGACAGCCCGCAAGTCCCCGCGGCGCAACAAAAAGGGCCGATCCGGCAGGATCGACCCTTACAGAACGGTAGGGTGACAAGTCCGTGAAACGCGCATCCCGAAACCGGGACGGCGAAGGCCTGCGGCATCGAAAGCCGATGCCGTCGTCCCACCCGCCGGATGGCGCCGCTGGCGCCGCCCGGTGGGTCGCGGACTCACTGCGCCTTGGGGGCGTCCGCCGCCGGCGCCGCGGCCGCGGTGGGCAGCGGCTTCGGGCTGTGCGAAAGCGAGTTCAGGTAGGCGATCAGGTCGGCCCGCTCGGTATCCTTCCCCAGCCCGGCGAAGGCCATCGCGGTGCCGGGCACCGCCGCCTTGGGGTTGGTGAGGAAGGCGTTGAGGTCGAGCGCGGTCCACGCCCCGCCCTTCGCCGTCATCGCCTTGGAATAGGCAAAGCCCGGAGCCGAGGCGACGTCGCGACCGACGATGCCGTAAAGGTCGGGACCGACCTTGTTGCCGGCGCCTTCCTGGAAATTGTGGCAGGCGGCGCCCTTCTTGGCGACGGTCGCGCCCTTGTCGATGGAGGCGGCCGCGAAAAGCTGCTCGATCGGCACCACCGCCGCCTTCGGCGCGGCAGCGCCGCCGCCGCCTTCCACCACCGCGATGGCGAAGCCGGGCTTGGCCGGGGCCTCGGCGGTGAACAGGATTTCGGAGAGAATGGCGAGGCCGAAGGCGAAGGTGAGCGCCCCGAGTCCCGCACCCAAGATCTTGTTCAATTCAAAACTGTTCATCGGCGCTTCGCCCTTCGGTGCCCTTGATCGTCCCCCGCCGTGCCGCTGGCTGGCGCCTGGAAGGCGCCTTGCCGGGCCCGGCTGCATGCATGTGCACGAGCGGCGCGCGAGCGCTCCCCCGCGCACCGGCAAGGACACTAAGCACTTTGATTACAGACGCGCAACTCGTATAACGCGCGCCCCAATGCCACTCCACCCGGCCGGCGCGGCCGGCAGGGACGGGCGGCACAGGTGCCGCAGCGTGAGCCCGCAGCGGACGGGGACGGGCAACCGGTCGGGACCAGACAAGGATCGAGGCATGATTCGCCGCATCACCTTCCAGGGCGAGCCGGGCGCGAACTCCCACATCGCCTGCCGCGAGGCTTTCCCCGATCACGAGGCGGTGCCCTGCGCCACCTTCGAGGACGCCTTCGCCGCGGTGGAGAGCGGTGCCGCCGGCCTCGCCATGATCCCGATCGAGAATTCGGTGGCCGGGCGGGTGACCGACATCCACCACCTTATGCCGGGCTCGCCGCTCCACATCATCGGCGAGTATTTCCTGCCGCTGTCCCACCAGCTCATGACGGTGAAGGGGGCGAGCCTGTCCACCATCAGGACGGTGCAGAGCCACGTCATGGCGCTCGGCCAGTGCCGCAAGGCCATCCGCACCCTCTCGCTCACCCCGGTGATCGGCGCCGACACCGCCGGCTCGGCCCGCGAGATCGCCGAGGCGGGCGACGTCACCCGCGCCGCCATCGCCTCGCGCCTGGCGGCGGAGATCTACAAGCTGGAGATCCTCGCCGAGAACATCGAGGACGAGGCCCACAACACCACCCGCTTCGTCATCCTCTCCCGCAACGGGGCCTGGGCGCCGGCCGGCAACGGCCCGGTGGTGACCACCTTCGTGTTCCGGGTGCGCAACGTGCCGGCCGCGCTCTACAAGGCGCTGGGGGGCTTCGCCACCAACGGCGTCAACATGACGAAGCTCGAATCCTACCAGATGGACGGCGCCTTCACCGCCACCCAGTTCTACGCCGACGTGGATGGCCACCCCGACGACCGCCCGCTCAAGCTGGCGCTGGAGGAACTCGCCTTCTTCTCGCGCGAGATGCGCATCCTCGGCGTCTATCCGGCCCACCCGTTCCGCGCCGGCCTGAAGACGCAGGAGCCGGGGGCCTGACGACCGGCCGCGGTCGGGGCAGCGCCATCCGATCCGGATCCAGGTCTTGAGCATCTTCCGCGGGCACCGGCGGACATGCTCAGGGCGCGTGGCCTGACGCGCTTTCTTCACGCGATCCGGCGGCGCCTTCGCCCGAAAGCGCTCCTCGAAAGCGCTCCGTCAGCCCGGCTTGCGCCAAGCGGCAAGCACCGCGGCGGGCGAGGTCGCCGCGCCCATGGGCAGCGGGCTGACCGCGCCGGGAGTGCGCGAGAAGCGCGGCGCCGGCGCCGCCTGCCGCACCCCGTCCCGCTCGATGAAGGTCTCGCGGGCCACGAGATGCGGGTGGTCGGGCGCCTCCTCCAGCGCCAGGATCGGGGCGACGCAGGCCTCCGAGCCCTCGAACAGGCGGGTCCATTCGTCCCGGGTCTTGCCGGCGATGGCCTGCGCCACCTTCTCCCTCAGCTCCGGCCAGCGGGCGCGGTCGTGCTGGGCGTCGAAGGCGGCGTCCTCCAGGCCGGCGATGCGGCGGAACTCGGCGTAGAATTGCGGCTCCAGCGGCCCGATGGACAGGAACCTCCCGTCGGCGCAGCGGAACGAGCCGTAGAAATGACTGCCGCCATCCAGCGTGTTGGTGCCGGGCGGCCCCCAGAGGCCCAGCGCCCGGCGGGTGTGGAACAGGCTGAGCAGCACCGAGACGCCATCGCACATGGCGGCATCCACCACCTGCCCCTGCCCGGTGCGCCCCGCCGAAAGCAGCGCCGCCAGCACCCCGGAGACGAGGAACATAGCCCCGCCGGCATAGTCGCCCACGAGGTTCAGCGGCGTCGCCGGGGTACCGTCGGCGCCGCGGATGGAATCGAGGGCGCCGGTGATGGCGACATAGTTGATGTCGTGGCCGGCGCGCGGGGCCAGCGGCCCGGTCTGACCCCAGCCGGTCATCCGGCCGTAGACTAGGCCGGGATTGGCGGCCAGCGCCGCATCCGGGCCGAGCCCGAGCCGCTCCATGACGCCGGGGCGAAAGCCCTCCAGCACCACGTCGGCCTCGGCCATCAGCGCACGGGCCTGCGCGGCGGCGTCCGGGTGCTTCAGGTCGAGCTCCATCCAGCGGCGGCCGCGGGTGATGATGGAGCGCGGATCGCTCACCCGTCCGCCGGGCCGGGCGAGGCAGACCACGTCGGCGCCCATGTCGGACAGCAGCATGGCGGCCATGGGCACCGGCCCGATGGCGGCGAACTCCACCACCTTCAGCCCGGCCAGCGGCCCGGTGGATGCGGGCGGCGCGGCATCGGCAAGGGCTTCGGACGGGGCGCCGGCAGGCGGGATGGGGTGGCTCATGGAGGCTCCGGAAAAATTGCCGTCCCCGCCCGCCGCAGCACGCGCCGGTGCGGTGCCGGCAAGGCGACGCGCCAAACGGCACGGGACCTGGGGGCGGATGTGGCAGGCGGCTGGGAAACGGGGGCGGATTGGCTGGGGGACTAGGATTCGAACCTAGATTAACGGAGTCAGAGTCCGCTGTTCTACCGTTGAACTATCCCCCACCAGGCCGTGCGGGGCGACGAGATCGCCTCCGGCTGGTGTCCGGAGCCTTCGGTGGGGCGTCCGGAGAAAGCGCCGGGACAGGGCGAAACGCCGCCGTGCCGCCGGGCAGGCGCGCTCTATACGCAATTCATCGCCGGCGGTCCAGACCCTCCCGCACCCCTTTTTCACGACTCGTTGACCATACGTGCGGCGCACGGGTGCCATGCAGCAAAAGAAATGTTGCGATGCATCAAAGCGAGCTACCATGCATCGAACTTGATGGAGGCATCCATGGCCACCGTTCGTCACGCTCTCGCCGCACGCCCCGCCGGGGCCGGCCCGTTCCACCGCGCCGCCGCCGCCGTGCGGCTGGTGTGGAGCGCTTTTGTCGATGCCCGCCGCATGGCGATCCGGCACGAGGCGCTCAGCCACATGAGCCCGAAGGACCTCGCCCGCCACGGGCTGGTCCGGACCGACCTGCCCCGCGCCGTCGTCGGGCGGTAGCGCCTCGGCGATCGGGGTCTTCAGCTTCCAGTTTCCGCTTTGGTTCCTCCCAGCCTGTCCCGCCCGCCTCCCGGCGCGGCGGGATTTCTTTTTGGCGGCTCAGAGACTGCGTTAAAAGTCGAGCGGATCGATCCGCCGGATCTTTACGGTACCCACGGCGTCGAGACCCCGGCCCGATGCGCGGCGTAGCGCCTGCATTCGCTCGTTCCTGAGCCCCGAAAATCCCGCATCGGACCTCAGCCGCCGCCTTCTCGAACAGCCTCTCGGGACTTCCCCCCGGCGTCACTCCACCCGCACCGTCACGCTCGCGGTGGCGCCGGCTCTGTCGATCACCGTCAGCCGGGAGAAGCCGCGCCCGCGGGGGGTCCAGAACAGGGTGCGCCGGTCCTCGGCGCGGGCCACGGGCCGGCCGTCCAGCAGCAGGGTGAGCGGGAAGGCGCCGCCGGAGACCTTGAGCGCCAGCGCCTCGCCGCTACCGGCCTCCTCCCCGGCCACCCGAGCGCCGTCGGGCGGGAAGATCACCGCCATCGCCTCCTCCTGCCGGGTCCGGCCGAAATGGCGCTGCGGCGGCGGCAGGCGGGCATTGCCGGCCACCAGGGCGCCGCGGGGCGCCGGCCCGAGCCCGGCCGGCGTGCGGGTGATGCGGGCGAAGGCATCGAACAAGAGCGGCGCCGCCGCGGTGCGCCCGGCAAGGCCCGCCACCGCCTGGCCATCGGGCCGGCCCACCCATACCGCCACGGTGCGGCGGCCGTCGTAGCCCACCGACCAGGCGTCGCGATAGCCGTAGGAGGTGCCGGTCTTGAAGGCGATGCGCCCGCCCAGGGCATTCTCGGGCGCCGGGGTGCCGAGCAGGCTCTGGCCGACGTACCAGGCCGCCACCTCCCCCACCAGCGGGGTGCGGCGGGGGGAGGCGGGGGGGGGGGGGGGCACGCTCAACCCCCCCGCCCCCCCCCCGCGGGCGAGCGCCGAATAGAGCATGGCGAGGTCGATGAGGCGGATGCCCACCCCGCCGAGCCCCATGGGCAGGGCCGGGGCGGCGCCGGCCGGCAGCTCCAGCCGGGCCCCGGCCTGCCGCAGCCGCGCCGCCATCCGGTCCGGCCCTACCGCATCCAGCAGCCGCACCGCCGGCACGTTGAGCGACAATTGCAGCGCCTTGCGCACGGAGAGCGTGCCCTGGAAGCTGCGATCGAAATTCTCCGGCCGCCAAGCCCCGAAGCGGGCCGGGGTGTCCTCGATCAGGCTGTCGGGATGGACCAGCCCGTCCTCGAACGCCAGCGCATAGATGAAGGGCTTCAGCGTCGAGCCGGGCGAGCGCACGGCGCGGACGAGATCCACCGCCCCGGCGCGCGCGCGATCCTCGAAATCGGCCGAGCCCACATAGGCGCGCACCTCGGCGCTGTCATTGTCCACCACCACCAGCGCCGCCGACAGCCCGCGCCCGAGCGTCGCCGCGCGCTCGCGCACCAGCGCCTCGAGCCGGGCCTGCAGCGGCCCGTCGAGGGTCAGGGGATGGCGGGTCTGGCCGGGCCGCGCGGCCACCTGCGCTTCGGCCAGATGCGGCGCCAGCTGCGGCATCGGCCGGCGTAGCTGCGGCACCCCCTCGGCGCGGGCGAGGCGCACCTCGTCGGCAGACAGCAGGCCGGCGGCGGCGAGGCGGTCCAGCACCCGATCGCGGGCGCGGCGGGCGGCGAGGGGGCTGCGGTCCGGACGGCGAGCCTCGGGCGCCTGCGGCAGGGCCCCCAGCAGCGCCGCCTCGCCGAGGGTGAGGCGCGCCGGCTCCTTGCCGAAATAGGTGAGCGCCGCCGCCCGCACGCCCTCGATATTGCCGCCGTAGGGGGCGAGCGTGAGGTAGAGGCCGAGGATCTCCGCCTTGCTCAGCCGAGCCTCCAGCTCCAGCGCGCCGCGCATCTGGTCGAGCTTGGCGGCGAAGGTGCGCGGGCGCGGCGGGGCGAGGAGCCGCGCCACCTGCATGGACAAGGTGGAGCCGCCGGAGATCACCCGGCCGGAGGTGGCCATCTGCCACGACGCCCGCGCCATGGCCCGCAGGTCGATGCCGCCATGGGCCTCGAAGCGGCGGTCCTCATAGGCAAGCAGCATGGCGATGAAGCGCGGATCCACGGCGCCGGCATCGGCGGCGAGCCGCCAGCGCCCGTCGGGCAGCGCGAAAGGCCGCAGCAGCCGGCCGTCGCGATCCACCACCTCGCGCGAGACTTGCGGCTGCGGCGCATCGGGGGCGGCCTTGGCGATGGCGGCGAGGCGGCCGGACACCCCGGCCACCAGCGCCCCGCCGCCCAGCATCAGCGCCAGGGTCGCCACCGCGGCGATGCGCGCCGGCCGCGAGGCATGGCGCCAGCCGCCGCTCCAGCGCGCGCTCCATCCTTGGCGCCAGCCGCCCGGGCCGCCGGGCGGAGCGGGCTCCGGCGGCGCGGACGATGACGCGGGGCGCAGCGGGCTCATCGCGCGGGCGCCACCTCGATGATGCCCGCCGCCGAGCGGGCGAAGCGGTCCGGCCGGTACATGTCCTCGATCATCACCGGCGGGTGGACGTAGCGGCCCGGCGAGACCGCCCGGGCCACATAGGCGACCACGAACGGCTCGTCGTCGTCGCTGCGGGTGACCGAGGCGACGAAGCGGTCGTCGCGGGCCTCCACATGGACATGCTCGCTCACCGTGCCGAGCCAGGCGAACGGATTGGCCGGATCCTCCTCCGAGCCGCCGGAGAGGCTGGGATTCTCGATCTCGAACCCGGCCGGCAGGTAGTCCACCATCAGCACGTCGGCGAGCGCGGCCTTGGCCTCGGTGGCCTTCAGCACCACCGCGAAGCGCTGGTTCTGCACCGCCTTGGCCGGGTCGAAGGGCTTGCCGTCGAGGGTGAAGTAGCGCCGCTCCACAGTGAAGCCGCGGGCGATGGCCGGCTCGGGGGCGGCGGGCGAGCCCTGCACCCCCAGCACCACCTTGACCGGCTCGCTGCCGCGATTGCGCAGCACCGTCGGCCCGGCGGTGAGGTCCCGCGCCGCAAGGCGGATGCCGAACGGCCCGCGCGAGGTGCCGCCATTCACGTCGAGGACGATGTTGGCGGCGCTCTCGGCCAGCTCGCGGGCGGCGAGGATCAGCCAGGCATTCTCCTGGGTCGAGGTGCGCTCGGTGCGCACCCGCGCCGCATCCACCCGCGACAGGGCAAGGGCGGCGAGCCGCTCCATGCCGGCCTCGCGGGCGAGCACGGTGAGGGCCGCGGCGTCGCGCAGCACCGAGCCGAAATCGGCGCGGCCGACCTCCGGATCGGTGGGCGCCGCCGGCAGGCCGGCCAGCGCCACGTTGAACACCCGCTCCGCCCGGGTGCGATCGCCCAGCAGCGCCAGCGCCGCCCCCACCTGGCCGCGGGCGAGGGTGCTCGGCAGAGCCTCGAGGCGGGTGTCGGCGAGGTAGCGCAGGTCGCCCAGCGGCGCCCGGCCGTTCCGGGCCAGCACGTAGAGGGCATAAGCGTGGCCTTCGCTGGCCGAGCGCATCTCGGCGCCGGCCATGTTCACCACGTTGCGCAGGTGGTCGAGGGCCATGCCGAAGCCCGGCTCGGGCACCGCGAAGCCCTTCTCCTTCGCCCGGGTGAGGAAATCCACCACATAGGCGTCGAGCCAGGTGTCCTCGCCGCCGGCCGACCACAGGCCGAACGAGCCGTCCGAGCCCTGGCGGGCGAACAGCCGGACCACCGCCTCGCGGATCCGCCCGTCGGCGCCGGGGTCGGGCGCCCGGCTGACCAGCGGGGCGAGGTCGTTGTAGTAGAGCAGCGGCAGCGCCCGGCTGGTGATCTGCTCGGAGCAGCCATAGGGGTAGCGGTCGAGGGCGGCCAGCAGAGCCGGCACGTCGATGGCGCTGCTGGGGGTGACGCTCACCGCCACCGCGCCGGTGCCGGCCACGAGGTCCGCCACCAACGCGTCGGAGACGGTCAGGCTCTCCCCCGGGGCGAGGTTGCGCACCGTGCGCCGCTCGATGTCCGGATAGGCGGGGCGCACGTTGAGGGCGAAGCTGCGGGTGATGTCCACCCCCTGCCCGGTCAGCCGCACGTCCACCTGCGCCGGGCCGATGCCGCGGCCGTCGAGGGCGAGCCGCAGCGACTGCCGCTCCTTCTCGCCGAGGCGCACCGGGCCGGCCGGCTGGGCCGCGCCGGCGGCGCCGGTGGCGTTCACCGCCACAGTGTAGCTGCCCGCCGGGGCCTCCACGTTGGTGAGGTCGAGGTTGAGGGTGGAGCGGTCGCCATAGGCGAGGAAGCGCGGCAGGGTGGCGAGGATCACCACCTTGTCGCGCACCACCACGTCGGCGCTGGCATGGCCGAGGCGGTCGGCGCTCCAGGCCATGGCCATCAGCCGCACCGTGCCGTCGAAGGCGGGAATGGGGAAGCTCACCCGCGCCACCCCGTCCGGCCCCACCGCGACCGGCCCCGAGAACAGGGCCAGCGGCGGCTGCACCGGCGGCGAGGATTGCAGGCCGCCGCCCATGTCGTCGCCGCCCGAGCGCAGCCGGCCGGCCTGCCCCTGCATGCCGTCGATCAGCGCGCCGTAGAGGTCGCGCACCTCGGCGGCGAGCCGGCGCTGGCCGAAGATCACCGCATCGGGCTGCGGCGGCTTGAAGCCGGTGAGGTTGAGGATGCCCACATCCACCGCCGCGACGGTGACAAAGGCGATCTCGCCGGGCTTCACGCCGACCTTGACCGGGACCTCCAGCGTGTTGCCGGGCCGCATCTCGGCCGGCGCGGTCATCTCCACGGCGAGGGTGCGGGCGGCGCGGTCGACCGAGAAGTGGGCAAGGCCGATGGCCCGGCCCGGCATCCGGCTGGCGGCGGCGTCGAGCGGGCGGTGCATCAGGGCCACCAGATAGGCCCCCGGGCCCCAGCCCGGCTCCACCTTGAAGCTCGCCTTGTTGGCCCCCGGGGCGACCTGCACCACCTTCTGCGCCTGCAGGGTGTCGGTCATCACGAGCAGGGTCGCGGTGCCGGCGGCGCGGGCGGTGAGGGTCGCCTCCAGCGTGTCGCCGGCGGCATAGGCGGAGCGGTCGAGGACCAGCTCCAGCTTGTCCGGCGTGTCCGGCCCGCTGCCGCCGAAGCCGGCGTCGAAGGCCATGCTGGTGAGGGGCAGGCCGTCGCCGCTGAAGTCGAGGCGATAGTGGCCGTACTCCACCGGCGCGGCGAGGCGCGCCGGGCCGTCGGCCGGCACGTCGAGCCGGCCCTCGCCGACCCGGGTGACGATCTTCACCGGCTCATAGTCCCAGGACCCGCCGGAGCGGTACCACTGGTAGCGGGTCTCGATGCGGGAGAGCTGCCAGCGCAGGCCCGGCGCGGCGAGCCGCTTGTCCTGCGCATCGGCGACGATGATCTCGAACCGCGCCTCCTCGCCCTCGCGGACGCGGTCGGTGAACAGCGGCTTGACGCCGATCTGCGGCCCGGCGGCGGCCACCGGCAGCGCCAGGGTGCGGCTGACGGCGCGGCCGCCCGGCTCCAGCAGGCGCACCGTGGCCAGCACCTCCAGCGGCCGGTCGGTGCGCGGCAGCGACGGGGTCCACACCTGCAGGCTGGCGGTGCCGCGGGCATCGGTGCGCGGGGTGTCGGCGATGGGCCCGCTTTGCGGCAGCACCTCGTCCTGCGCGTTGCCGAACTGATAGCCGGGGAAGGCCTTGCGGCCGGCCTCGGCGAGCCGGAGCTCGGCATCGCCCTCCACGTCGAGCCCGGCGGCGGGGGCGCCGAACAGGAACCGGCCGTCGAGCTTGATGGACGTCGGCCGGTTGCGCTGGAGCACCGCGTCGGCGGCGCTGAGCTCGAAGGCCAGCCGGTCGGGAACGTAGTCTTCTACCAGGAAGGCGGCCTCGCCCACCGGCTGCCCCTTCGGATCGGCGAAGGCGCGCCCCCGCCAGGTGCCGGTCATGGCGCCGGAGAGCAAAGGCAGCTTCACCACCCGGCCGCCAGCGCCGGCATCGGCCGCCACCAGGCGGCGATCCTCCACCCCGTCGGGGCGCTGCAGCACCACGGTGAGCGGCAGAGACGGCACGGCGCGACCCTCCCCGTCGCGCAGCAGCACGGTGATGAAGGCGGTCTCGCCGGAGCGGTAGACCCCGCGCTCCGGGGTCACGAAGGCGTCGAGGGCGCCCGGCGTCTCGCGGCCGGCGACGCCGCGGTCGGTGAGGTCGAAGGCGCTCTCGCGCAAGGAGAGGAAGGCGTAGTCGCCGGCCTCGGTGCGCGCCACCACCGCGAACGGCTCGAGGCCGCCGGTGCCGCGGGCAAGGCCGGCATCGAAGGCGGCGCGGCCGTCGGCATCGGTGCGGGTGGTGCCCAGCACCTCGTTGGAGCGGGCCACCAGCTTCACCTCGGCATCGCGCACCGGCGCGGCGCTGGCGAGGGAGCGGACCAGCGCGGTCACCCCGCCCTGCCCGCTCAGCGCGGTGAGGCCGAGGTCGGAGACGATGAACCACTGGGTGGCCTCGGCGCCGAAATCGTCCTCGGTGGACGCGCCCTTGGGCTTGGCCAGCATCACGTAGACGCCGGGCTCCAGCTTGCCCACCGCCTCGCCCACCGGCACCGCGGTGGTGACGTCGCGGTTGAGCGGGTTCTCCACCTCCAGGGTGCCGGAGAAGACCTTGATGGCCTTGCCGTCGCGCAGGTCGGAGAACTCGTAGGCCGAGAGCCGGTTCTGGAAATCGCCGCTGAGGGCGTTGGGGATCAGCCCGCGATCGCCGACCCGCACCACGTCCACCTGCACCGCGGCGGTGTTGACGGTGACGAGGGGGATGCCCTTCTGGCCGACGCTCGGCAGCACATAGGCCTTGCCGCCGAAGCGCACCGAGGGCGAGCGGTCGCGCACATAGATGGAGAGCTCCACCGGCCGGCGCAGCACCTCGCCGGTCACCGCCGGGATGCCGGGACGCACCCGCAGCACGTAGCTCTCGCCATGCTTGAGGCCCTCGACGCAGATCTGCTGCTCCTCGGCGCTGAGGGCCGGCTTGTCCACGCCGGCGACCTGGACGAAGGGCGAGACGTCGAGATTGGCCGCCAGCGGCTCGGAGAAGCTGATGCAGGCGCGCGGGGCGGCGGCGTCGGATTCCACCCGGTAATTCACCATCCGGAAGCCGTGCTCGTCGCGCAGCTTCTCGTAGAAGGCGCGCTCGGCCGCGTTCTCGCGCAAGGCGAGGGAGACCTTCATGGTCTCGATGGCCGCGGCCCAAAGGCTGCGGCCGGCATAGATGCGGCCGATGAAGGCGAGCGCCTCGCCCTCCTCCGCCTGCGTCGTGGCCCGGCGGTAGGCGATATAGGCGGCGCCGGCGGCGTTGTCGGTGAAGGCGCTGGCGTTCTCGTCGTCGTTCGCCTTGATGGCGCCGAGGGCGCGGGCGAGCCGCATCCAGACGTTGAATTCCTGCGGCACCGCCACGGCGAGCGCGCCGTAGAGCGCGGCGGCGCTGCGGGCATCGCCGCGCTGGAACGCCTGGTCGGCATCGCGCCGGGCCCGGTCGAGGGGGCCGGACGGCGCCTTGGCGGTGCGCTGCAGCTCGCGCTCGTAGCGCCGGGATTCGGTGATGAGGTCGGGCCGCTGGAAGGTCTTCACGGCGGCCGGGCGCGGCGGCAGCGGGGTCGCGGGGGCGGCCGCCGGAGCCTGAGCGGCCGGCGCCACCGGGCGCTGGGGCTGGGCCAAGGCCGGGACGGCCGCGAGCGCGATCAGCGCGGCCCCCGCCAGAACCTTGCCTGCGGTGGCCAAGCCCCGGGCAGAGGGCAGAGTCCGGCCGGCGGCGAAGACGCGACGTATGTCCATGAACCCCTCCCGAAAGCCGTAGACCGGCGCCGGATCATCCGATCGGCGGCACCATCGGCCGGAGCGCGGGAGCATGCGCCGTCGCGTGCCGAGGCCCGCTACTGCAATCCGCTGTCTGTCGTCATGAAACTGATGTCTTCGGCCCGCCGTGCCCTTGCGACACAACCGGACCGCCCCGCACGGTCATCTATCCCCAAGCGGAGAGGTTCGCCAAGGGAAATTCAGGGGAAGTTCACCGGCCAGCGCTGCTGCGCTGCAGCGTCACCCGGCGGGCGGCGGCAGCAGCACATGGGCCCGCAGCGGATGGATCCGGCGCCGGCCGATGCGGCGCATCAGGCGCTGGTCGGCCTTCATGCCCGATGGGTGCCCGCCCAGGCGCTCATAGAGCCGGCGCGACAGGACGAGGCCCTGCTCCGGCCGCGGCAGGCCCAGCAGCAGGAGCCGCGCGGCGGCGACCGCCTCGCCGATCCGCGGGCCGATGCCATAGCCGTCGAGGGCGATGCGGAAGGTGGCCGCCACCGCCTCGGCTTGGCCGCGCCGCTCGGCGGTCTCGCAGAAATGCGCCACCTCGCGGGCCCAGCCCTCGGCCAGGAGCGAGCGCGGCGAGAGGAACATCAACCAGTTGCCGCGCAGGTGGCCCGCGGCCTGGCGCAGGCGGATGCCGGGATCGCCCGAGGGCGCGAGGAACAGGCAGCCGGCGGCATCGGCGATGGCCGCGGTGTCGTCGGTGGAGCCGCCGTCCACCAGCACCACGTCGCCCACCAGCCCCGCCGTGACGCCCGGCACGAGAGCGGCGAGCACCGGCACCAGGCTGCGCTCGGAATTATAGGTGGGAATGACGACGGACAGCACCGGGGATCGCTCTTTCGATGGCTCGCGCCTGCAGCAGCTATACCGCTGCCCAGCGGGGCCGTCGATGCCGCCGAACGCCTGAAAACGCTCAATTGTGCAGCAGAGCGGACAGGGCCGCGTCCGCCCGGTGGAACGGCCGTGGCGCAGGCGTCCGGAATTCCGCCCGTGCCTGCGCCGCGACAGGTGTCGCAAACCCGAGCAGCGGATGACGGGCTTCATCGCGCGAGCGGAAAATTCGCGCCGCACGGGCTCGGCTTCGGACGCGTCCTGCAACGTCCGGAACTGGCCTCGGCAGCACCTCCGTCCCAACTCACCAAACTGGATCGCGCTCTAAGAAAGAGGCGTGTCACCGCGCGTCCCGCCAGGCCCCCAGGGCCGGCCGTCGCCGACCCGCCTTCCGGGCCGAACCCGGATCCCTCCAGGTTCCGGCCAGCGACACCGACCCCGTTTGGAGACGGTTTGCAAAGTCCCCGTCATGCCCGACCCGGCGCCGGACACCCATCGGGAAAGACACATAACGTTTTGATACGTCTGAAAAAGACCCCTGCATGGGTAGCCGGAACCAACGAGCGTTGATGACGGCTACCGATCACATGGTCTCTCAGCGCGGCGCGCGCTTGGCGAGGATGCGCTGCAGGGTGCGGCGGTGCATGGACAGGCGGCGCGCGGTCTCCGACACGTTGCGCCCGCACAGCTCGTAGACCCGCTGGATATGCTCCCAGCGCACCCGGTCGGCCGACATGGGGTTTTCCGGGGGATGGGGCTTGTGGTCGCCGGAGGCGATGAGCGCGGCCACCACGTCGTCGGCGTCCGCGGGCTTCGCGAGATAATCCACCGCGCCGAGCTTCACCGCGGTGACCGCGGTGGCGATGTTGCCGTAGCCGGTGAGCACGATGGCGCGGGCGCCCGGCCGGTGCTTCTTGAGGGTCGAGATCACGTCGAGGCCGGTGCCGTCGCCGAGCCGCATGTCCACCACCGCGAACGCAGGCGCCGCCGCCTCCACCTTGGCGAGGCCCTCGGCCACCGTCTCGGCGGTGCTGACCAGAAAGCCCCGCGCCTCCATGGCCCGGGCCAGCCGCTGCAGGAAGGAGCGGTCGTCGTCCACGATCAGGACGGAGCGATCTTCTCCCACCTCGAGGGGCAGCGTGTCGTTCATAGTGTCGTCCTCGATCCCGCGCATTCCAGACGGTGGGCAGATAAGGCGAACGCGGCGCGCCGGCTAGATATCTTTCGCCGCAGCGTAATCCATGGCGCGTCGCTTTGTCGCTTGGTCATCCCCTTCTATGGCCAAAGCGGCCCTTGGCCAAGTGATCTCCACCACCGCGCCGGTCATCGGCGGCGGCCGGTTGGCGAAGCTGAGGCTGGCGCCGGTGCGCTCCAGCAGCGTCTTGGCGATGAAGAAGCCGAGGCCAAGCCCGCTCTCGCCCTCCGGATCCTGCCGGTCGCGGGCGCGGGAGGTGACATAAGGCTGGCCGATGCGCCCCGAGACCTCCGGCGCGAAGCCCGGGCCGTCGTCCTGGACCACCATCACCAGGCCGGCGAGGGTCCACTGGGCGGTGATCTCCACCTTGCCCTCCGCGAAGTCCACCGCATTCTCCACCAGGTTGCCGAGGCCGTAGAGCAGGCCCGGATTGCGGCCGATCACCGGGTCGTCCGGCCCCTCGCGCACGTCCACCACGATGGCGATGCCGAAGTTGCGGTGCGGCTCCACCACCTCCTCCAGCAGATGGCGCAGCGGCATCCGGTCGAACGGCGCGTCGCCGGAGCGCAGGGAGGTGAGGGTCTGCAGGATGTCGCGGCAGCGCTTCACCTGGTCGCGCAGCAACGTCACGTCCTCGCGGTAGGGGCTGTCGGGGGGCAAGGCCCGCTCCATCTCCTTCACCACCAGAGCGATGGTGGAGAGCGGCGTGCCTAATTCATGGGCAGCAGCGGCGGCGAGACCGTCGATAGCGGTGAGGTGCTGCTCGCGGGCGAGCACCAGCTCGGTGGCGGCGAGGGCGTCGGCCAGCTCGCGCGCCTCCTGCGCCACCCGCCAGGCATGCAGGCCGATGAAGCCGATGGACACGGTGAGCGCCACCCAGATGCCGGCCAGATACAGCTCCGGCAGCACGGGGGGATGGTCGCCCGCCCAGGGCAGCGGCTGCGCCCACAGCCCCACCAGCCCGGCGCAGGCGGAGGCCAGGACGCCGAGGATCGCGGGGGTGCTCCAGGGGAGCGCGGTGGCCGAGATCATCACCGGCGCCAGGTAGAGCAGTGCAAACGGATTCTTAAGACCGCCAGTGAGATAAAGGAGGGCGGTGAGCTGCAACAGGTCGTAGGCGAGCAGGGGTCCTGCCGTCGCATCCGAAAGCTGGCGGGCCACCGGATACTTCAACCGCAGCACCAGATTGACTGCGGCCGACAAGATAACAAGGCCAAGGCAGGCCGATATGGGCAAGGGAAAGCCAAGCAGCAGGCTGACCACCACCAGCGCCGCGATCTGGCCGGAAACCGCCAGCCAGCGCAGCCGGATCATGGTGTCGAGCCGCAGCCCGAACGAACGGTCGTGGTGCGGTGCCCCGAATACGGGGGTGGCGAAAGCCGTCATGCGTAATGGTACCCCTGAACCGTTCTGCGGGTTTCGTTCGGGCCGGCGGCGCGGCAATGTGACATATCCGCCATACGGCGGTGCAACCAAAAACGTCATCCTTTCGTTGTCATTGACCAATGCTGCGGCACGGGACACTGTGCCGCAGTGCTCAACCCATGAGGTCCTTCAATGGCCATCGGCGAGTTCGCAAGCGCGACACGTCTTCCGCTTCAGGTCGACATGAGCATGTCGGCCCCGCTGTACTGGCTCTACGAAATGAGCCACGCGGCGCTGAACCCTTCGCGGGCGTGCGCCGAGTCGAGCCGTCTGTTCCTGAAGAACCCCATCAACCCGGCGGCCCACACCACCCTCGGCAAGTCCATGGCGGCGGCGTGCGAGCTCTTCGAGCGCACCACCCGGCGCTACGGCAAGCCGCTGTGGAACATCGACTATACGATGGTCGACGGCCAGAAGGTGCCGGTGCACATCAACACGGCGTGGAGCCGGCCGTTCTGCAACCTGCTGCATTTCGAGCGGGCGTTCGAGCATCCCCCGCGCCGGCCGCAGCCGCGCCTGCTGGTGGTGGCGCCCATGTCCGGCCACTATGCCACCCTGCTGCGCGGCACCGTGGAAGCCATGCTGCCCACCCATGACGTCTATGTGACGGACTGGGTCGACGCCAAGATGGTGGCGCTGAGCGAAGGCCGCTTCGGCCTCTCGGACTATGTCGACTACATCATCTCCATCTTCCACCGCCTCGGCGGCGACTGCCACGTTATGGCGGTGTGCCAGCCGGCGGTGCCGGTCCTGATGGCGGTCGCCCGCATGGAGCAGGACGGCGACCCCTACGTCCCCAAGTCGATGACCCTGATGGGCGGCCCCATCGACACCCGCGAGGGCCCGACCGCGGTCAACGCCATGGCCAAGGACCGCTCCATCGAGTGGTTCCGCCGCAACGTGGTCACCGCGGTGCCGTGGCCGCATGCCGGCGCCATGCGCGAGGTCTATCCCGGCTTCCTGCAGCTGCACGGCTTCATGAGCATGAACCTGGACCGTCATCTCCAGGCGCACTGGGACCTGTTCCGGCACCTGGTGGCCGGCGACGGCGACTCCGCCGAGAAGCACCGCGAGTTCTACGACGAATATCTCGCGGTGATGGACCTGACCGCCGAGTTCTACCTGGAGACGGTGGAGAACGTCTTCATCACCCATTCCCTGCCGAAGGGTGAGATCATGCACCACTCGGTGCAGGTGCGCACCGACGCCATCCGCCGCTGCGCCCTGATGACGGTGGAAGGCGAGAAGGACGACATCTCCGGCATCGGCCAGACCCGCGCCGCCCACACCATCTGTCCCAACATCCCCGAGGACAAGCGCGCCCATTGGGAGCAGCCGGGGGTGGGTCACTATGGCGTGTTCAACGGCTCCCGCTTCCGGGCCGAGATCGCCCCGCGCATTTCGGACTTCATCCTCTCCCAGGAAAGCCCGGGCAGCGTGAAGCGCGAGCGCCCGCCGGCGGCCCCGGCCGCCACCGACGAAGGCCCCGACGTGTTCAGCGTCCCCTCCAACGTCACCGCGTTCTACAACCGCGGCACGTCGGCCTGAGACCAGCGCCGGTTGCAACGGGGCCCTGCGCCCCGGGCGGCTGGCAAGCGGTCGGAAATCAGGCGAAGATGACGGGCCCGCAGCGCGATCCGGGCATATGAAGCCGCACCGCGGTTCCATATGCTGGGTGAATCGCTGTCCAGGCCATCTGATGGAACCGGAGTCGCAGCCCCGTTGATCGTCCCGGCGATCAGCGGAGCGGATCCGGTCCTGGATCGCCCGTTCGAAGATTCGCCATGCTGTTTCGCCGCAAGGACCCTACGCGCAGCAAGCCGCCGGCCTCCACACCGAGCGGCCCGGAATCCATCGAGATCATGCTCGACGGCAGCCCGATCCGGGTCCATGTCCGGCGGCATGCGCTGGCGCGACGGCTCACCTTACGGGTCCGCGCCGCCGCCCGCGACATCACCCTGTCCGCCCCGCCCCACGTTCCGCTGTCTTCGGCGCGGGACTTCGTCGAGCGGCATCGCGACTGGATCCGCACCCGCCTCGTCCGCCTGCCGGCCGCCGTTCCCTTCGTCGACGGCGCGAGCGTCCCGTTCCGCGGCGTCCCGCACCAGATCGTCGCCACCGGTGCGGTGCGCGGCACGGTGGCGGCCGCGATCCGGGCCGACGCTCCGGTGCTGCTCGTGCCCGGCGAGGCGCCGCACCTGGGCCGGCGGGTCACGGACTTCCTCAAACGGGAAGCGCGGCGTGATCTCACCGCCGCTGTCCGGCGCCACGCCGCCGCCCTCGGCGTCGAGATCGGCCGCATCACCCTGCGCGACACCGCGAGCCGCTGGGGCTCCTGCTCCTCGCGCGGCGACCTGTCCTTCTCCTGGCGCCTCATCATGGCACCACCCATTGTCCTCGATTACCTCGCAGCCCACGAAGTCGCCCACCGGCTGGAGATGAATCACGGGCCGGCCTACTGGCGCACGGTGGAGCGCATCTTTCCCGGCCGGCGGGAGGCCGAGGCCTGGCTGAAGAGCCGCGGCGCCGACCTGCACCGCTACGGCGCGTGACCCGGACCGCCCCCCCTGCCCTGTCGCTTGGGATTGCAAGCAGCGCCAACCAGCTGAGCCCGGGCTTCGCCGACGGCCGACCCGCCGGCCGCTAGTCATTTCGGCCGTGCCATGGGCTGCGGCCGCGGGGACCGTGCCCGGCGGGGCACGGGCTTGCCCGAACGGTGCGTCAGGCGGCGGGCAGAGCGATCACCCGGAGGGCGTAGCACCATAGAGCGTTTCCCGCTCGGATGGCACATCCGATCGGATAAGAAACACTATGTAATCAAAGCCTTATATCGATTCAGCGTTGCCATGAAGCGCTGAAGCGATCCAGGCCCCGGCTTTTGACCGGTACGAGTGGGCCGCCCCCAGACGCCGCGCGGGCTTGACCAAAGGCCGATGAGCCATCCTCACGGGCCGGTGGTAGAAACGCCGGCATCAGCCCTCGACCCACCGCCTCGTCGGCCGATAGATCGCGCCGGCACGGTCGGCGATGACCTGCCCTCTCGTCAGTCCTCGACCTTTCGGTCCGGCAGCCGGTCTCCCTGGCGCGCGGTCTGGCTTTCCGCCGGGCGCGGCTTGCGCTCGCAGGAGGCGGCGGCCGGCGCCGGGCCGGTGCCGCTGATGCGGGCGCCGAACAGCAGGTAGGCCAACAGCGGCAGCGCCACCGAAAGGCCGGTGAAGCGGAACAGATGATGCGCGCTCATGAAGACCGGGTCGTAGCCCAGGGCGAACCCCAGCGCCGTCATCGCCTCAAGCCCGCCGGGCGCGAAGGCCGACAGCAGCATGCCGAACTCGGTGCCGGTGAGCGCCATGGCGATGGCGGCGAACACCGCGGCGATGGCGATGGCCACCAGGAACGCCCCCAGCGACACCAGGAAGAACTCCTTGATCGACCCGAGCGTGGTGCCGAGGAAGCGCACCCCGATGCCGGCCCCCAGGATGACGAAGGCCGGCTCCAGCAGTTCCGGCGGCAGCACCGCATCGGACAGCTCGGACAGGTGCAGCGCGCCGCTGGCCGCCAGCGCGCCGATGATCAGCCCCCCGGGCAGGCGGATCCGCTCGGCCACCAGCCCGCCGGCCATGGCGACCGCCAGCAGCAGCGCCACCGCCAGCGGCGGCGAGCTCTGGGCCGGCGGCTGGAAGGCGGTGCCGGCGAGCCCCGCAGCGCCGAGGGCGCTCGGCAGCACCGCCACCAGCAGGAACAGCCGCACCGTCTGCGCGAACGCCACCTGCCGCAGGTCGGCATCGGTCTCCTCGGCCATGGCCACGACGGTGGAGAACGCCCCTGGCGCGGCGGCGTAGAAGGCGGTGGCGAGGCTCCAGCCGGCGACGCGGGTGAGGAACAGGATGCTGCCGGCCATGGTGGCGGCGATACTCAGGGCAAGACAGGCCATGCTGAGCGGCCAGGCGGCGGCCTGGGCCAGCATCTGCGGCGTCAGCACCGCGCCCATGGACGCGCCGAGCACCACGAAGGCGAGGAAGCGGAGGATTTCCGGCACCGCGATCCGCACCCCGGTCAGGGCCAGGATGAGGGTGAAGATGAGGGCGCCGGATATCCACGGCGCCGGCAGGCCGAGGCCGGCGAAGACGAGGCCGCCGAGGCTGCCGGCGGCGAGCGTCGCCAGAACGGCGCCGGTGCGGCGCACGGCATCGGGGGGAAGTCTCACGCCGCCCCCGCCTCCGTCTCGCCGGCCCGGCGGCCGATCCAGTCGGCGAGCCGCCGGCCGGCCTCCACCAGTTGCACCTCGCCGCGGGCGAAGCACAGGCGCATGAAGCCCTCCCCGCCGGGACCGAAGGCGGTGCCGGGGGCAAGGCCCACATTGGCCTCGTCCACCAGGGTCAGGCCCAGCCGGCGCACATCGCGGTGCCCGGCAATGGCGAAGAAGAGGTAGAACGCGCCCTGCGGCACCACGAGGTCCACCTTGCCGGTGGCGAGCAGGGCGGAGGAAACGAGGTCGCGGCCGCGGCGGGCCCGCGCGATCTGCTCGCCGACGAAGGCCTCGCCCTCGTCGAGGGCGGCGATGGCGCCGCGCTGCAGGAAGGCGGCGACCCCCGAGGTGGAATACTGGACGAGGTTCTCGATCACCTGCCCCAGGGCCGGCGGCGCCTCCAGCCAGCCGATGCGCCAGCCGGTCATCGCCCAGTTCTTGGAGAAGGTCTGCACGAAGAGGATGGCGTCGTCGGGGGCCATCACGTCGTGGAAGGAGGGCGCACGCGGGCCCTCGCCGAAATGGAAGCGGCCGTAGATCTCGTCGGCGATGATCCACAGGCCGTGGCGGCGGGCCAGCGCCAGCACGGCCTCGAGGTCGGCGCGGCTGGCGACGAAGCCGGAGGGATTGGCCGGCGTGTTGAGGAACAGCGCGCGGGTGCGCGGCGTCACCGCCCGCTCCATGGCGTCGAGATCGAGGGCGAAGCCGGCGGGGCCGTAGCGCAGCGGCAAGCTCACCGCCCGCGCCCCCATCTTCTGCGCCGCCGCCGCGGCGTTGGGCCAGGCCGGCGAGGGAATGAGCACCTCGTCGCCGGTATCGAGCGCCAGGGCGAAGGCCACATGGATGGCCTGCATGCCCGAGCCGGTGACGAAATAGCGCTCGGGATCCTCGGCCACCCCGTAGAGGCCGGCCATGTAGCGGGCGATGGCGGCGCGCAGCTCCGGCAGGCCGCGCTGGTAGGTGTAGAAGGTCTCTCCCGCATGGAGCGCGCGGGCGGCCGCCTCGCAGATGAAGGCGGGCGTGGGCAGGTCGCCCTCGCCGGCCCAGAGCGGGATCATGCCGGGCCGGCCCATGCCGTAGTTCAGCACCTCCACGATGCCGCTCTCCGGCAGGTCGCGGGCCCGCGCGCGGACGCGGGAAAGAAGGAGATCGTCACGCATGGTGGGGCGCCGCTGGCTGGGAGTGACGGGCGGGTGGGGCGGCCGATCCGAAGGCGAGGCCTCCGCCCGGCAGGCCGGAGCTGGTATCCGCTTCGGCCTGAAATCGTCGCCAAGAAACTCCCCCCGGACCGGATTTTCAACCACGGCCGGCATTTGATTGCAAAATTGCATCGGCGGATTGCAATCCATCCAATTGTGTCGGCGTGATGGAAAGCCTAGGTCAGGAGCCAGAAGCGTCACGCTCCGGAGCAGTCCATGTCCAGCAAGATCGACCAGGCCGCCATCGACCACCTCTTCCTTTCCGCCCGCTCGCACAATGGCTGGACGGATGCCCCGGTCAGCGACGCCGAGCTGCACGAGCTCTATGACATCGTGAAGTTCGGCCCCACCTCGGCCAACACCCAGCCGGCCCGCTTCGTGTTCGTGCGGACCGCCGAAGCCAAGGAGCGGCTGCGCCCGGCGCTCTCCGAGGGCAACCTGAAGTCGCTGGCGGCCCCGGTGATCGTGCTCATCGGCTACGCGCTGGACTTCCACGAGAAGATCCCGCAGCTCTTCCCGCACAATCCCGGCTTCAAGGATCTGTTCGTGAACAATCCGGGGATCGTGGAGCCGCATGCGTTCCGCAATTCCGCGCTGCAGGGCGCCTACCTGATCCTGGCCGCCCGCGCGCTCGGCCTCGACGTCGGCCCCATGTCCGGCTTCGACGCCGGCAAGGTGGAGGCGGAATTCTTCCCCGACGGCAAGACCAAGGTGAACTTCATCGCGGCGCTGGGCCATGGCGACGAGTCGAAGCTGTTCGACCGCCTGCCGCGCCTCGCCTTCGACGAGGCGGCGAGCATCGTCTGAGCCGATCGGCTGAAAACAGGAAAGGGGCGAGGCCGACACCGGCCTCGCCCCTTTTTTCGTTCCGGCCCCGGCGGCGCCGGACGCTTCGCCTGAACGCCGTCGCCTCGTGCCCCCCTCGGCGGTGGATCAGGACTTCACCACCTCAGCGGTGGATCAGGGCTTTACCACCTCGGCGGTGGGCCTGGGCGTCGCCGCGGTCTCGGGCGGCAGCACCGGCAGGGTCACCGGCGGCAGCTTGCCGGTGAGGGAATCGAGGAAGGCCACGATCAGCTTCACGTCGCCGTCGCCCAGCTCCTCGCCGAGCTGCGAGGAGCCCATGATGGCTACCGCCTGGCCGAGGTCCCACACCTTGCCGGAATGGAAATAGGGCCGGGTGAGCGCCACGTTCCGCAGCGGCGCGGCGCGATAGACATATTCGTCGTCGGCGGTCTTGGTGACCACGAAGCGGCCCTTGTCGTTGAGCGGCAGGATCTCGGCGCCCGGGCGCTCCACCACGCCGAACGGATAATAGCCGTGGCCGCCCACGTTCACCCCGCTGTGGCAGGCCGCGCAGCCCTTGTCCATGAACAGGGCCAGGCCCTTCTTCTGGTCGGGGCTCAGGGCGTCGTCGTCGCCGTTCAGCCAGGCGTCGAACGGCGCGGGGGTGATGAGGGTCGCCTCATAGGCCTCGATGGCCTTCGCCATGTTGTCGAACGTGACGGCATCCGTCTCCCCGGCGAAGACCTTGCCGAAGCTCGAGACGTAGTCGGGCATGCTCTTGAGGGTCTTGACCACGTTGTCCGGGGTGTTGGCCATCTCGACGCTGGCCTGGATCGGCCCCTTGGCCTGGGCCTTCAGGTCGGAGGCGCGGCCGTCCCAGAACTGGGCCTCGTTGAGCACCGAGTTCAGCACGGTGGGCGAGTTACGGGGCCCGCGCTGCCAGCCGTGGCCGATGGAGGTCTCCAGGTTGTCGTCGCCGCCGGTCCCCAGGTTGTGGCAGGAATTGCAGCTGAACACGCCCGACGCCGACAGCCGCGGATCGAAGAACAGCATCTTGCCGAGCTCGATCTTGTCCGGGGTGATCTTGTTGTCCTTCACCGTCGGGAAGGTGGACGGCAGCGGCTTGAACACCTCCAGCGCCTGCTGGCGCAGCGGATCGGCGGCGCTCGCCGCGCTCACCACCCCGAGTGTGAAAAGACCCGCGAGGAGCAATCGTCTCATCATCGCCTCCACCCATGACCCTGGGAAAGGAGGCTAGATCGATTGACGCGCCGACGAGCATGATTTGGATCAATTCTAATAAGCAAAAACTACCGGGGTAGGCTGAAACGACCCCTGCCCCGATCCGTCGCCCGGCCGAAGCCCCCTACCCGGAATTGCGCAGGCCGGCCGAGATGCCGTTGATGGAGAGCTGGATGCCGTGCAGCACCTTGTCGTCGGCCTCCCCGCCGCGCCCGTCCGGCGCCGCCCGGTGCAGCCGCAGCATCTCCACCTGCAGGTGGTTGAGCGGGTCGAGATAGGGGAAGCGGGCGTGGATGGAGCGGTCGAGGGCGGGGTTGCCCTCCAGCAGCCGCGATTGCCCGGTGATGGCCAGCAGGTGGCCGATGGTCAGCTCGTACTCGGCCCGGATGCGGCCGAAGATGGCCGCGCGCAGCGCCTCGTCCGGCACCAGCTCGGCATAGCGCGAGGCGATGGCGAGCGAGCTCTTGGACAGCACCATGTCCATGTTGGAGAGCAGGGTGCGGAAGAAGGGCCACTCCGCATACATGGCCTTCAGGAAGGGCAGCCCGTAGTCCGGCCGGCGGCGGGCGAACGCCTCCACCGCGGTGCCGAAGCCGTACCAGGCCGGCAGCATCAGCCGGCACTGGGCCCAGGAGAACACCCACGGGATGGCACGCAGCGAGGTGATGGCCCGCGTCTTCGCCCGCGAGGCCGGGCGCGAGCCGATGTTCAGGGTGGCGATCTCGCTGATCACCGTGGACGACCAAAAATAGTCCTCGAACCCCTCGGTCTCGTAGACCAGGGCGCGGTAGGCGCGGAACGCCTCGTCGGACACCGCCTCCATGGCGGAGAGGAATTCCGGCCGGGGCGCGGCCTCCTGGGGCTGGATCAGCGAGGCGTCCAGCGTCGCCGCCACCAGGATCTCCAGGTTGCGCCGGCCAACCTCGCCGTTGGAATATTTGGAGGAGATGATCTCGCCCTGCTCGGTGATCCGGATCTGCCCGTTCACCGCCCCGCCGGGCTGGGCGACGATGGCGTCGTAGCTCGGGCCGCCGCCGCGCCCCACCGAGCCGCCGCGGCCGTGGAACAGGCGCAGCCGCACCCCGTGGGCGCGGAACACGTCGATGAGGCCGATCTCCGCCTTGTACAGCTCCCAGCCGGAGGTGACGAAGCCGCCATCCTTGTTGCTGTCGGAATAGCCGAGCATCACCTCCTGCTCGCCGCCGCGGCTGTCCACCAGCCGGCGGTAGGCCGGGATGGCGAAGGCGCTCTCCATCACCTTGGCGCAGGCCTTGAGGTCGCCGATGGTCTCGAACAGCGGGATGATGTTGACCGCGCTCCAGCCCTCGGCGGTGACGAGGCCCACCTCCTTCAGCAGCAGCGCCAGCTCCAGCAGGTCGGAGACCGATTCCGCCTTGGAGATGATGGCGTTGGGCACCACCTCCCGGCCCAGCAGGCGATGCGCCTCGGCGGCGGTGCGGAAGATGGCGAGCTCGGAGCGGGTCTCCTCCGAATAGGCGACGAAGGGCGAGGCGAGGAGCCGCGGGGTGGCGAGCTCGCGCAGCAGCACCGCCACCCGCGCCTCCTCGCCGAGGCCGGCATAGGCGGTGCCCGGAGCCACCTTCTCCAGCAGCTCGGCGACGGTGCGCTCGTGCACCTCGGAATTCTGCCTGAGGTCGATGCAGGCGAGGTGGAAGCCGAAGCAGCGCACCCCATGGCGCAGCCGCCGCAGCCGGCCCCGCGCCAGCAGCGCCGAGCCGTTGGCGCACAGGGAGCGGTGGATCACGTCGAGATCGTCGCTGAGCGCCTGCGGCCCCTCATAGGGCAACGCGGCATCCGGCCCGGTGGCGGCCGGCGCGCCGGCCTGGTGCGCCGCCGTCGCCTTCAGCCGCGCCAGCACATAGGCGATCACCCGGCGATACGGCTCCTCGCGATGCTCCAGCGCCCGGTCGGGCGAGCGGAACGCCAGTTCCCCGAGTTCGTCGGAGATCCCCACCAGCCGGCTGGCCAGGGACAGCTCGGCCCCCAGCGCCGTCAGCTCTGTCTGATAGTGGGCCATGATACGGGCGCGGTGCATCTCCACCGTCCGCGCCAGCACGTCGGCGGTGACGAAGGGGTTGCCGTCGCGATCGCCGCCGATCCAGCTGCCGATGCGAAGGAAGGCGGGCAGCGCGGCGCTGCTCTCCTCGTCCGGCCGGCCGAGGGCGGACAGCCGGTCCTCGACGTCGCAATAGAGCCGCGGCAGCTGGGCGAGGAAGGTGTAGTCGTAATAGGAGAGGCCGTTCTGCACCTCGTCCATCACCGTCAGCTTGATCCGCCGCAGCAGGGTGGTCTGCCACAGGGTGAGCACCGCCCGGCGCAGCGCCTCCTCGGTCTCGGCGGCCTCGTCGGGGGTGGGCTCGATGCGGGCCTCGCGGTCGAGCACGTCGGAGATTTCCATCTCCCGGTTCTGGGTGCTCTTGCGCCGGACCTCCGTGGGATGGGCGGTCAGGACCGGACTGATGGAGGCGCCGGCGAAGAAGTCCGCGAGCGCCGCCGCGCCGATGCCCGCCTCGGCCGCCTGGGCGAAGGCGCGGGCCAGCGAGCCGGCGCCGGGCGGCGCCCCGGCCAGAGCCTCGGCCCGCCGCCGACGGCCCGAATGGGCGTCCTCGGCGAGGTTGGCGAGGTGGGAGAAATAGGTGAAGGCGCGGATGGTGCCCACCGCCTTTTCCGGCGCGAGGCCGGTCAACAGGCCGTCGAGCTCGGCGCTGGCGGCGGCATCGGCGTGGCGGTGGAAGCGGATCGAGGTCTGGCGGATCCGCTCCACCAGGTCGTACAGCGCCTCGCCCTCCTGGGTGCGCAGGGTGTCGCCGAGGATGCGGCCGAGGCGGCGGATGTCCTCGCGCAGCGGCGCATCGATGTCGTCGGCGTCGATCTCGTCCGGCGGGAGGGGCAGGCCTGCATGCATGGAGGGGGCGCTCCGGGATCGACGTCCGGTGCGGGCGGCGTCGCCGGATCGTGCGGTGCAGTGTTCCGGAATTTGTGCGGGAGCGAAAGAAAAAAGGGGCCCGTCACGGGCCCCTTTCGATGCATGCGCGGTCCCGGCCGGCCGCGGTGGAAGGGCAAGGCCCGCGGGGTCAGTTCCCCCCGTCCAGCAGACGGCGGGCGATGACCTGGGCCTGGATCTCCGCCGCGCCCTCGAAGATGTTGAGGATGCGGGCGTCGCACAGGATCCGCGACACCGGATATTCCAGCGCGAAGCCGTTGCCGCCGTGGATCTGCAGGGCGTTGTCCGCCGCCGCCCAGGCGACGCGGGCGCCGAGCAGCTTGGCCATTCCGGCCTCCAGGTCCGTCCGCCGGCCCTCGTCCTTGGCGCGGGCGGCGAAGTAGGTGATCTGGCGGGCGATCATGGTCTCCACCGCCATCATCACGATCTTATCGGCCACGCGGGGGAAGTTGATCAGCGCCTTGCCGAACTGGATCCGCTCCTCGGCATACTTGCGTCCCACCTCCATCGCCGCCTGGGCGACGCCGACCGCGCGGGCGGCGGTCTGGATGCGGGCGCTCTCGAAGGTGGCCATGAGCTGCTTGAAGCCCTGGCCTTCCTTCTCGCCCAGCAGATTGGCCGCCGGCACCTCGAAGCCGTCGAAGGCGATCTCGTATTCCTTCATGCCGCGATAGCCGAGCACCTCGATCTCGCCGCCGCTCATGCCCTCGGCCGGGAAGGGATCGGCATCGGTGCCGCGGGGCTTCTCGGCGAGCAGGATCGACAGGCCCTTGTAGCCGGGCTCGGCCGGATTGGTGCGCACCAGCAGCGTCATGATGTCGGCGCGGACCGGATGGGTGATCCAGGTCTTGTTGCCGGAGACGGTGTAGACGTCACCCTCCTTCACCGCGCGGGTGCGCAGCGAGGCGAGGTCGGAGCCGGTGTTGGGCTCGGTGAAGACCGCGGTGGGCAGGATCTCGCCGGCGGCGATCCGGGGGAGGAAGAGGGCCTTCTGCGCATCGGTGCCGCCGGCCAGGATCAGCTCGGCCGCGATCTCCGAGCGGGTGCCCAGCGAGCCGACGCCGATATAGCCGCGCGACAGCTCCTCGGTGACCACGCACATGGCCTCCTTGGGCAGGCCCAGGCCGCCGAAATCCTCCGGAATGGTGAGGCCGAACACGCCCATCTCCGAGAGCTGGGCGATGATCTCCAGCGGGATGTACTCGTTCTTGAGGTGCCACTCGTGGGCGTGGGGGGCGACCTCCGCTTCCACGAAGCGGTACATCTGCTCGCGCATGGCCTCCATGGTCTCGTCGAGGCCGGCCTCGCCGATGGTGCCGCCGGGATGGGCCTCGCGGATGATGTCGGCCAGCGCCGCGCGGCTCGCCGCGGTGTTGCCGTCGCGGGCGAGGGTTTTGACGGCCTCGTCCGCCCACAGGTCGTCGAACACCTCCGGATCGAGATAGAGGTCGGTGAGGCGCAGCAGCTCGCCCTGGCTCATGGGGATGCCGCCGAGGATCTGGGCGATGTACTCGCCAAGGCCGATCTGGACGATGAGCTGCTCGGTGTCGCCGAACTTGCCCATCTCGGCCAGGCGGTCGGCGTAGTGCACCAGCTCGCGCACCGAGAACACGTAGGTCGCCAGCCAGGCGAGGCCGTGCGAGGCGCGCTGCTCGCGCTCCAGCAGCGAGGAGGAGATGCGCCCGCCCTCGCTCACCTTGGCGCGCACCGTGGAGGTGGCCTCGGCCAGGAGGCGCTCGAGGCGCGCCGTGGCCGTGCGCCCCAGCTCCACCGCGTCGATCAGGGTAGCGGGGGCGGCAGAAGCGGCAGGCGCGGGGCTGGCTGACATGGGGCGGTTCTCCAGAAGGGTGCAGTGCAATAGACTATCCATGCCTCGCCTCGGCCTTCAAGACCACGGCGAGACCTCGCCCGCTCTTTCCACGGATGGAAAGATGCCGCAATCGGCAGTATGGATGCGGCATCATGAGCCTTCACCCGATCCCGCCGGCCGCCGCCGCCCGTGCGCCCGACCGCAGCGATGCCCCCGCCCCTGCCGCGCCCCCGCGCGATGCGGACGCGCCGCGCCCGTCCCTGGCCGGCGCGGACGCACTGCATTCGTCCAGTCTCGGTGCCGACGCGCCGGGCCTGCCGCCGACCGCGGCGGCCTCCCGCACCACCCCGGCCGGCACGGACATGCCGTCTCTTCCCGGCGCCGCCGCGCCCGGCCGGTCCCTCGTCGGCCTCGACCGGGAGAAGCTGGTGCAGGCACTGGCCGCCATCGGCGTGCCGGAGCGCGAGCAGCGCATGCGGGTGAACCAGCTCTGGCACTGGATCTACCTGCGCGGCGCCCTCGATTTTTCGGAGATGACCAACGTCTCCAAGCACCTGCGCGCGAAGCTCGCGGACGCGTTCACGCTGGCCCGGCCCCAGATCGTGGCCGAGCAGGTGTCGCAGGACGGCACCCGCAAGTGGCTGCTGCGCTTTCCCGCCGACCAGCCGGGCGAGAAGCCCCACGACATCGAGACCGTCTACATCCCCGAGAGCGACCGCGGCACGCTGTGCGTGTCCTCGCAGGTGGGCTGCACCCTCAACTGCTCGTTCTGCCACACCGGCACCCAGCGGCTGGTGCGCAACCTGACCGCCGCGGAGATCGTCGCCCAGGTGATGGTGGCCCGCGACCGGCTCGGCGACTATCCCGGCCGCGACCGCGCGGTGGGCCCGGGCCTGCCCAGCCGAGGGCGGCCGGCGGGCCACCAACCTCGTCTTCGTGGGCAGGGGGGCGCCGCTCTACGCCTATGACAGCGTGGCCGAGGCCATCGAGACCCTCGCCGACGGCGACGGCCTCGGCCTCGGCAAGCGGCGCATCACCGTCTCCACCTCCGGGGTGGTGCCGGAGATCTCCCGGCTCGGCGCCGAGGTGGGCCCCATGCTCGCCATCTCGCTGCACGCCGTGCGCGACGACCTGCGCGACGTGCTGGTGCCCATCAACAAGAAGTACCCCATCAAGGCGCTGATGGAGGCCTGCCGGACCTATCCCGCTGCCTCCAACGCCAAGCGCATCACCTTCGAGTACGTGATGCTGAAGGGCGTCAACGACAGCCCCGCCGACGCCCGCGCGCTGGTGAAGCTGCTGGAGGGGGTGCCGGCGAAGATCAACCTGATCCCCTTCAACCCCTGGCCCGGCACGCAATACGAGTGCTCGGACTGGGACACGATCGAGCGCTTCTCCGACATCGTCTTCCGCGCCGGCTATGCGAGCCCGGTGCGCACCCCGCGCGGGCGCGACATCCTCGCCGCCTGCGGCCAGCTCAAGAGCGAGAGCGAGAAGCTCTCCGCCCGCGAGCGCCTCGCCTACCGGGCGATGATGGCCTCGGCCGAGGCGGAGTGAGCGGACGCCCGCCCCATGGACAACCTCGCCCGCCTGCTCCTGCGTTTCCTTCTGGTGCCGTTCGGCTACCTCGCCGCGGTGTTCGCCGGGGCGGTGGTGACGCTGTTCGGCGCCTGGCGGCTCGGCACCCTGTTCGCCCCCGCCGCGCCGGACGAGGCGCCCATCGCCTTCATCCTCGGCATCGTCACCGCGGTGGCGGTGCTGATCCTGCTGCTGTCGATGATGTGGCTGGTGGCGGCGGTGGGCATCCTGTTCTCGGAGGCGTTCGCCATCCGCTCCTGGATGTTCCATGTGGGCAACGGGGTGATCTCCGCCTGGATCGGCGCCCGGATCCTCAGCCCCGCCGGCAGCCTGCCGGACGGCGCCGACGACACCTTCTATGTGGTCGCCGCGGGGCTGGCCGGGGGCCTCGCCTACTGGCTGGTGGCGGGCTCCACCGCCGGCTTCTTCAAGCCGATCCTGCGGTCGCCGGCCGAGCGGGCGGCCCTGCCGCCGGCCGAGGCCGCACCCAGCCTGCCCGCCCGCGACGCCGCTCCCCCGCCGGCAGCGCCCGGCGGTCCGCAGAACGGAACGTCCGCCAACGGCCCTTGAGAGCTTCCGACAAAACCTCTCAGGTCGGCTGACCGGGCCTTTTGGTCTCCTGCGGCGTTGCGGATCCTGGCCGATGCTTGCGGCATCGACCGCGTTCGGCGCCTGGCGGGAGACGCGAAAGTCCTCGCCCATCCTCGACCCATCGGTTTTGTCAGAAGCTCTCATGGGCGCACGAGGCGGGCCGGAGCGGGGCCGCTCGCCCCGCGCGATGACCAACGCCGATGGCAGGGCACCGACGGCCCGAGCGCTTGCGTCATGGCCGGATTGCCGAAGCCCATGCACGACGGCCCGACCCTTCGCTCAGGTTCGATGACCGAACGCCGACGGCGGCAAGCGTGCTCATGCCCGATTGCGGCCGCCCGCCCGGCATCTCATCGGACCCATTCCGCCCGGGTCGATCACCGACGGCCGAAGGCCGAATTCCCACCGCCCGTGATCTCGCCTCATGAGCCGGCGGTTCACCCTCGTGCGCGCGTCGGCGGCCCGCTCGGCCCGGGTCCAGCAGCGGTGGCCCGTGAGAGAATCCCACCGCCCGTGATCTTGCCTCATGGTCCGGTGGCTATCCCATTCCGCGCCTCGGCCGCCCATCGGCCCCGGTCGATGACCGAGGCCGATAGCCGAACTCCCGCGGCCCGGACGCGCGCCCCACCGGCCGGTGAGGCTCCCGCGCAGCGGCTCAGCGCGGGCGGCGTGGCGGCTTGGCGCGGGCCCAGTTGAACACCCGGTGCGGGAAGATCTCGCCGCCCTGCCCGTCGCCGATGGCGATCAGCGCGTCCTGGCAGAACACCGCCACATGGCCTTCCACGATCGGCGCATCGCGCCCGCGCAGGATGATCGACTGGCCGCAGCGCAGGCGATGGGCATCCGGCGGCGAGACCGAGATGTCCTGCAGTTCCTCCAGCGCGAACTCCACCGGATCGAGCACCTCCATCAGCGCCTCGTCGCCGACGGCGGCGCGATCCTCGATCTCGGTGAGGGGCACCAGGTCCTCTTCCAGGAACGGGCCGACGCAGGCCCGGCGCAGCGCCGAGACATGGCCGTGGCAGCCCAGCATCCGCCCGAGGTCGCGGGCGATGGCGCGGACATAGGTGCCCTTCCCGGCCTCCGCCTCCAGCACCGCATGGTCGGCGTCCGGCCGCTCCACCAGGGCGATGCGGAAGATGGTGACCGGCCGTGCCGCCAGCACCACCTCCTCGCCCTCGCGGGCGAGGTCGTAGGCGCGCTCGCCGCCGATCTTCAGCGCCGAATAGGCCGGCGGAACCTGCATGATCTCGCCGCGGAAGGCGTCGAGCGCCGCGACGATGGCATCATCTTCCGGCCGGGTGTCGGAGCTGGCCACCGGACGCCCCTCGGCATCGTCGGTATCGGTCTCGATGCCGAAGCGCACGGTGAAGCGGTAGGTCTTGCGGCCGTCCATGATGTAGGGAACGGTCTTGGTGGCCTCGCCGAAGGCGATGGGCAGGCAGCCCGAGGCCAGCGGATCCAGCGTGCCGGCATGGCCGGCCTTCTTCGCCCCGAACAGGCGCTTCACCGCGCCCACCGCCTGGGTGGAGGTCATGCCCACCGGGTTGTCGAGCAGCACCCAGCCGTCGAGGTCGCGCTTGGGCGCGCGGGGGCGGTTATCCTGCTCGCGGCTGGGGCGGGGCCGTTCGTCCGTTTGGGGCGCG
>CALMSN010000158.1 GCA_937872325.1 uncultured Xanthobacter sp. | reverse complement strand
GATTCGACGAGGTGGCCTTCGCCTATCCCGGCCGGCCCGATGCCGCCGCCCTCGACGGCGTCTCCTTCGCCATCCGCCCCGGCGAGCGGGTGGCGCTGGTGGGGCCCTCCGGGTCCGGCAAGAGCACGGTGTTCCAGCTCATGGAGCGGTTCTACGATCCGCAGGGCGGGGCGATCCTGCTGGACGACGTGGAGATCCGCGGCTGCGATCCGGTGGCGGTGCGCCGGCAGATGGCGCTGGTGCCGCAGGAGGTGGCGATCTTCGCCGACACCGTGCGCGGCAACATCCGCCTCGGCCGGCCCGAGGCCAGCGACGCCGAGGTGGAGGCCGCCGGCCGCGCGGCCCTGGTGGACGAGTTCGTCACCCGCCTGCCGCAGGGCTGGGACACCCTGGTGGGCGAGCGCGGCGTGATGCTCTCCGGCGGCCAGCGCCAGCGCATCGCCATCGCCCGCGCCATCCTGCGCGCGGCGCCCATCCTGCTGCTGGACGAGGCGACCAGCGCCCTCGATGCCGAGAGCGAGACGCTGGTCCAGACCGCGCTCGAGCGCTCCATGGAGGGCCGCACCACCCTCGTCATCGCCCACCGCCTCGCCACCGTGCTGTCTGCCGACCGCATCCTGGTGATGGAGGCCGGCCGCATCGTCGACGAGGGCACCCATGTGACGCTGGTGGCCAAAGGCGGCCTTTATGCCCGGTTGGCGGCGCTCCAGTTCAGCGGGGGGTGAGCGGCCCCGTGGGCGACCGCGAGGAGGCGGCCGGGGACACGGGCCACCTCGCCAAAGGTCAGGCGCGGGGCAGGATGCCGTGCGCCGGGTCCGGCAAACGGGGTGCGAGAAGGCCCTCGAATATGACGTGGCGCTCGCCTTTGACGTGACGCTCGACTTCCTTCGGCGCCGGCCGATGGGCTCCGATCCGCGGAGGCTTCAGGCTTCCCGCAGCGGGCGCCACTCCATCCGGAAGGTGAGGCGGCCGGACGCCGGGTTCTTCCCCTCCGAGACGATGGCGAGCCCCATCTTCTCGTAGAAACGCACCGCGCGCGGATTTTCCTGGTTGACGTCGAGGGCCACCAGCGCCGGCGAGATGGCCTTCGCCTCCGCGATCAGCGCCTCGGCGGCGCCGGTGCCGCGGAAATCGGGGCCGACTGCGATCTGGTCGAGATAGCCGGTCTGCGGGTGGATCACCACGAAGCCCGCCACCCGGCTGGCCCTTTGGCCCGCCCCTTCGCCGGATGCCTCCACCGCCACCCGGGCGAGCGCGCCGCCGGCGTCCAGGGCGTCGAGGTGGCCCATCAGCCAGGGCCGGCGGGCCTCGAAATCGATCTCCGGCAGGGTGGCCGCCCAGCTCGCCACCCACAGGTCGCCCATGGCCGCCCGATCGTCCGGCGCGGCGGGGCGCAGGGTGAAGGCGGCCGGGTCGCTCACCGCTCGGTCAGCTTCAGCTCGATGCGGCGGTTGCGGCCGCGCGCCTCGTCGGTGTTGGCGCTGTCGATGGGCTGGTACTCGCCGAAGCCGGCGGCGATCAGGTGGCGCGGGCTCACCCCCTTCGAGATCAGGTATTGCACCACCGCGATGGCGCGCGCCGCCGACAGTTCCCAGTTGGAGGGGAACTGCGCCGTGGCGATGGGCCGGTTGTCGGTATGGCCGTCGATGCGCAGGGCCCAGTCGATGTCCGGCGGAATGTTCCGCTCCAGCTCCAGGATGGCGGCGGCGAGCTTGTCCAGCTCGTTCAGCGCCTCGGGCCGGGGGGTTGCCGAGCCGCGGTCGAAGAACACCTCGGACTGGAAGACGAAGCGATCGCCCACCACCCGGATGTCCGGCCGGTTGCCGAGGATGTCGCGCAGCCGGCCGAAGAATTCGGAGCGGAAGCGGTTCAGCTCCTGCACCCTTTGGGCGAGGGCGACGTTGAGGCGCCGGCCGAGGTCGGCGATCTTGGTCTGGCTCTCGGTGTCGCGCTTCTCGGAGACGTTGAGCGCCTCCTCCAGCGCCGCCATCTGCCGGCGCAGGGCGGCGATCTGCTGGTTGAGCAGCTCGATCTGCGCCGCGGCCCGCGACACCGCGTCCTTCTGGCTGTCCACCTCGCGCGACAGGGCCTGCTCGCGGGAGGCATCCGGCACCACGGCCGCCGGCACCGCAGCGAGATC
>CALMSN010000157.1 GCA_937872325.1 uncultured Xanthobacter sp. | reverse complement strand
GACATCTTCGCCCGTCCCTTCGTGCAGGCCGGCGTCACCCGCGCCAGCGCCGAGCTCGGCCGCCAGATGCATCCGCTGCGCCTGCAGCGGGCGATGCTCTCGTCGCGCAATCCGGTGGTGGCGCCGGTCCAGGCCGTCGCCAAGGCCACTCTTGCGGCGCGGCGGCCTGTCACCGGCGCCAACCCGTTCGTTCTGGCCGAGAAGCTCGCCGCCGACCTCTTCGAGCAGAGCTTCGACATCGTCCGCGACCTGCGCGACGCCTGGTATGAGATGGCCTTCTTCTCCATCTATGCCACGCCGCAGGCCCGCTGGTTCGGCCGTGGCCTGTCTTACGAGAGGACCCACAAGTCGAAGGACGAGCTGCTCGCCCTGCCGCAGGTGCAGTCGGCGCTGCTCCACGTTGCCTCGGGCGGCTTCCCCGAGGCGGTGATCCGGATGCTGATCCTGCTCGCCGACGCCCGCGGCAACGTCCGCCGCGACCGCCTGGAGCGCTCCGAGGACATCCTCACCCGCAGCGAGCCCTTCCGCTCCCTGCCGGCCGAGCGCCGGGCCGAGATCATCCACGAGCAGACCCTGGTCGTGGAATATGCCGGAGCCGCCGCCGTGGACACCCTGCCGGCCCTGCTGCGCACGCCCGAAGAGCGGCGCCTGGCCGCCGAGGTCGCCCAGTACGTGCCCGGCACCCTTGCCGAGATGGAGCCCTCGACCCTCGCGATGCTGCAGCGCTTCCGCCACGTGCTCGGCCTGCCGCCCGCGACCACCGACGTGCTCAAGACCCCCCTGGCCCGCGTTGTGGAGGCTGCCCAATGACCACCGATACCCTCGCCGTGAACAAGACCTGGGCCGAGCTCAAGATCGGTGACGAGGCGACGTTGCGCCGGCTGTGCGTGGCGGACGACTTCATCGTGTTCGCCCACACCTCGGGCAACCGCAACCCGATCCATTTGTCGGGCGATCGCGGCGCGCGGGCTCCGGCCATGTGGGTCGGCGCCCTCGTCTCCTCGGTGCTGGGCAACGTGCTGCCCGGCCCCGGCACCCTCTATCGCGACCAGAACCTGCACTTCCATGCCGCCGCCGAAGACGGTGACGAGCTGGTCATCGGCGTGCGGGTGAAGGAGAAGCGGGCGGAGCCGGAAGTGGTGTTCGAGACCTGGGTGGAGCGGGCCGACGGCACCCGCCTGTGCGATGGCGAAGCCATCGTGGCGGCCCCCTCCGAGCGCGTCACCTTCTCGTCCGCCGAAATTCCCGGCCTGATCGTGCAGCGGCATCGCCATTTCGAGGCCCTGCTGCGCCAGGTCGAGAAGCTGCCGCCGCTGGTGACCGCGGTGGCGGCGCCGGAAGAGCCCCATTCGCTCGGCGGCGCCCTGCTCGCCGCTCGGGAGGGCATCATCTCCCCGATCCTGATCGGGGATCGCGGCCGCATCGAGAACGCCGCCCGCCAGCTCGGCGAAAGCCTTGCCGGCATCCAGGTGGTGCAGGTGGCCTCCCACACCGCCGCCGCCGCCCGCGCGGTCGCGATGGTGAACGAGGGCACCGCCCAGGCGGTGATGAAGGGCCACCTCCACACCGACGAACTGCTGCGGCACGTGGTGAAGCGCGATGGCGGCCTGCGCACCGGCCGCCGGCTGTCCCACGTCTTCGTCATGGACGTGCCGGGCCTCGACCAGCCCCTGCTGATCTCGGATGCCGCCATCAACATCGCCCCGGACCTCGAGGCGAAGGTGGACATCGTGCAGAACGCCATCGACCTGGCCCGCGCCATGGGGATCAGCGAGCCGCGCGTGGCCATCCTGTCGGCGGTGGAGACGGTGAACCCGAAGATCCCGTCCACCGTCGAGGCCGCGGCGCTGGCCAAGATGGCCGAGCGCGGCCAGATCGAGGGCGGCATCGTCGACGGCCCCCTCGCCATGGACAACGCCATGAGCGTCGAGGCGGCGAAGACCAAGGGCATCAAGAGCTTCGTGGCGGGTCGCGCGGACGTCCTGGTCGCCCCCAACCTCGAAGCCGCGAACATGATCGTGAAGCAGCTCACCTTCGTGGCCCATGCGGAGGGCGGCGGGCTGGTGCTCGGGGCTTCGGCCCCGGTGATCCTGACCAGCCGCGCCGACGACGAGCGGGTCCGCCTCGGCTCCTGCGCCGTGGCCGCCCTTTACTGGCACTGGCAGAATGCCGGCGTGCCGGTGGCGATGGCTGCGGAGTGATGCGGCACATCCTCACCCTCAATGCGGGGTCGAGCTCGATGAAGTTCGGCCTCTACCAGGCGCCCGAAGCCCGCGACGACGAGCCCCGGCTCGTCGCCCGCGGGCTGGTGGACGGCATCGGCACCGGCCCCTGGCTGAAGGCCAAGGATGCCGGCGGCGCGGTGGTGGCCGATCATGCCCTGGACGACGAGGCCAACCACGCCGACGCGCTCGAGGCGGCATTGCTTTGCCTCTCGGTCGACGCGGGCGCGGTGGCGGCGGTCGGCCATCGCGTCGCCCACGGCGCGCCGGCCTTTCCGCGGCCGGTGGTGCTGGATACCCGCACCATGGCGGTGCTGGCCGGCTACACCGCCTTCGCGCCGTCGCACCAGCCGCACAATCTGAAAGCCGTCATGGCGGCCCGGGATGCCTTCCCGCGGGCGGTGCAGGTGGGCTGCTTCGACACCTCATTCCACCAGGGCAAGGCCTTCATCCAGGATGCCTATGCCCTGCCCCGGGAGCTCTATGACCAGGGCATCCGCCGCTACGGCCATCACGGCCTGTCCTATGACTACGTCGCCGGCGCCCTGCGCAAGCTGGCGCCGCACCTGGCCGGCGGCAAGGTGGTGATCGCCCATCTCGGCAACGGGGCCTCCATGTGCGCCCTGTCCGAAGGGCGCTCGGTGGAGAGCACCATGGGCTTCTCCGCCCTCGACGGGCTGCCGATGGGCACCCGCTGCGGCCAGCTCGACCCCGGCATCGTGCTCTACCTGATGCTGGTGAAGGGCCTCGACGTGGTGGAGGTGGAGACGCTGCTCTACAAGGAGTCCGGTCTCAAGGGCCTGTCGGGCCTCACCAACGACATGCGCGACCTGGAGGCCGCCGGAACGCCGCAGGCGGAGGAGGCGATCGCCTATTTCGCGGCCATGATCCGGCGCGAGGCGGCGGCCATGGCCTCCACGCTGGGCGGGATCGATGCCATCGTGTTCTGCGGCGGCATCGGCGAGAACTCCCGGCAGCTGCGCCAGCGGGTGATCGAACCCATGGGCTGGCTCGGCGTCACGCTGGACGGGGAAGCCAACCGGGCCGGCGCCACCCGCATCTCCGCCCCGGACAGCAAGGTCGCGGTCTACGTCATCCCGACGGATGAGGAGATCGTCATCGCGCGGGCCTGCGTGGAGTTCATCCCGCAGCGCGCCATGGCCGAGGCGATCTAGAACACGTCCCGACCGGATGGCAGATCCGATCGGATAAGCAAAGCTCTGTATTGAGCATCTTGGAGCGTCTCGGTGTTTCCAAGAAATGCCGAGACGCTCCAGCGTTTTGAAGCGGGGCGGCTATAGGTCCGCGTGAAGAAAACGCGCTGGATCAGCAGTTCTGACCACCTCCCGCAGGCGGGAAAGACCCCAGGCCTCCCGGCAAGATCCGGTGATGGCCACCGGTGCTCATCACGCCTTCCGGCTGCCATCCTCCATGGCGCGGCCGAGGCGTTCGAGCTCCAGCGCATAGCAGAAGGATGCGAACAGCAGCGCCATCACGCCGATCACCTTGGCCACGCCCTGCCCGATCGGCGGCAGCGCATCGAGCTGCGGCACGTGGCGGAAGAAAACCGCCGAGAACAGCGCGCCGGAAAAGAAGAAGCTCACCCGGCTCGCGAACTGCACCAGGTGGCCGCTCACCGCGCCGTGGAAGGGCGCCCGCACCTGCACCCGGCGATAGCGGGTCCAATAGCACACCTGCATCACCAGCGCCGCCAGAAGGGCGGTGATCGCGGTCGCCGCCGGAAGCGGCTGCGGCTTGCCGGATTCGGTGACGATCTGCTGGAATAGCGGAAACATGGTGAGGAACAGGAGGCCGGCCGCGGCGGTCTGGACCGCCAGCAGGCACGGATAGGCTGCCGCGCGCAGGCGGGTCTCATTGCGCATCGCCGCCCTCCCCTCCGATGAGATCGCCGAGGCCCCGGGCGAGCTCCCCAGGGGTCACGTCGCCGGTGATCGCCGACTGCACCACGAAGCCGAGGATGGCCGCCAGCAACGCCTTCGCCACGTCGTCCTCGGCCGCGCCCGGGCGGATCTCGCCGCTGCGCTTCCACCGGGCCACGGCGTCGGCGAGGCCGAGGCGGAACGTGATGTAGTAGCCGCGCATGGTCTCGCGCAAATCCGGGTTGCGCTGGGCCTCGCTCCAGCCGAGGAGCGCGATGCGCCGCAGGTCGTATCCCTCGCGCATGGTGAAGCACGCGACGGCCTCGGCGATCTGGCGGACGAACTCCTGCGGCGGCGGCAAATCGGCGGCGCGCAGCACCGGCTCCACCCGCTCGCCGAGGCCGCCCAGCGAGGTCTTCACCGCGGCCAGGATCAGCTCCTCCTTGCTGGGAAAGTAGGCGTAGACCGCCCCCGCGGAGAGCCTGGACGCGGCGATGATGTCGCCCATGGTGGTGGCATGCAGGCCCTGCTTCTGGAAGCAGGTCCAGGCGGCCTCGAGGATCTGCATCCTGCGGGCGGCGCGCTTCTCGTCGGAAATCTTCGGCATGCCCCCACCTAAAACGAACGTCCGTTCTTTACAAGCGCGGCTCATCTCTATAAAGAACGAACATTCGTTTTATATGGAGAGCGCCATGATCCGGGTGACCGCCATCGAGACCGGCAAGGCCCGCATGAAGACCGCGCAGCGCACCGGGGCCGAGGGGCGCGGGCCCGTCGGGCGCAAGATCGACATCTTCCGCGATCCGGAATGGGTGGAGCCGCTGCCCATCCTGTGCTTCCTCATCGAGCATCCGGAGGGGCGGTTCCTGGTGGATACCGGCGACACCTGGCGCAATTCCGTGCCGGGCTATCTGCCGGGCTGGAATCCCTTCTACCGGCAGGTATCGATCCGGGTCGCGCCGGAGGAGGAGATCGGGCCGCGCCTGCGCGACATGGGGCTCGACCCGGCGCGCGACATCGCCGCCGTGGTGCTCACCCATTTCCACCACGACCACACCGGCGGTCTGGACCACTTCCCGCACACGCGGATCATCGGCCCGCGCGAGAACTACGCGGTCTCCACCGGCCTCAGGGGCATGATGATGGGCTGCCTGCCGCAGCGCTGGCCGATCTGGCTCGATCCGGAGCTGGTGGTGCCGGACGGCCCGGCCATCGGCACCTTTCCCGGCTCGCATCCCCTCACCCGCGACGGCCGGATCGCGCTGGTGCCGACCCCCGGCCATGTGGCCGGCCACTGCGCGGTGGTGGTGCGCGACGACGACGTCACCTACTTCATCGCCGGCGACGCCACCTACTCGCAGGACAACCTCATGGCCGAGCGCACCGACGGGGTCACCAACGACCCCGCCACCGCGCTCGCCACCTTGAGGGCCATCAAGGCCTTTGCCGGCGCCCAGCCGACCGTCATCCTGCCGGCGCATGATCCGGAAGGGCCCGGCCGGCTGGCCCGGAAGGCGGTGTTCGCCTGAGCTCGGGCGACGGAGGCGCAGGGGCGCCTTCGGGAGCCCTCCGCCCCCTTGCACAGGGGCCCTGCAACCGGGGCCCCTGCGCAACCGCCGCGAGGGACGCGGGCGCCCCTCAGCCCGCCTGCGGCGCGGCGAGGCTCGCCATGTCGATCACGAAGCGATAGCGCACATCGGCCGTCTCCAGCCGCTCGAAGGCGTGGTTGATCTCGTCCATGCGGATCATCTCGACCTCCGGCAGCACCCCCTTGGCGGCGCAGAAATCCAGCATCTCCTGGGTTTCGGCGATGCCGCCGATCAGCGAGCCGGCGAGCCGGCGGCGGCCGAGCACCAAGGGCACCGTGCTGGGCTCGTCGAGCAGGCCGATCTGGCCCACCAGCACCAGCGTGCCGTCCACATCCAGCAGCGGCAGATAGGGGTTGATGTCGTGCTTCACCGGCACGGTGTCGATGATGAGGTCGAAGGTACCCGCCGCCGCCGCCATGGCATCGGGGTCGGACGACACCAGAAGGCGCCCGGCGCCGAGGGCCAGGGCATCGGCCGCCTTGCCGCCGGTGCGGCTCAGAACGGTGACGTCGGCGCCCATGGCGACCGCCAGCTTCACCGCCATGTGGCCGAGCCCGCCGAGGCCGACGACGCCGACCCGGCTGCCGGGGCCGGCGCCCCAGGTGCGCAACGGCGAATAGGTGGTGATGCCGGCGCACAGCAGGGGCGCGGCCTTGGAGAGGTCCAGCCCGTCCGGCACCCTCAAGGTGAAGGCCTCGCTCACCACCAGGTGCTTGGAATAGCCGCCATAGGTGGGCTCGCAGCTGAACCGGTCGCGGTCGGAATAGGTCTGGGTCATGCCGTTGCGGCAGAACTGTTCCAGGCCCTTGCCGCACTGGTCGCAGTCGCGGCACGAATCCACCATGCAGCCGACGGCGACGCTGTCGCCCACCTTGTAGCGGGTCACCGCGCTGCCCACCTCGGTCACCCGGCCGACGATCTCATGCCCGGGCACCAGCGGATAGAAGGCCCAGCCCCAGTCGTTGCGGGCCTGATGCAGGTCGGAATGGCAGACGCCGCAATAGAGCACCTCCATCGCCACGTCGTCCGGGCGCAGGGCGCGACGGTCGAAGTCGAAGGGCGCGAGCGGGGTGTCGGCGCCGCGCGCCGCGTAACCGATGGTCTTCATGACGTTGTCCTTGCTGCTGGATCGAGGATGCGGCGGGGCGCGCAGTGGGCGACGCGCCTCCAGGCTTCCGGACAGGGCACGCCCGGCCGCGCCGGCATGGGATGAGGATCTGGCGTCGTGATTGTAGAGCGTTTCCCGGTCGGATGTGTCATGGAATCCGGGACACGCTCTGGAGCGCGCTCCAAGCATATGGGACCGCAGCGCGGATCCATATGCCGGGTGAATCGCCCTCCAGATTATCGAATGGAGCCGGATCCGGCTCCACGCATTTTAAGGCCGCGTTGAACGGCCGAAGGCTGCCATCGCGCGATCCTGGAACCGCCCGCGCCGCCCGCCATTGCCGTTCAGGCGCCCTCAGCGCCAGCCCAGCGCCGGCGCGACGTGGGTCAGGATCGCCTCGATGACATGGGCGTTGTAGGCCACGCCGAGCTGGTTGGGCACGGTGAGCAGCAGCGTATCGGCCTCGGCGATGGCCGCGTCGGCCTTGAGCTGCTCGATCAGCGCGTCCGGCTCGGCGGCGTAGGAGCGGCCGAAGATGGCGCGGGTCTTCTCGTCGATGAAGCCGATGCTGTCCGCCTCCGCCCCGCCGCGGCCGAAATAGGCGCGGTCGCGATCGTCCACCAGGGCGAAGATGGAGCGGCTCACCGACACCCGCGGCGCGCGGGCATGCCCGGCTTCCTTCCAGGCGGCGCGATAGGCGCGGATCTGCTCGGCCTGCTGGATGTGGAAGGGCTCGCCGGTCTCGTCGTCCTTCAGGGTCGAGCTCTGCAGGTTCATGCCGAGCTTGGCCGCCCACACCGCGGTGGCGTTGGAGCCGGCGCCCCACCAGATGCGCTCGCGCAGGCCCTCGGCATGCGGCTCGATGCGCAGGAGCCCCGGCGGGTTGGGGAACATGGGCCGCGGATTGGGCTGGGCGAAGCCCTCGCCGCGCAGCACGTCGAGGAAGACCTCGGCATGGCGCCGGCCCATGTCGGCATCGCTCTGGTCCTCGGCCGGGCGGTAGCCGAAATAGCGCCAGCCGTCGATCACCTGCTCCGGCGAGCCGCGGCTGATGCCGAGTTGCAGCCGGCCGCCGGCGATGAGATCGGCGGAGCCCGCATCCTCGACCATGTAGAGCGGGTTCTCGTAGCGCATGTCGATGACCGCGGTGCCGATCTCGATCCGATTCGTGCGCGCGCCAACCGCCGCCAGCAGCGGAAACGGCGAGGCGAGCTGCCGGGCGAAGTGATGGACCCGGAAATAGGCGCCGTCCGCCCCCAGCTCTTCCGCCGCCACCGCAAGGTCGATGGACTGCAGCAGCGCATCGGCGGCCGAGCGGGTTCCGGATTGGGGCGACGGGGTCCAGTGGCCGAACGAGAGAAAGCCGATCTTCTTCACGATGCTGCCGTCCGCTGTAGTGGGTGGCGCAGGCTACGCCGTGGCGACGCCGCGCACACCCCCTTCCCGCGCATGGGGGGTCCCCGGGCCGGAGCGGGCGGCGGCGCCCGGTGGCAGCGCCCGTCCCTGCGGCCTGCCCGGCGGCGCCGTGAAACGGTCTCGCCCCGCTGGCCGCGACGCGGTAGTCTGCCGGGGTGGAGGAACGCCATGTCGGTTCGGATGATTCTCCTGCCGCTGTTCGTGCATGTGGCGCTGATGCTGTCCATCTGGGTGCTGGCGGTGTTCGGGCTCGCCCCGCGGCCGGCCGAGGACATGCCGCCGCGCCGCGACGACCTGCCTCTGGCGATCCTGTTCTACACCCTCACCATCCTGGCCTTCTTCACCCGCAAGGCCGACCTGCTGTTCGTGATCCTGGCCTGGGTCTTCGTCGGCTGCCGCCTGCTCGCCGCCTTTCCGCAAGCGCTCTCCCGCGATGCCCTGGTGGAGCGGACGGTGGAGCTCGTCGCGGCCGGCGTGCTGCTGGTCATGTGGGTGCTGTTCGCCCTCGCCATCCTCTTCAACATCTGAGGCTGGACCGCCCCCCGATCGGGAAACGCCTCCTGTTCAACGGCTTGCAGCGCTTCAGGCGGAGAGGAAGCCTGACCGCCCCGCACCGGCCCGGATGGCGGGGAAAACGCCCGCCATCGCAGCCCGGCGCGCGAGCCGCGGTTGACAGGAGCGCCCGGGCGGCCGAGGACTCAGCCAATTGCTTCGATCTGAGGGGGACGCGCGTTCCGGGTGAAGGCGCGTCGGCACAGCACATGGACGATCCCGCCCGCCACGTTCTAACCGTTGGCGGCTTCGACATTCTTTTCGTCATGGCGACGCCGCACGAGTACGGGGCGCACCTGAAGGCGCGAATCACCCCGCTCATGAGCGGGGTCGGCCCGGTGGAGGCGGCGGTGGAGACCTCCCGCGCCCTCGCCCTGCTGGCCCATACCGGCCGCCGCCCGGACCTCGTCCTCACCCTCGGCTCGGCCGGCTCGCGCACCCTCGACCATGCCGAGGTGTACCAGGTGAGCGAGGTGGCCTATCGCGACATGGACGCCTCCGCGCTCGGCGTCGAGAAGGGCCGCACGCCCTTCCTCGACGAGCCGGCGGTGGTCGCCCTGCCCCACCGCATCGCCGGGGTGAAGACGGCCTCGCTGTCCACCGGCGGGGCCATCGTGGCCGCGGCGGTGGAGGAGGACGTCCACGGCGTGGCGCTCAGCTCCTACCAGGGTGGCCACGTCGAGTACCTCACCTATCTGGTGGAGCGCCTGCGCGACGAGGGGCTCGGCCACGTGCGAGTGTTCGCGGGCGGCGGTGGCGTGATCGTGCCCTCGGAGGTC
>CALMSN010000156.1 GCA_937872325.1 uncultured Xanthobacter sp. | reverse complement strand
CGATGCCATGGCGGCGGTCGCGGCGGCCCGCGCCGCCGGCCGGCTGCCAATCCTGGTGGGCGGCACCGGGCTCTATTTCCGCGCTCTCACCCAGGGCATCGCCGATATCCCCGCGGTGCCCCCGGCAGTCCGGGAGGCGGTGCGCGGCGCGGCGGAGGGCGTGGCGACCCCGGCCCTGCACGCCCGGCTCGCGGGGGTGGATCCCGTCGTCGCCGGCCGCCTCGCCCCGGCTGATCGCCAGCGCATCCTGCGCGCGCTGGAGGTGGAGGCCGCCACCGGCCGGCCGCTCTCCTTCTGGCAGGCGCAGGCGACGGCGCCGCTGCTGCCGGCCGAAGCCTGCCTGAAGATCGTGCTGGAGGTGGACCGCGCCGAGTTGCAGGCCCGCATCGACACCCGGTTCCGCAGCATGCTGGAGCATGGCGCCCTCGACGAGGTGGCCGCCCTCGCGGCCCGCCGGCTCGATCCGTCGCGGACGGTGCTGAAGGCCCATGGCGCCCCGGCCCTCATCCGCCATCTCGGCGGGGCCATGACGCTGGACGAGGCGATCGCCGAGGGCCAGGGCGACACCCGTCGCTATGCCAAGCGGCAGGTCACCTTCTTCCGCCACCAGCTCGCCGACTGGCCCCGCGCCACCCCGCAGGATGCGCTGGACATCCTCGCCGCGGCCGTGATGTGAGCCTTCGCCTCGCCCCGCCAGGCGGCTTTAGGTCCACCGCTTGGTCGATGGCGGCGGGGCGCTCCGCGATTCGCCTCGCCGGCCGGCTTTTTAGGCCTCTCGGATTGGGGGCCCGCCTCCATTCTTTCTTTGCCGAAGGGCGGGGAATCCCTTCTCCGGCGCTCCGCCCCCCTGCCCCGTCTTTCAGCACCGCAGCTCACGCCGGCCGCCGCCCGCGGCCAGGCGCCAGACCCCGGCGCAGCGCGGCGAGGCCCGCCGTCAGCAGGCCGATGGCCAGCACCCACCACGCGGGGCTGGGACCGAGGACAAAGGTGACGTTCGCCTCCAGCACCCGCCAGGGGTTCACCCGTGTGGCAAGGTCGTACCACGCCGTCTCGATGAGCACCGTGGCCAGCGCGGCGGCAAGCGCGAGGCCGGCGAACCCGGCCGGGGTCACCGCGCCGCGCCAGCGGAAGGCCAGCCGTTCGGCGAACAGCAGCACCAGCAGCCCGGCCATCACCACCGGCTGGCTCACATCCAGCTTCGACTGGAAGAAGAAGTGGAGGCCGGCCAGCACCGCGATCGGATAGACCGCGCTGTGCAGCCGGTTCCACCGCGCCGCCCCCATGCGCTTGATGGCGGCATTGAAGGAGGTGGCGCCCAGCACCACCAGCCCGGCCAGCGCCACCGCGCCGATGAGCAGGTAGAACCGCAGCGCCACCTCGCCGAGCGCCCGGATGAGCCCCTGGTCCACCGCGAACAGGCTCACATGAAGCACCGCGTAGGCGAGCGCCGCCAGCCCAAAAATGCGCCGGGAGAAGAACAGCTTCGGCCATTCGAACAGCCGTCGCAGGGAGCTGATCGCGAGGCTGAGCCAAAGAAAGCGCAGCGCCCACAGGCCGGTGAAATGGATCGCCGCAGACAGCGGCCGCGCCCCGAGGGCTCCGACCGTTCCGGCCGGAGCGAGGCCGAAGGAGGGAGCGCCGAGGGCAGGCCCATCGCCGGCCGGGAGACCGAGGCCCGCTCCGCCGAGGCCCGGACCTGCGAGGAGACCAGCATCAGCCGGCAGGCCCGGACCTGCTGGGCCGGAGCCGCCGAGACGCGGGGCATCGGGGGGAGCAGCCTCCGGCGTCGCGGCGTGGAGGGATGGGGGATCGAGGCTCGCTCCGCTAAGGCCCCGCTTTGCCCCGCTGCCGGACTCAGCCCAGAGGCCCGGACCTCCGGAAACTGACTCGCCGACGGTCGGAGCCCCCGAGGGGGGAACACTTGGCGTGGCGGGGTCGACGGGTGAGGGATCGAGGCTCGCTCCGCCAAGGCCCCGCTGTGCCCCGATGCCGGACTCAGCCCCGAGGCCCGGACCTCCGGAAACTGAGTTGCCGACGGTCGGAGCCCCCGAGGGCGGAACACTTGGCTTGGCGGGGTCGACGGGTGAGGGATCGAGGCTCGCTCCGCCAAGGCCCCGCTGTGCCCCGATGCCGGACTCAGCCCCGAGGCCCGGACCTCCGGAAACTGAGTTGCCGACGGTCGGAGCCCCCGAGGGCGGAACACTTGGCTTGGCGGGGTCGACGGGTGAGGGATCGAGGCTCGCTCCGCCAAGGCCCCGCTGTGCCCCGATGCCGGACTCAGCCCCG
>CALMSN010000155.1 GCA_937872325.1 uncultured Xanthobacter sp. | reverse complement strand
GCGAAGCGCCAGGGCGGCGGCGGCGGCGAGGGCGCGGGCGTCGCCAGGGCGGGCGGTGTCGCGGTCGATCTCGCGCAGCGCCTGGGCCGCCTGGTAGGCGAGGGTCTGCCGCCGCCGCCATTCGATGCCCGCCGCCACCAGGGCCAGGGCCGCCAGCAGGCCGAGCAGCATCCACCAGCCCGGGGCCGGCGGCCACAGGCCCACCGGCGCCGGCAGGTGGATGTCGCGCAGCGTCGCCAGCGGATCGTAGGGCGCGTCGGGATCGAAGGCGGGGGAGGCCGGGGGAACGGTGAAGCGATTGGTGGTCACCGGCCGGATTCCTCCGGCCGGTGCGTCTGCGGGCGCGGTGCTTGCGGGCCGGCGGCGCGGAGCATCCGCTCGGGGCGCAGCAGGCTTTTCAGGTCGCAGCCGGTCTCCAGCGGCAGGAAGGTCATGCCGCGCTGGCGCGAGAGCAGCTCCACCGCCGCCTGGCGCTCCGCGAAGCGACGGGCATAGGCGGCCCGGGTCGCCGCGCCGTCGGCATCGAGCAGCGCCACCGCGTCGCCGTCGCTGACCGGATAGGCGCCGCGCGGCGGCAGGGCCGCCTCCAGCCGGTCGAAGACCAACAGGTTGGTCACCTGGCACTGGAGCGCGAGGCGGCCGAGTTCGCGCGCCGCCGCGGCATCGAAATCGCGGAAGTCGGTGATGAGGAAGACCAGGGTGCCGGGCCGCGCCGCCGCCCGCAGCCGCAGCAGCGCATCGGCGAGGCGCGGTTCCGCTTCCGACGGGGTCACGCCGTGGCCGATCCGGGTACCGTCGGCGAGCGCCTTGACGAAATGGAGCACGCCGCTGCGGCTGCGCTCGGGCCGGTGGGCGGTGATGGAGAACGGGGTCAGCACCACCCCGCCCACCCGGTCGCCGTCGGCGACGCAGGTCCAGGTCAGGATCGCCGCCGCTCGCGCCGCCAGCACCGACTTGAACGCGTCGCGGGTGCCGAACCGCATGGACGTGCGCGCATCTGCCAGCACCAGCACCGGCCGCTCGCGCTCCTCCTGGAACAGCTTGGTGTAGGCCTGCCCGGTGCGCGCCGTCACCCGCCAGTCGATGGTGCGGATGTCGTCGCCCGGCTGGTAGGCGCGCACCTCGTCGAACTCCATGCCGCGGCCGCGGAACACCGAGCGATAGTTGCCGAGCTGCCGGGTCTTCACTCGGCGGCCGGGATCGAAGCCGTCGGCGAGCCCGTCCGGCCGCGCCGCGATCAACTCGTCGAGGCCGGCGACGAGGCCGCGGGGAAGGTCGGGATCCGCGTGATTGTGCGGTGTCATGCCGTCGCCGCGCGCCTCAGGCCACCGGCACGCGGGCGATGAGGGCCTCCAGCAGCCGGTCGGGCGTGAGCCCGTCCGCCTGGGCCTCGAAGGTGAGCAGGATGCGGTGGCGCAGGGTCGGCTTGACGATGGCCTGCACGTCCTCCGGCGTCACATAGTCCCGGCCGCGCAGCCAGGCCAGCGCCCGGGCGCAGCGGTCGAGGGCGATGGTGCCGCGCGGGCTGGCGCCGAACGCGATGGTACCGGCGAGGTCGGCGCCGTAGAGCTCGGGATCGCGGGTCGCAGCGACGAACTGGAGCAGATATTCCTCCACCGCCTCCGACATGTAGGTGGCGAGGGCGCTCTGGCGGGCGGCGAAGATGGTGGCCTGCGGCAGGCGCTCGCCGAACGAGACCGCCTCGCCATTGGCCTCGCCGCGCACGAGGCGCAGGATCTGCCGCTCGGCGTCGAGATCGGGGTAGCCGAGCTTCACCAACAGCAGGAAACGATCGAGCTGGGCCTCGGGGAGGGGATAGGTGCCCTCCTGCTCGATGGGGTTCTGGGTGGCCATCACCACGAACAGCCGCGGCAGGGCGTAGGTGACCCCGCCCACCGTCACCTGCCGCTCGGCCATGGCCTCCAGCAGCGCGGCCTGCACCTTGGCGGGGGCGCGGTTGATCTCGTCGGCCAGGATGAAGTTGTGGAACACCGGCCCCGGCTGGAAGCGGAAGCTGCCGTCCTCGGGGCGGTAGATGTCGGTGCCGGTCAGATCGGAGGGCAAGAGGTCCGGGGTGAACTGGATGCGCTGGTCGTCGCAGTCGATGGCCTTGGCCAGCGCCTTGATGGCCTTGGTCTTGGCAAGGCCCGGCGCGCCTTCCACCAGGAGGTGCCCATCGGCCAGCACGGCCACCAGCAGCAGCTCCACGAACGCCTTCTGCCCGAGGATGCAGGAATTCATGTAGTCGGCCAGCCGATGCACGGTGCGGCGCAGCGCCTCGTCGTCATGGGACGCGGCCCGTGCGGCGGTGCGCGCAAACGCGGGGTCGAGGCTGGAATTCATGTCGCCTGTGCTTCCAAAGGGCCGGGATCAGACAGCTTATACCTGCGAATGTGGCATCCCGCACGGGGACGGCTCGTTTGTCGGCTTGAAATCGGCCGTCCGGTTCAAGGCGCGGTGGCACCTTCTGCCGCTTTCGGGCGAGGGCAGGGGGAGGAAAGCCTCTCCGTATTGCCCGGGGGCGGGCTCGGGCCGCGGTGTAAGCGGGAAAGGGCGTTCCGGCAAAGGGTCGCGGTGCCGCTCTCGCGATTGTGCGCTGCATGAAAGCGCAGCCGGGCGGCCGGTCAAGAGCGCCCTGCGCAATCTCCGGGCCGGGGGCTGCGGACGTGCGGACCGTCCGCGGCAGATGCCGGCCGCCAGAATGCCGACCGGCCGATCCCGCGCGCAGATCACCTGCTCTCGATCCGCCCTTGGCGGCGGGCACCGGGTGTCGTCCCCCTGTCACATGATCTTCGTACGCAGGTAATCTCGCGCCGCCTGTCGCGGGACAAGTCGTGAACATGCGGAGGCGCGCAGATGAAGAAGACCCAGATCGTCGAGGAACTCGGCGAGGCGGGGCTTCTCCTTCCCGCCTTGCTGAAGGGCGCGCTCGCGGCCAACGACCGGGCGAAGCTGCGGATGACCGCGCTGCAGGAGGCGGTGGCCCACGCCCGCATGCCGCAGCGGCCGGTGCGGGCCCTGGCGGCCGAAGCCCGCGCTGCCGGCGCCACCGAGGACGCGCTCGACGCCGCCATCGCCGGCGCGCGGGTGCTGGGCGAGGGGACCTATGCGGTGCCAGGCGCCCGCCGCCTGCTGCACGGCGTGCTCGACGACATCGATGCCATGATCGCTCCCCTGGATGCGGCCGGCGTCGCCGGCACCCCCGATTTCGCCGCCCGCCTCGGTCGGCTGCGGTCTGGCTTCTCCGGCGGCGCCCCGGAAAACGCGCCCCCGGACGATGCCGCCCTGGACGATGCGACCCTCACCCGCCTCACCTCGGCCCGGCGCGGCGCTGAGGATAGCGCCCACCTCCTGGTGATGGACCTGCACAAGGCCATCAACCAGCTTTCCGCCGCGGTGGCGGAGGAGGTGATCGCCGGCGCCCACGCTCTCGGCGTCGAGGCCCCGGACCGGATCCGCATCGAGGCCTTCATGCGGGGCCTCAACCGCACCCGGCGGCTGATCTTCGGCCATCCCGGCCTCGACACCACCGCCAGCCGCTCTGGCGGCCGCCTGGTGATCCAGAACGACATCGGCACCACCGACGCCCACGTCATCATCATCACCATCGACGGGCCGGAGACGGTGGTGACCTACACCGACGTCCACCGCGCCCGGGCGAAGTTCTTCATCGACCTGTTCCGCGACTTCCCGGCCACCTGGACCCCGCTGGCCGAGCGCAGCGTGGAGGGGCTGGCCGAGGGCGGCAGCTTCTACCTCGTCACCGGCCGCCACCAGGCGCGCGACGAGCGCGAGACCTTCGCCTTCCTGGAGGCGGTGGGGGCGCACATCCCCTTCCTCATCGACTGGAACAAGGCGCGCAAGACGCTGCAGACCTTCGTCGACAAGCCCACCGCCATCGGCCTGCTGCACGATGCGGCGCGGGCCGGGCTCGGTCATCGCGCCTTCCTCGAGCTCGGCGGGGCCGAGCTGGTGTTCGATGCCGTGCGGCGCAGCGCCGAGGGCCGCATTCCCTACGGCGCCCGGCTCGACCGCGCGCTCGGCCCGGTGGCGGCGGCGCGCTTCCTCGGCGAGGTGCTGCGGCTGGCGAGCGAGGGCCTCGGCGGCCGGCGCTCGCTGCGGCTGATCCGCGACGAGGTGCGCGCGGAGCTGGCCCGCTGCTTCGGCTCGGCCGATCGCGACATGCTGGCGCTGGCGCTGGGCCAGCTCGGCCTCGCACGGATGCTGGCGGCCGGCGTCGCCGAGCTGCTGGACGCGCTGCCGGATGCGGCGGGCGACGGCGCGCGCCTCGCCTTCCAGCGCCGCGCCAAGCTGCTGGAGGAGAAGGCCGACCGGCAGGTGCTGGCCGCCCGCGAGCTGGCCAGGGGCCCGGTCGCCCGCGGCAAGCGGTTCCTGCCGCTGGCCGAATGGCTTGAGGGCGGCCCCGATTCCTTCGAGGAGGCCGCCCTCCTGCCGGGCGCTA
>CALMSN010000154.1 GCA_937872325.1 uncultured Xanthobacter sp. | reverse complement strand
TCGCCGCCTGGTCGAGGGCGAACAGGCGGAGGTCGAGGATGTGGCCGCCCTCCTCCGCCAGCGGCAGCGCGCCGGCCGCCGCCATCTCGCCGAGCCGGGGATGGTTCCAGCGCAGATGGGCGCGGAAGCCGCCGATGGCCCGGTCGCCCAGCCGCACGATGGGCTGGTAGCGCACGAACATCTGGCCGCCGGCCAGGGCCTGGCCCAGCTCGGCCTCGAGGGCGGCGCGGTCGGTCTTCTGCTGGCGCATGGCCGGGCGGAACACCTCGATGCGGTCGCCGCCGATGCGCTTGGCGAAATACATCGCCAGTTCGGCGTCCTTCACCACGTCGTCCTTCTTGCCCTCGCCGCCGGCGAGGACGAGGCCGATGGAGGCGGTGATGAAGATCTCCTTGTCGGCGAAGGTGATCGGCGCGCGCAGCGAGCGGCGCAGGGTGTCGGCGAAGGTGGTGATGCGCTCGGGATCGCGCTCGGAGAGCAGGATCAGGCCGAACTGGTCGCCGGAGACCCGGGCCAGGGTGTCCTGCGGCTTCAAGAGCCGCATCAGCCGGCGGGCGACGGTGAGCAGGATGGAATCGGCCACCGCCATGCCGAGGCGGACGTTGACCTGCTTGAACCGGTCGAGGTCGATCACCATCACCGTCACCTTCATCCGCTCGTCGAGGCGGGCGAAGGTGAGGGCCTGCTGGAGCCGGTCGAGGAATAGCTCGCGGTTGGAGAGGCCCGTGAGGTTGTCGCGCACCGCGTCGTGCAGCAGGCGCTCGGCAGCGATGCGCTCGCCGGTGACGTCGAACAGGGTGCCGACGCAGCGCACCACCTCGCCGTCGGCGCCCACCACCGGGCGGGCCTTGAGGTTGAAGGTGAGGTAGTGCCCGTCCACCGCGCGCAGGCGGAAATCCTGGTCGATGCGGCCGCGGCGCTGGTCGATGATGCCGTCGAGGGTGGCGCGGAAGCGGTCGCGGTCGGCGGGGTGCAGCACGTCGAGCCAGCCGGCGGCCTCGGTCTCCAGCGAATGACGCTTGAGGCCGAGCGCCTCCTCGGCCTCGGGCGAGGTGAAGATGCGGTCGGTGTCGACGTCCCAGTCCCACACGATGAGGCCGGAGCCGGCCAGCGCCAACGCCCGGCGCTCCAGCTCCGAGGTCGAGCCCTGGATGCCGCCGATGCCGGCGAAGGCGTGCTGCATCACCGTGAAGCCGATCAGCATCACGATCAGCACCAGGCCGCCGGAGAGGGCCGGGGCGGCGAGGTCGTTGGTGACCACCCCGCCCACCACGAGGCCGGCCATGATGACCCACACCACCAGCAGCGACCAGGTGGGGATGATGAGCACCGCGCGGTCGTAGCTGTGCTGCGACAGCCAGGTCACCACCGCGAGCCCCGCGATGGCCACCGCCAGCAGGGACAGGCGGGCGATGCCGGCGGCCAGCGGCGCGTCCAGCAGCGCCATCGCCACGAGGCCGAACAGGAAGGCGAGCCAGCCGGCGGCCACGTGCACGTAGCGCACATGCCAGCGGTTGAGGTTGAGATAGGCGAACAGGAACACCAGCAGGGTGCCGGTGAGGATCGCCTCGCCGGCCGCCCGCCAGAACTGCTCGGCCACCGGCGACAGGCCGAACACCTTGGACCAGAAGGCGAAATCAAGGCCGATATAGCCCAGCACCGCCCACGCCAGCGCCGCCGCGGCGGGGAACATCACCGAGCCCTTCACCACGAACAGGATGGTGAGGAACAGCGCCAGCAGGCCGGCGATGCCGATGACGATGCCGTGGTAGAGGGTGAAGGCGTTGACCCGGTCCTTGTAGGCGTCGGGCTCCCACAAATGCAGCTGCGGCAGGTTCGGCCCCGCCAGCTCGGCGACGAAGGTGACGGTGGAGCCGGGATCCAGGGTCACCAGGAAGACGTCGGCATCGGGGGCGGACTGGCGGTCCGGCTTGAAGCCCTGGCTCGGGGTGAGGGCGGTGATGCGCCGGTTGCCGAGGTCCGGCCAGAACAGCCCTGAGCCCACCATCCGGTAGTGCGGGGCGACGATCAGCCGGTCGATCTGCTCGTCGGTGTTGTTGGTGAGGGCGAAGGCCGCCCAGTCCACATGCGAGCGCCCGTCCGAGCTCGGCACCTCGATCCGCCGCACCACGCCTTCGGCATCGGGCGCCGCGGAGAGCTGGAACCGACCGGAATCGGTGGTCTCGCGCTGGAGGGCCGGGAGCAGGTCCGTCACCTTGGCGTCGAGCCGCAGGTTCACCGCCTCCATGGCGGCAGCGGGCGTCGCCGTCGCGAGGACTAGGGCGACAGCGAACCCGAGAAGATGTGCGAGGAACGAGCGCAACGTCAGGTCTCCGCCCCCGACACGCGGTCGGGTCGAATAGGGATCACTAGCCAAGCCGTGGGGCGCGGGCAAGGCATGGCCGGCTCATGATGGGCGGGAATGCGCTGAAATGGCGTCGATCCCGCCAATTCCCGCCGGGCCTGGGCGACTGTGTCCCATGGTCTTTTTTCCTGCCGGGGGGCGAGGCTATGATAAGCGCGCCGCAACCACGAGGGGACGGGCCATGGACGACGAGAAGCAGGCAGCGCCGCGCGAATCGCTCATCGGGGCGGACCTGTCCCGGCTGTCGCTGGAGGAGATCGGCGAGCGCATCGAGGCGCTGAGGGCGGAGATCGTCCGGCTGGAGGCCGCCCAGGCCCAGAAGGCGGCCTCGCGTGCCGCCGCCGATGCGTTCTTCCGCACCGCCTGATCTTGCCGCCTGATCTCGGGGCAGGCCAAGGCGCCCGTTAACCAATTCGAAACCGGTTTTCCGGGAATATGAGTTGCCCCGCGTGCGCTGCGCACTCACGAAGCGCTTGCGGGGCGGGCATCCTCCCGAGACCCCTCGAGCCGCCTCACCGGCGGCTCTTCTTTTGGCGGGTCGGAAGGCGCCGGGCAGACCGCGCCGATCGGCGGTGCCGGCATCTCGCCGAACCACCGCGGCCCTGTCCCCGGTGCGACCCTTCGACCCTTCCGCCTCTGCGACATCAACCCGCGCCGGCTGCTTTTCGCGCCGGCCGGCGGGTCCGCGCTCAGCCCTTGAGCAGCGCGCCGAACTTGTTCTTGAAGCGCGACACGCGGCCGCCGCGGTCCATGAGCTGCTGGCTGCCGCCGGTCCAGGCCGGATGGGTGCGCGGGTCGATGTCGAGCTGGAGGCTGTCGCCCGCCTTGCCGTAGGTCGACCGGGTCGTGTACTCGGAGCCGTCCGTCATCACCACCTTGATGAAGTGGTAGTCGGGGTGGATGTCGCTCTTCATTGGTTCAGTCCTTATCGCCACGCCGAGCCCGATTGCGGGTGCCCGCAGCGTCAATTCCGGTTCCTGACGGGAGTCGCGGGTCTATAACCGAGTGGATGCCTTGACACAAGCCGACACCGCAGCCTCCGCCGCCGCTCCCTCGTCCGCGGGCGCCGCGCCGCCGCGCCGGGGCCGTCCGGACCTTGCGCCGCTCAAGGGGCTGTGGCCCTTCATCGTGCGCTATCGCGGGCTGCTGGTGGCGGCCTTCCTGTCCATCTTCGCCGCGGCGGGGTCCACCCTGGCGCTGCCGGTGGCGGTGCGGCGGATGATCGACTTCGGATTCTCCGCCGACCACGCCGGGCTGATCGACAGCTATTTCCAGATGCTGCTGGTGCTGGTGGCGGTTCTCGCCCTCGCCTCGGCCGCGCGCTACTACTTCGTCAACACGCTGGGCGAGCGGGTGGTGTCGGACCTGCGCAGCGCGCTGTTCGCCCGCCTCGTGAGCCTCGACGGCGCCTTCTACGATGCGGCGCGCTCGGGCGAGCTGACCTCGCGACTCACCGCAGACACCACCCATATCAAGGCGTCGGTGGGCGCCTCTGCCTCCACTGCGCTGCGCAACGTCGTGCTGTGCATCGGCGCGGTGGCGATGATGGTGGTGACGAGCCCGCGCCTCTCCGGCCTCGTCCTCCTCGCCATCCCGGTCATTGTGCTGCCCCTGGTGGCGTTCGGGCGGCGGGTGCGGCGGCTTTCGCGCCATGCCCAGGACACCCTGGCGGATGCCTCCGCCTATGCCGCCGAGGCGCTCAATGCCATGCGCGCGCTGCAGGCCTCCACCGCCGAGCAGGGCGCGCGCGGCCGCTTCGATGCCGACGTGGAGCGTGCGTTCGACGCCTCGCGGTCGGCGATCCGGGCGCGGTCGCTGCTGACCCTGGTCGCCATCTTCCTCATCTTCGCCTCCATCGTCATCGTGCTGTGGGTGGGCGCGAACGGGGTGATGGCCGGCACCATGAGCGCCGGCGCGCTCGGCCAGTTCGTGCTCTATGCGGTGTTCGCTGCGTCGGCGCTGGGCGACCTGTCGCAGACCTGGGGCGAAATCTCCGCCACGGTGGGCGCCGCCGAGCGCATCGGCGAGCTGCTCAAGGCCGAGCCGCAGGTGAAGGTGCCGGCGGTTCCGCGCCGCCTGCCGGGCCGGGGGGGGGGGCG
>CALMSN010000153.1 GCA_937872325.1 uncultured Xanthobacter sp. | reverse complement strand
CGCCGGGTGGACCCGTGCATGTCGGAGGTGTTCCCCTGGGTCGAGATCCCGCTCGCCCACACCAAGATGTGGAAGAACCAGCACGCCCCCGGCAACATGGCCGTGCTGGTGAACTCGCCGAAGGCCGGCCTGCGCACCTTCGACGACGTGCTGGAAGCCTGCGGCCAGCGCTGAGCGCCGTCTGAAACGAAAACCCCCGCGCTGCTCCAGCCGCGCGGGGGTTTTTTTATGGGTGATGCGCGGGCAGGCCTGGGGACTCTCCGGCACCCCTGGGCCCCTCCCCCGCTTGCGGGGGAGGGTTGGGAGGGGGCTGCCGGGGGAGAGCAGGAACGCCCCCTCACCCCGGCCGCGAGAAGGAGAGGATCTCGCGCTTGCCGGCGTGGTTGGCCGGGCCGACGATGCCCTCGTTCTCCATCCGCTCCATGAGCGAGGCGGCCTTGTTGTAGCCCACCTGCAGCCGGCGCTGGATGTAGGAGGTGGAGGCCTTGCGGTCGCGCATCACCACCGCCACCGCCTGCTCGTAGAGGTCGCCCGAGACCTCGCCCAGGTCGCTCTTGTCGAACACCGCGTCATCCTCGTCCACGAAGCCGTCGGCTTCGTCGAGGATCACCGCATCGAGATAGTCCGGACCGCCCTGGGCCTTCAGGAAGGCCACGACGTGCTCCACCTCCGCGTCGGACACGAACGGCCCGTGGACGCGGGAGATCCGCCCGCCGCCGGCCATGTAGAGCATGTCGCCCTGCCCCAGCAGGGTCTCCGCGCCCATCTCGCCGAGAATGGTGCGGCTGTCGATCTTCGAGGTCACCTGGAACGAGATGCGGGTGGGGAAATTGGCCTTGATGGTGCCGGTGATGACGTCCACCGACGGCCGCTGGGTGGCCATCACCAGATGGATGCCGGCGGCCCGGGCCATCTGGGCGAGGCGCTGGATGGCGCCCTCGATCTCCTTGCCGGCCACCATCATAAGGTCGGCCATCTCGTCGACGATGACCACGATGAAGGGCAGCGGGGTGAGGTCCATGTCGCGCTCCTCGAAGAGCGCCTCGCCGTTCTCCTTGTCGAAGCCGGCCTGGACCATGTGGCGGATCACTTCGCCCTTGGCCGCAGCCTCCCGGACCCGGGCGTTGAAGCCGTCGATATTGCGCACCGCGAGGCGGCTCATCTTGCGGTAGCGGTCCTCCATCTCCTTCACCGCCCACTTGAGGGCGATGATCGCCTTCTTGGGGTCGGTCACCACAGGGGTGAGGAGGTGCGGGATGCCCTCGTAGACCGAGAGCTCCAGCATCTTGGGGTCGATCATGATCAGCCGGCAGGTCTGCGGCGTGTGGTGGTAGAGCAGCGACAGGATCATGGTGTTGATGGCCACCGACTTGCCCGAGCCGGTGGTGCCGGCGACCAGCAAATGGGGCATCCGGGGGAGGTCGACGTTCACCGCCGCGCCGCCGATGGTCTTGCCGAGGCACAGGCCGAGCTTGCCCTTGATCTCGGAGCCCGCGTACTGGGTCAGCAGCTCGCGCAGCCAGACCGTCTCGCGCCGCCGGTTGGGCAGCTCGATGCCGATGACGTTGCGCCCCTCCACCACCGCCACGCGGGCGGAGATGGCGCTCATGGAGCGGGCGATGTCGTCGGCCAGCCCGATCACCCGGCTCGACTTGATGCCCGGC
>CALMSN010000152.1 GCA_937872325.1 uncultured Xanthobacter sp. | reverse complement strand
GGCGACTATTCCGCGATCAAGAAGAACTACCTGCTCGCTGATTTCCTCGCCGACGCGAAGAACCAGAAGCTCGAAAAGTCGGTCCATCTGCAGATGGAGTTCGATCCGGCCCGCCTCGCTGCCGAGCTCGAGACCTTTGCCGGCGCGCCTTCGCAATTGACGCAGATGGCCGGGCGGGCCAGAAGCGCAGGCACGCTCGACGCCGCATCGCGGCTTTGCGACCTCGTCCGCCACCTGGTGGCGGGCGGCACCGTCAAGACATTTCAGGGGAAACCGGCATGAAGCTGCCGTCCGGCCTCGGCTCCATCCATTTCATCGGCATCGGCGGCATCGGCATGAGCGGCATCGCCGAGGTGCTGCACAATCTCGGCTACGAGGTCGAGGGCTCCGACGTCGCCGACAGCGCCAACGTCAAGCGCCTGCGCGAGGCCGGCATCAAGGTGATGGTCGGCCATGCCGCCGAGAACGTGGACGGCGCCGACGTGGTGGTGGTCTCCTCCGCCATCCGGCGCGACAATCCCGAGCTGGTGGCAGCGCGGGCGAGGCGCCTGCCGGTGGTGCGCCGGGCCGAGATGCTGGCAGAGCTGATGCGGCTGAAGAGCTGCGTCTCCATCGCCGGCACCCACGGCAAGACCACCACCACCTCGCTGGTGGCGACCCTGCTCGATGCCGGCAATTTCGACCCCACCGTCATCAATGGCGGCATCATCAACGCCTACGGCACCAATGCGCGCCTGGGTGACGGCACCTGGATGGTGGTGGAGGCCGACGAGAGCGACGGCACCTTCCTGAAGCTGCCCACCGAGGTGGCCATCGTCACCAACATCGATCCCGAGCATCTGGACCACTTCAAGACCTTCGACAAGGTGCAGGAGGCCTTCAAGGCCTTCGTGGAGAACGTGCCCTTCTACGGCTTCGCGGTGATGTGCATTGACCATCCGGTGGTGCAGGCGCTGGTGGGCCGCATCGAGGACCGCCGCGTCATCACCTATGGCGAGAACCCGCAGGCCGACGTGCGCCTCGTGGATGTGGACCTGAAGGGCGGCATCACCCGCTTCGGCGTCGTCTTCCGCAACCGGGCGGGCGAGACCGTGCACGAGATCCGCGGCCTGAAGCTGCCCATGCCGGGCAAGCACAACGCCCTCAACGCTACAGCCGCCATCGCGGTGGCGCACGAGCTGAAGGTGCCGGACGCGAAGATCCTCGAGGCCATCGCCGGCTTCGGCGGCGTGAAGCGCCGCTTCACCCGCACCGGCGACTGGAACGACGTGACCGTGTACGACGATTACGGCCACCATCCGGTGGAGATCGCCGCGGTGCTGAAGGCCGCCCGGGCGGCCAGCGACGGGCAGGTGATCGCGGTGGTGCAGCCGCACCGCTACAGCCGCCTCGCCTCGCTGTTCGACGAGTTCTGCACCTGCTTCAACGATGCCGACCATGTGCTGGTGGCGCCGGTCTATGCGGCCGGCGAGGCGCCCATCGAGGGGATCGACCGCGACCATCTGGTGGAGGGGCTGCGCGCCCACGGCCACCGCAGCGCCGCCGCGCTCGCAGGTCCCGAAGCCCTGGCCGGCGAGGTCGCGGCGCTGGCCAAGCCCGGCGACTATGTGATCTGCCTGGGCGCCGGCTCCATCAGCCAGTGGGCCTATGCCCTGCCGGGCGAGCTCGCCGCGCTGAAGCCGACCGCGTGAGCGAGAGCTGGATCGCGCCTCCTGATGCGTGATCCGGGGAGATGGGCTCGGTCTGATCGGCGGAGCCGCCGCTCATGCACCGTGAGAGGGTCGGGCGCCTATGGGCGTGCGGCGCAAGCTGATCCGGCACGCCCGGGAGGGGCAAAGAGCTTCTCGCAAGACCTCTGGGCTGAGGACTTTTGGGTCTCCTGCCGAACGCCGAATGCAGTCGATGCCGCAAGCATCGGCGAGGATCGGCGACGCCGCAGGATGCCAAAAGGCCCGGTGAGCCGACCCCAGAGGTTTTGTTAGAAGCTCTAAGCCGCCCGGTGCCCCTTCGCCTCGGCGATGGGGACCAAGCGACAAGTCCGTTGCCGATCAATGAGCTGTCGCATGATCGGGCGACGCCCGCGGCGTCGGCAACCCCTGCGGGCCGTGAAAGCATCTGCGTGCTGGAGCCGGATCTGCCTATCAGCGAAACTGGGGAACGCTGGAGAGCCATCCCGTCATGGGGAGCGGCACGGGGTCCCGACCGTTCCGTCAATCGCGCCTTGAACGACAGGACCGCCCAGGCGCTGATATAAGGCCGATCCACCCCGCTTGTCCCGGCACATGAAGCCGCCGCGCGGCTCCATGTGCGGGGATCGCGCTTTACTCGCCCTGGGCCGTGGACTTGGCCTTGATCGCCAGCAGCAGGTTGGACTCGTTCGGCCGCCAGCGATAGCCGATGCCGAAGTCGATGGGCGTGCTCTTCTGGAACAGCTTGGCGTATCCCGCCTGTTGCCGGCCGGCGAACAGCTTGATCGGCCCGGCATAGCGGCCGAAGGGACGCAGATCCCAGCCCTTGGGGTTGAAGTTGCTGAGCGGAATGCCGGAATCGTCCTGCACGATGGCCGAGCTGTTCGCCAGCAGGAAGTCCCGGATCTTCGAGAAGCCGCCGGAGTGCAGCAGATAGGAGGCGCTCTTCAGGAAGGCGTCCGCCGGGCCGAGCGATTCCAGGAACTTCAGGAAGCCGCTGTTGCGCACCCCGTCGTCGGCGAGGTTGGTGGTGAAGTAATAGAGTGTCTTCGCCTCGCCCTCGGGGCTGGTGAAAGCGATCCTCACCCCCTGGCTCGCGCCGGCGGGAGCGGTGCCGGTATCGGGAAGCACCGCGCCGGCGCTGTCGAGCCGGATGAGCTCCACCTGCTGGATGGTGTTTCCGGTGCGGGCCAGGAACACGTAGAGGATCGGCAGCGTGCCGGTGACCTGGCCGCTGCGCAGCTGCGACTTCATGTCGTTGGTGATGAAGAAGCTGTAGTTGAGGATGCTGCTCAGCGACACCTGCACCTGGCGCAGCGCCGGCACGACGCTGCCCTTCAGCCGGGTGAGATCGGGGATCGGCCCGACCGGCTCCAGCCCGGCCAGCACATAGGTCCGGGCCTTGGGGAAGAAGGCGCTGGCATAAAGGAAGTCAGGCCCGCTGAAGGTGTAGAACAGGGTCGGCTGCGGCGCCGGCATGTTCTTGGCCGACCAGGCGCGGATCTTGGTGAGCTGGCGCTGCTCCACCTGGGTGAAGGTGTTGTTCAGCGACTGGGCGTAGCGCTGCCATTCCTTGTCCGCGGCCAGCCGGGCCAGAGGCGAGGTGGCGGGAGGGGCCAGTCCGGCGATGAGGCGCGCGGTGTCGTTATAGATGCTGGTTTCCGCAGCGCGCGGGGCCGGGGCCTTGTCCTGCTCCGCGGCGCGGGGCGCCGGGGTCTTGTCCGGCTCGGGGGCGCGGGGCGCCGAGGCCTTGTCCTGCTCCGCGGCGCGGGGCGCCGGGGTCTTGTCCGGCTCGGGGGCGCGGGGCGCCGGGGCCTTGTCCTGCTCCGCGGCGCGGGGCGCCGGGGTCTTGTCCGGCTCAGGGGCACGCGGCGCCGGAGCCTTGTCCTGTTCCGCGGCGCGGGGCGCCGCGGCAGGCGCGGCCTTCTCAGCCTCGGCGTGGGGCGGAGCCGCAGCCGGGGATGCCTGTGCGGCAGCGGGGGCGGCTGCCGGCTTGTCCGCCTCCGGCTGCGCGTGGGCGGCGACCGGGGGCGCTACAGCGGCTGGGGCCGGAGCGGTATCGGCCGTGGCCGGTGTCGCCGCCTGCGGGACTTCGACCACCGGCACTGCCGGTGCGGCATCCCCGGCCACCGGAAGCGCGGGGGAAGCGGCGGGCTCGGAGGATGCCGGCACCGGCGCCTGGGCCGTCTCGGGCACGGTCTCCGCGGCCTGGAGGGCGATCGGGGGCAGGATCGTGAAGGCCGCAGCCAGCAGCAGCGCGCGATGAAGCATGGGGGAGGATCTCAGTTTGAACCCACGGGCTCGGCGGCGTCCGCCTTCCTGGAAACGAAGTACACCACCAGCCCGGACGCCATGACCAGCACGCCGGCCAGCGACTGCAGCGGCCGCTCGGTGATGAGGTAGTACATCATGAACGCCGCCACCGAGAGGAAGATGAGCGGCGTGACCGGATAGCCCCAGGCCCGGTACGGGCGCGGCAGATCGGGCCGGGTGATGCGCAGCTTGATGACCCCGGCGACGGTGGCGAACGAGCAGGCGATCAGTGCGAACTGGATCATGTCGAGGATCGCCTCGAAGCTCTGGGTGGCGAGCAGCACGCTGGCCACCAGGAGCTGGAACACGATGGCGGCGGCTGGAATGCCTCGGCCCGTCCGCCGGGCGAACATCCGCAGTGCCGGGATGTCCTCGCCCATGGTGGAGATGACCCGCGGCCCGATCCACATCATGGCGCTGATGGAGGAGACGAGGCCGACGCAGATGAGCGCGCCCACAAGCCGGCCGCCGAAATCGCCGAAGATGTGCTTGCCGGCGATCACCGCGACGTCGATCTGCCCGGCGAGCGCGCTGATGGGGGTGGTGTAGAGGAACATCGCATTGAGCGCGACGTAGAGCACGGTGACCAGCGCGGTGCCCAGCAGCAGGGCGCGGGGCACGTTGCGCTGCGGATCGGCGATCTCGCCGACGATGTAGGTGGCCGCGTTCCAGCCGGAATAGGAATACATCACGAAGACGAGGCTGAGCGCGAAGGCGGCGCTCGTCAGGTGGCCCGCATCCCCGGACACCGGGGTGAAGGAGATGGGCTGCGGGCTGGCAAGGGCGAAGCCCGAGACCAGGAACGCCAGGATCAGGCCGACCTTCACCGCGGTGCCCGCGGTCTGCAGGGCGCTGCTGTCGCGCAGCCCGCGCAGGGTGACCAGCGAGACCGCCCAGATCACGACCATGCCCAGCAGCAGCGGCGGCACCCCGGGCATGATGGCGCGGCCGTACTGGCCGAGCGCCATGGCGGCGAGAGCCACCGGCGCCGCGAAGCCGACGGTGGCCGAAAGCCATCCGGCAAGGACGCCGGCGACCGGGTGATAGGCGCGCGAGAGGTAATTATATTCGCCGCTGGAGCGCGGGAACATGGCGGCGAGCTCGGCGTAGGAGACCGCGCCGCACAGCGCCACGATACCGCCCACCAGCCACAGCATGACGATCGGGAAGCCCGAGGGGATGTCCTTCACCTGGAAGCCGAGGCTGGTGAAGACGCCGACGCCGATCATGTCGGCCACCACCAGGGCAGCCGCGGCCAGCATCGACACCTTGGTGCCGACCTCCTTACGTGCCTCCGACACCAAGACCTCCCCCTCGTCGGAGACCGCCATGCGATCGCCCCGCGCTGCATTCCCCCACGCGGACTGTCTTACACATCCGTCGTCAATTGCAAGCGGCATTGCCGCCGCCCGGACGGTAATCAATGGTTAAAGGAGATGGTGATTAAATCCTTCATGGATCGGCGGATTCAGGGTTTGCGACGCGGCTTCGGCCGGCTCGTCAGGCACCCTGGTGCCGCCGGTGAAGTCGATGGACTGCAGTGCGGTTCCGATCAACTGCGCGCATGAAGCACAGGAGGTGCGGACACCTGCCGTCGCCGCCGCGGATGCGCGGTGGAATGATAGGGGGTGGCGAGGAATACCATCGCCGCGCCCCTACGTAAGGTGCCGTCCGGACAGGAATCGCCGCCTAAAACGCAATGTCTGCTCACGATACCGACATAATCCAATGGCTTGTCTCGACCAGCGCAGCATGAATACCGAAGCCCGCCCCTTCCGGCGGCCGGTTTCTCTGCGTGTCGTCACGAGCTGTCCACCGGAGATCCCCGCGCGGATGGATGTAGTCTGGCAGGCCCGCGGCTGGGAGACAGCGACCTGGGATACGCCGCGGCATCGGCCGCAGGCGGCGTCCGGTCGCCCGCTCCTCTGGGCTCTGGCCGGGCTTGCCGTGCTGCTGGCCGCCGCGCTCGTGCTTCTGGCCTGCGCCTCGCCCGCCCCCGATGCTGCCGCCACCGTCCAGAAGCGGGAGAACGTGGCGAGCGCCAGCATCGCCGCCGGGCCGGCCCGCCGCGACGCCAAGGGCGACCGCATGCCGCCCGCCGCGGCGCGGCCCAGCGGCGAGACTTGGCAATATCTCATGCGCGGAGGCCCCGACGTGCTGTGGCCGGCGCCCCAGGCCACCGCGTCCGCCGGCATCGTGCCCGAGACGGTGGTCCGCGCGGCTGCCGCCCGCGGCGATGCCCCGGCCTTCATCACCCAGAGGGTGGCCTCGCTCTCTCCCCAGTCGCCTTACGAGGGGATCTCGGCCCGCTCGGCCAAGACCGACCTCGTCGGCTTCCAGAATTCCGCTTTCCCTTATCGCGGCTTCAACCCGCGCTCGCAGTCGAGCGGGTATTCGGGCGGCCGCTATGGCGATAATCGGGTGCTGGTGCATGTGCCGCCCGGCTTCGATGCCCGCAAGCCCGGGGTGATCGTCGTCTTCTTCCACGGCCATGGCGCGACGCTCTCCCGCGACGTGCGTGATCGCCAGCAGCTGCCCCGCCAGATCACGGAATCCGGGGTGAATGCGGTGCTGGTGGCGCCGCAGCTCGCCTATGACGCGGCCGATTCCAGCGCCGGCAAGTTCTGGGAGCGCGGCGGGCTCAAGCGCTTCCTCGACGAGGCCGCCGGGCGGCTCGCCGAGATGACCGGCGACCCGGCCTCCGAGGCCGCCTTCGCCCGCATGCCGGTGGTGGTGGTCGCCTATAGCGGCGGGTTCGTCTCGGCCGCCTGGAGCCTGCACGTCGGTGGCGCCGGCAGCCGGGTCAAGGGCCTGGTGCTGCTGGATGCGCTTTATGGCGAGATGGACAAGTTCACCAACTGGGTGATGAGCAACCGCTCCGCCTTCTTCGTCAGCGCCTATACCCGGTACACCAAGCGGCGCGACGACGAGTTCGCCCAGGCGCTGGCCACCCGGGGCGTGCCCATCAACCGCGAATTGCGCGGACCGCTGCAGCCCGGCACGGTGGCCTTCCTCAGCACCGCCGACGGCATCACCCATCGCGACTACGTCACCCGCGCCTGGACCAGCGATCCGGTGCGCGACGTGCTGGTGCGGATGGCCCAGCGCGGCAGCTGACCCTCTTTTTCTCCTGTCGTGGCCGGAGATCGCCGGCGGTTTTTGCCTTGCCTATAAAATCTACAAAATTAATTGACATTAGAGGATGAGCCCTGCGATGCTCCGTGGGCACGGAGATCGACATGAGCGCATCAACGCCTGCGCCGCAGGCTCCGGACCTCTTCTGGTTCATCCCGACGCATGGCGACGGGTCGTATCTCGGGTCCGAGACCCGCCAGCGACCGCCGGAGTTCGCCTATTTCCGCGAGGTGGCGCAGGCGGCGGACCGGCTCGGCTTCAAGGGCGCGCTGCTGCCCACCGGCCAGAGCTGCGAGGACAGCTGGATCACCGCCGCCGGCCTTGCCACCGCCACCGAGCGGCTGCGCTTCCTGGTCGCGCTGCGCCCCGGCGTCACCTCGCCGGCCTTCGCCGCCCGGCAGACGGCGGCGCTCGACCGGCTGAGCGACGGCCGGCTTCTGCTGAATGTGGTGGTGGGTGGCCATCCGGCCGAGCTCGGCGCCGACGGCATCTTCCTCGGCCATGACGAGCGCTACGCCCAGGCGGCGGAGTTCCTTTCCATCTGGCGCGACCTGGTGGCCGGCAAGACGGTGGACTTCAGCGGAAAATACTACCAGGTGGCGCACGGCCGGCTGGATTTCCCGGTGGTCCAGCAGCCCCATCCGCCGCTGTGGTTCGGCGGCTCCTCGCCGGCCGGGCACGCGGTGGCGGCCGAGCATACCAGCGTGTACCTGAGCTGGGGCGAGCCGCCCCATTTGCTCAAGGGCAAGCTCGCTGATGTCCAGGCCCGGGCGGCGCGACATGGCCGCAAGCTGAAATTCGGCCTGCGCATCCACTTCATCGTCCGCGAGACCGCCGCCGAGGCCTGGGCCGCCGCCGACAGGCTGATCTCCCAGGTCTCCGACACCCAGATCGCCGACGCGCAGAAGCGCTTCAAGGACGAGATGGATTCCGTCGGCCAGGCCCGGATGGCGGCGCTGCAGCCCGGCGACCGCAACCGGCTGGAGATCGCCCCCAACCTGTGGGCCGGCATAGGCCTCGTCCGCCGCGGCGCCGGCACCGCTCTTGTGGGCGACCCCAAGAGCGTCGCGGCCCGCATCCGCGAATACCAGGAGATCGGCATCGAGACCTTCATCGGCTCGGGTTACCCGCACCTGGAGGAGACCTACCGGGTCGCCGAGCTGCTCTTCCCCGAGCTCGGCATCGACGGCCGCCGCCGCAAGGTTTCCGACAACATCGTCAACGAGTTCGCCGTGGGTTCCCACAGCGCGGAGCGGCGCCTCGCCGCCGCCTCCTGACAGCTCTTCGAGAGGACGCATCCATGATTTCCCGCCGCACCTTCGCCCGCCTCGCCGGCCCGGGTCTCGTCCTCGGCCTCGTTCTGGGTGCCGCCGCCCCGTCCGCCCGGGCCGAGGGGACGCTGCGCATCGCCCAGCAGTTCGGCACCCTCTACACCCCCTTCCACGTCATGAAGGAGAAGGGGCTGATCGAGAAGCACGGCAAGGCGCTGGGCGTCGACATCACGGTGGACTGGACCCGCCTGTCCGGCGGCTCGGCGGTGAACGACGCCTTGCTGGCGGGCAACATCGACATCGCCTCCGCTGGCATCGGCCCCTTCCTCACCTTGTGGGACAAGACCCGCGGCAGCGCCAACGACGTGAAGATCGTCGGCGCCTTCGGGGCGCAGCCGAACCTGCTCGTCACCAACAACCCGAACGTGAAGTCCATCAAGGACTTCACCGAGAAGGACAAGATCGCCATGCCGGTGGCGGGAGTCTCGGTGCAGGCCCGCATCCTCCAGTATGCCGCCGAGCAGGCGTTCGGCCCCGGCAATGCCAAGAAGCTCGATTCCCTGATGGTGACGCTGCCCCATCCGGATGCCACCGCGGCGCTGCTCTCCGGCTCCACCGAGATCACCGCGCATTTGTCCAACGCGCCGTTCCAGAACCAGGCGCTGAAGGATCCGAAGATCCACAAGGTGCTCTCGTCCTACGACGTCTTCGGGGGCCCGGTGACGCCCACCGTCGCCTATGCCACGGTCAAGTTCCGCAACGAGAATCCGAAAACCTACAAGGCCTTCCTCGACGCCTTCCAGGAAGCCACCGCCTGGGTGGAGAAGAACAAGGCCGAGGCCGCCGGGATCTACGTCAAGGTCGAGCAGTCGAAGCTCGATCCGGCCTTCGTGGCCGAGGTGCTCTCGGATCCAGAGGTGCAGTACACCCTGATCCCGCAAGGCACCTTGAAGTTCGCCGATTTCATGAACCGGATCGGCGCCATCAAGGCCAAGCCCACGAGCTGGAAGGAGTTCACCTTCGACGACCTGCACGGCGCCTCCGGGTCCTGAGGAGGCGCGCATGTCGGCGGGCCCGGCTCTCTCCACCCCGGCGGCGGCCTTCAGGGCCGCCCGGCCGGTGCTCGCGGCGCGGGGCCTGAGCCTCGACTATGTCACCGCCGCCGGACGGCTGAGGGCGGTGGAGGACGTGAGCTTCACCGTCGCGGCCGGGGAGCGGCTGGTGCTGCTGGGCCCCTCGGGCTGCGGCAAGTCCACCATCCTCAAGGCGCTGGCGGGCTTCCTGCCGGCAGCCGCGGGCACCGTCGAGGTTCGCGGCGCCCCGGTCACCGGCCCGGGGCCGGACCGGATCGTGGTGTTCCAGGAATTCGACCAGCTTCTGCCCTGGAAGAGCGTGCGCGACAACGTCGCCTTCCCGCTGCGGGTGGCCCGCCGGCTCTCGCTTCGCGAGGCGCGGGAGCGGGCCGAGGCGGCGCTGGTGAAGGTTGGCCTCGCCCGCGCCCTCGATGCCTATCCCCACACCCTTTCGGGCGGGATGAAGCAGCGGGCCGCCATCGCCCGGGCGCTCGCCGCCGAGCCCGACGTGCTGCTGATGGATGAGCCCTTCGCCGCCCTCGACGCCCTCACCCGCGCCACCCTGCAGGAAGACCTGCTGGCGCTGGCCGAGGAGCAGCGCTTCACGCTCGTCTTCGTCACCCATGCCATCGACGAGGCGGTGCTGGTGGGCACCCGCCTGCACCTGCTCGCCGCCCATCCCGGGCGGACCCTCGCCACCTTCGAGACTGCCGGCTTCGGCCTCGCCGACCGCGGGACTCCGGCCTTCGAGCAGATCGTGCGCGATGTCCACGCGCTTCTCTTTGCCGGCGGAGGCCGCCATGTCTGACGCCGGCATATCTGACGCCGACATCACCCGCACCGCCCCGGTGCCCGGCGCCACCTTCGGCCGCGCGCCCCACGCCCCGCCGCTGCCGGCGCGCAGCCTCTCGCCGGGGCAGGCCATCGCCTCAGCGCTGTCGCGGCTCTGGAGCTTCACCCTGGTGCGCCGGCTGGTGGTGCTGGTGGCGCTCGCCGCGATCTGGCAGGCGGCGGCGGTGTGGAAGGCGAGCCCGCTGCTCTTCCCCACCTTCACCGACACGGTCCGCGCTCTCGTGGCGGGCCTGACCCAGGAGGACCTGCTGCCGGCGGCCGTTGCCTCGCTGGTGGTGCTGCTCAAGGGCTATGCCCTGGCGGTGGGGCTGGCCCTGGTGCTGGTCTCGCTGGCCATCGTCACGCCGTTCCTGAAAGAGGTGCTGCTGACCCTCACCGCCATGTTCAATCCGCTGCCGGCCATCGCGCTGCTGCCGCTGGCCATGCTGTGGCTGGGGCTCGGCGAGGCCAGCCTGCTGCTGGTGATGGTGCATGCGGTGCTGTGGCCGTTCGCGCTTTCCGCCCTCACCGGCTTCGAGCAGGTGCCGGAGACCCAGCGCCTGGTGGGCCGCAATTACGGGCTGAAGGGGCCGGCCTACGTGGCTCTGATCCTGGTGCCGGCGGCGCTGCCCTCGCTGCTTTCGGGGCTGAAGATCGCCTGGGCCTTCGCCTGGCGCACCCTGATCGCGGCGGAGCTGGTGTTCGGCGTCTCCTCGCGGGCCGGGGGGCTCGGCTGGTACGTCTACCGCAACCGAAACGAGCTCCTGACCGACCGTGTATTCGCCGGCCTCGTCACGGTGATCGTGATCGGGCTCCTGGTGGAGGTGCTGTTCCGCGCGGTCGAGGAACGCACCGTCCGCCGCTGGGGCATGCAGCGCTAGAGTACTTTTCGCCCACATTATCTTGAGGGGCAGGGGCTGACTTCAGGTGTCGGCCCGTATTCCTCACGTGGGGCGGTGTCAGCTTTGCTCAGGAATTGCGAGATCAGTGGACATCGGATCCAACTCCCGCCCGGCCCTGCCGTCCCGTCCAGCCGAGGTCGCAGGCCCCCCGGGCATCATCCGCAGAGTCCGGCCGGCGCGCTCGTCTGCGCAGGCGCCTTCGGGGCGCTGACCGCCACCGCCGGCGGAACCCCTCGCGCCCGGCCTGCTCTTCGGAGCTGAGCAGAGTTGCGGAACACCGCCACCCCGCCCTGCACCGCCCCTTCGATCAGAAGAAGCCCTTTGCCGGCAGCGGCGTGCCGTTGACGATGAGGGCGCCGATGGCCTGCGCCTTGTAGCTGACCGGATTGTGCGAGGCGATGGTGCGGGCGTTGCGCCAGTGGCGATCGAGGTTGAAGCGCCGCTCGGTGGCCGAGGCGCCGCCGGCCTCGAACAGCAGCGAGCCGCTGCTCAGCGCCAGGGCGTCCACCACGATCTTGGCCTGCGCTGCGGCCAGCGCCGCCTCGACGGCCGGCTCGGCGTCGGGGGCGCCGGCGTCGCGGGCAAGGCCGGTGCGGTCGAGAACGTCGGCGGCCGCCAGCACCGCGGCCTCGGCGGCGAAGGCGTTGGCGGAGAGCTGGCCGATGGCCTGCTGCAGCAGCAGGTCGTCGGCCGGGCGCGCGGCGGAGGCGTAGTAGAAGCTGCGCTGGCGTCGCTGCAGCAGCGCCACCGCGTCGTTGAGCGCGCCGCGGGCGATGCCGGCCACCACCGCGGTCAGGAAGAGCTGCGCCTGGGTGTTGGAATAGCTGAGGCCGTAGCCGCGGCCCGGCAGATCGAACACCGCTTCCTCGGCCTCGACCCGCACGTTGGTGTAGCGGGTGGTGCCGGAGGCGGTGAGGCGCTGGCCGGCCCCGTGCAGGACGCCGAGAACACCATCACCTCCG
>CALMSN010000151.1 GCA_937872325.1 uncultured Xanthobacter sp. | reverse complement strand
GGACGGCGGCACCGGGGCGCTTGAGCGGCGCGCCGGGCGGGTGCCAGTCGGGGGGCCCGGGCCGCGCGGAGGCCCCCCCCGCCGATCCGCACGCCAGCGCCGCCTGACCGGAAGACCCGCCCATGACCCAGATTCCGCCCGCGTCCCCGGCCGCGAAGAAACAGATCCGCCTCAACGCCTTTGCGATGGCCTCGCCGGTGCATCATTCGCCCGGCCTGTGGCGGCATCCTGAGGACCGCTCCCTCGACTACACCACCCTGGGCTACTGGACCGATCTGGCCCGCACCCTGGAGGCGGGGTCGTTCGACGTCCTGTTCATCGCCGACAGCATGGCCTCCAACGACGTCTATGGCGGCTCCTACCATGCGGCGCTGAAGGTGGGGGCGCAGATCCCCAAGCTCGATCCCATCGTCGCGGTCTCGGCCATGGCGCGGGTGAGCGCGCATCTCGGCTTCGGCATCACCAGCAACGCCCTCTACGAGCCGCCCTATCCGTTTGCCCGCCGCATGTCGACCCTCGACCATCTCACCAAGGGGCGGATCGGCTGGAACATCGTCACCGGCCACACCACCTCAGGCGCCCGCGCGGTGGGCGAGACGGCGCTGGTGGCCCACGACGCCCGCTACGACATCGCCGACGAATATCTCGATGCGGTCTACGCCCTCTGGGAATGCAGCTGGGACGACGACGCGGCGGTGCGCGACCGGGCGAACCGCATTTTCGCCGATCCCGCCAAGGTTCGGCGGATCACCCATCGCGGCCAGCATTTCCAGGTGGATGCGATCCATCTCGCCGAGCCCTCGCCGCAGCGCACGCCGGTGCTGTTCCAGGCCGGCGCCTCCACCCGCGGCCGGGCCTTCGCCGCCCGCCATGCCGAGTGCATCTTCGTCTCCGGGCCGAGCGCGAACGTCATCGCCCCGGTGGTCGCCGATACCCGCCGCCGCGCGGCAGCGCTGGGGCGCGACCCGAAGGAGGTGCTGTTCTTCTCCATGGCCACCACCATCGTCGGCGCCACCGAGGAGGAGGCCCGCGCCAAGCTCGCCGACTACCGGCGCTACCTCAATCCGGAGGCTGCGCTGATCCTGTTCTCGGGCTGGACCGGCATCGACTTCTCGACCTACGACCTCGACGCCCCGATCCGCTTCGACGACCGCACCCAGGGCCTCGTCTCGGCGCTGGAGGCCTTCTCCATCGCCGATCCGGACCGGGTGTGGACGGTGCGCGAGCTGGCCGAGCACAACGCCATCGGCGGGCGGGGGCCGGTCTTCATCGGCTCGGCCGCCCAGGTGGCGGACCAGATCGAGGCCTGGGTGGACGCCACCGACGTGGACGGCCTCAACCTCAGCTATGCGGTGACCCCCGGCGGCTATGCCGATTTCGGCACCCATGTGGTGCCCGAGCTGCGCCGGCGCGGCCGCTTCAAGCACGGCTACGCCCCCGGCACCCTGCGCGAGAAGCTCTACGGCCCCGGCCGCAGCCGCCTGCCGCAGAGCCACCCGGCGGCCGCCTTCCGCCCCTGCGCCGCCCCTGGCGTTGCCGGCCGCGAAGCGGTCTGAGCCCGCAATCCATTCTGTCCATATCCGGAGAAGTCCATGCGTCGCCTCCTGCCGGCCGCCTTCGCGCTGGCCCTCTTTGCCAGCCCCGCGGCCGCCGCCCCCGACAAGCCGGCCGTCGATCGCGACACGCTGGTGATCGCGCTCGAGAAGGAGTTCAACAACCTCGATGCGCTGGTCGCCGTCTCGGGCGACAGCCTGCGCTATGGCTGGCAGCTCTACGACACCCTCTACGGCTTTGATGCCAAGGGCAATCTCGTCCCCCGCATCGCCACCGACGTGGCCATCTCCGAGGACGCCCGGGTGTTCACCTACAAGCTGCGGCCGGGGGTGAAGTTCCATGATGGCACCCAGCTCACCTCCAGGGATGTGAAGGCCTCGCTGGAGCATGTGCTGAAGCCGGAGAGCAAGAGCACCCGCCGGCCCTTCTTCGCCCCGGTGGTGGAGACGGTGGAGACGCCGGATCCGCTGACCGTGCGCTTCCGGCTGAAGCAGCCGGACGGCGCCTTCGCCAACAAGGTGGCCGGCTATCTCTACATCGTGCCGGCGGACTATCTGGAAAAGCTCGCCACACCCGACGACTTCGCCAAGGCGCCGGTCTCGGCCGGCCCCTACAAGATCAAGTCGTACCGGATCGGCGGCGACCTCGTCCTGGAGCGGTTCGAGGACTATTGGGGCGAGAAGCCGAAGATCAAAAACCTGGTGTTCAAGGTGATTCCTGAGCCCTCCAGCCGGGTGAACGCCATCCTCACCGGCGAGGTCGACCTCGCCGTGGTCGTGCCGCTCGCCGACCATGACCGGCTGAAGGCGGAGCCGGGCCTCGACGTGATCGCCAATCCGGTGGCCTCGCCGCTGTTCGTGCGGGTCTATTCCAACGTGCCGGAGAGCCCGGTGTCGAAGCGCGAGGTGCGCCAGGCGCTGAGCCACGCCATCGATGTGGACGCCATCATCAAGGGCGTGCTGTTCGGCATCGGCGAGCCGATCCCGACCTTCATCTCGAAATACTATCCCTACGGCGCCAATCCCGCCGTGAAGCCCTACGCCTACGATCCCAAGGCGGCCAAGGCGCTGCTGGCGAAGGCGGGGTATCCCAACGGCTTCTCCATCAAGCTCTACAGCGCCACCGACCAGCCGAAGGAAGTGGCCGAGGCGATCGCCGCCTACTGGGCGCAGGTGGGGGTGAAGGCCGAGGTGGACCGCATCGCCTATGCCGCCTGGACCCGGCTCAACAACACCCACACCTCCGGGCCGCTCTCCATCACCCAGTTCACCAACGCCATCTACGATCCGGTCCACCCGGTGGGCGGCTCGTTCACCAAGGCCGGCACCTGGTCCGACTACTACAACCCCGAGGTGGAGGCGCTGATCGAGCGCGCCAACGGGGCCCCCGACCGAGCCGAGCGCGACGCCATCTTCAAGCAGGTCGGCCAGATCCTGCACGATGACGCCGCCGGCATCTTCATCTCGGAGCTCTATTACGTCTTCGCCAAGAAGAAGAGCCTCGACTGGGACGTGCAGACCGGCTCCGGCTTCCTCAACTTCCGCCAGGTGGGCTGGAAATGAGCGGCGCCGCGGCCGCCGCCGGGCGGGGAGCCCCGGCCGATGCCTAGCTACGTGCTGCGCCGCCTCGGCGCGGGGGCGATCACGCTGTTCGTGATGACGGCGATCATCTTCGCGCTGGTGCGCCTCGTCGGCGATCCCGCCCACCTCATGCTGCCGCCGGAGGCGACCGAGGCGGACCGCGCGCTGTTCCGCGAGCAGCTCGGCCTTTCCGGGCCGCTGCCGCTGCAATATCTCGACTACCTGCTCGCCCTGGCGCGCGGCGATCTCGGCCAGTCGTTCCGCTTCGCCGCGCCGGCGCTGGAGGTGGTGCTGCAACGGCTCGGGCCGAGCCTGATCCTGACCGGCGCGGCGATGGCGTTCGCGGTGGTGGCCGAGGTGCCGCTCGGCATCCTCTCCGCGGTGCGGCCGGGCGGCATCGCAGACCAGGCGGCGCGGCTGTTCTGCGCCCTCGGGCAGGCGGCGCCGCCCTTCTTCTTCTCGCTGCTGTTCATCCGCCTGTTCGCGGTGGAGTGGCGGCTGGTGCCCACCAGCGGCTACGGCACGCCGGCCCATCTGGTGCTGCCGACGCTGGCCCTCGGCTGGTATTCCGCCGCCGGGCTGATGCGCCTCACCCGCGCCAACCTCACCCAGGTGCTGGCCAGCGAATACATCAAGATGGCCCGCGCCAAGGGCCTGCCGGAGCATGTGGTGCTGGTGAAGCACGCACTGCGCAACGTGGCGCTGCCGCTGGTCACCTTCGCCGCCTCGCAGTTCGGTATCCTGCTGGGCGGGGCGGTGTCGGTGGAGGCGGTGTTCGCGGTGCCGGGGTTCGGCAGCCTCATCGTCGAGGCCATCTCCCAGCTCGATTATCCGGTGGTGCAGGCGGCGGTGGTGGTCTCCGTGGTCCTGTTCATCCTCATCAACCTGGGGGTGGACCTGATCTACGCCGCGCTCGACCCGAGGATCCGCTATGGCCGCTGACCTCGCCCGCGCCATAACGGCATCGCCCGCCGTCCGGCCGCGCCGGAGCCTGCGCCATCTCGCCCGCCGGATCGGTTTTCTCGGGGCGGTGGCGACGCTGGTGCTGATCGCCGGCGCGGCGCTGCTCGCGCCGCACGTCGCGCCGTACGATCCCAATGCCATCAATCTCGGACACGCGCTGAAGGCGCCCTCCGCCGTCCACTGGTTCGGCACCGACCAGCTCGGCCGCGACGTGCTGAGCCGGGTGATCCATGGCGGGCGGATGTCGCTGCTCATCGCCCTGTGCGTGGTCACCCTGGCCGGGATCGGCGGCACCCTCGCCGGCCTCGTCGCCGGCTATCGCGGCGGCCTCGTGGACGACGTGGTGATGCGGCTGGCCGAGATCCAGTACGCCCTTCCGCCGGTGATCCTGGCGCTGGTGATGGTGGGGGTGCTGGGGCCGAGCACCGTCAACATCATCCTGGTCATCACGCTCGCCAACTGGGCGCGCTTCGCCCGGGTGATCCGGGCCGAGGCCATCAGCCTCAGGCATCGCGACTTCGTGCTGCTGGCGCGGCTTTCCGGCGCCTCGTCGTGGCGGATCGTGCTCACCCACATCCTGCCCAACGTCAAGCCGACGCTGCTGGTGCTGCTGACCCTCGACATCGGCCTCATCATCATCCTGGAGGCGACGCTGAGCTTCCTCGGCCTCGGCATCCAGCCGCCGGATCCGTCGTGGGGCACCATGATCGCCGAGGGGCGGGCCTATCTGGAGCGGGCGTGGTGGACCTCGCTGCTGCCGGGCGCGGCGCTGCTCGCCACCGTGCTGGCCGCCAACATCCTCGCCGACGGCTTCGGCCGGCGCGGCGCCGGTGGTCCGGGAGGCGCCTGATGGGCAAGGAGATTCTGCGCCTCGACGCCCTCGTCACCGAGATCGCCTCGCCGGCCGGCGCGGCGCGGGTGGTGGACGGGGTGAGCCTCTCGGTGGCGGCCGGGCGCACCCTGGGGCTGGTGGGGGAATCCGGCTCCGGCAAGAGCCTCACCTGCCTGTCGGTGCTCGGGCTGCTGCCGCCCGGCGGGCGGGTCGCCTCGGGGCGGATCCTGTTCCGCGGCGAGGACCTCGCCGGCCTGCCGCAGAAGGCGCTGGCGCGCTATCGCGGCGCCGGCATCGGCACGGTGCTCCAAGACCCCATGACCTCGCTGAACCCGCTGCTCACCGTCGGCGAGCAGATCGGCGAGGTGTTCCGCCATCACCACGCCATCCGCTCGCGCGCGGAGCGGCGGCGGCGCACCGTTGCGGTGATGGAGCAGGTGCGCATTCCGGCGGCGTCCGAGCGGCTCGGCGCCTATCCGCACCAGTTCTCCGGCGGCATGCGCCAGCGCATCGCCATCGCCATCGCGCTGGCCGGCGAGCCGGACCTGATCATCGCCGACGAGCCCACCACCGCCCTCGACGTCACCATCCGCCTGCAGATCCTGCAATTGCTGCGCGACATCCAGCGGGCGCGGGGCACCGCCATCCTGCTGGTGACCCACGATTTGCACGCGGTGGCGCGCTTCTGCGACGAGGTGGCGGTGATGTATGCCGGCCGCCTCGTGGAGCAGGGGCCGGTGGCCTCCGTGTTCGCCCGCCCGGCGCACCCCTATGCGCGCGGGCTGGTGGCGGCGGTGCCGCGGATCGCCGCCATCCCGGATCGGCTGCCCGCCATTCCCGGTCAGCCGCCGCGACCGGGCGAGGCCGGCGAGGGCTGCGCCTTCGCCCCCCGCTGCGGCCAGGCGATCGCCGCCTGCACCGCCGCCGTGCCGGCCGTCCGCGCGCTCGGGGCCGGGCGCAGCGTCGCCTGCCTCGCCCCCCAGCTTCTGGCGGAGGCCGCGGAATGAACGCCCATATCCTCCCGCCGCCCGCCCCGGCGCCTGCACCGCCGCCGCTGGTGGAGGTCTCCGGCCTCGCCATGACCTACACCGTGCGCAGCGGGCTGCTGGCCAGGCCCCGGCCGCTGGCGGCGGTGGCGGGGGTGTCGTTCGCCATCGAGGCCGGCGGCACCTTCGGCCTCGTCGGCGAGAGCGGCTCCGGCAAGACCACCATCGCCCGCATCGTGATGGGGGCGGAGCGGGCGACCGGCGGCAGCCTGCGCATCGCCGGCCACCATTTCGGCGCCCGGGCCGACGATGCCGGCGATGCCTGGCGCCACCGCTTCCTCCAGCCGGTGCTGCAGGACCCCTACGGTGCCCTCGACCCGACCATGCGCATCGGCCGGATCATCGACGAGCCGCTGCGCATCCAGCGTCCGCTCGCCGACGAGCGGGCCTATCGCGCCCGGGTGGGCGAGCTGCTGCGGCAGGTGGGGCTGCCGCAGGATTTCGCCGATCGCCATCCCGGCGCCCTGTCCGGCGGCCAGCGCCAGCGGGTGGCCATCGCCCGCGCGCTGGCGCTCGATCCGAAGCTCCTGGTGCTCGACGAGCCGGTCTCCGCCCTCGACGTGTCGATCCAGGCCCAGGTGCTCAACCTGCTGAAGGACCTGCAGGACCGGCTGGCCCTCACCTACCTGCTGATCTCCCACGATTTGGCGGTGGTGGCCTTCATGGCGAGCCGCATCGGCGTGCTCTATCTCGGCCAGTTCATGGAGCTGGGCAGCCGGGCCGCGGTGCTGGAGCGGCCGGCCCATCCCTACACACGGGCGCTGATTGCCGCCGCCGAGCCCAGCATCGCGCACGAGGCAGCGGTGGCGGGGGAGATCCCTTCGCCCCTCGATCCGCCGCAGGGCTGCGCCTTCCATCCCCGTTGCCCGCGAGCCGAAGCGCGCTGCCGGGCCGAGAAGCCGGTGCTGCGTGCCCTCGGCCCGGACCACCGGGTCGCCTGCCATTTCCCCGAGCCCTGACCATAGGCCTGCCATGCTGGACCCCGAGGTGGTGCTGACCGCCGACACCCTCAACGAGCTGGACCGCCACGCGGTGGCGGTGTTCCGCGCTCGCGCCGCCGCCAACGAGGCGGCCGAACGCCTGCCGCTGGAGAATTTGCGGGAGATCTTCGATCGGGGCCTGCTCCACGCCACCGTGAGCCGCGAGAATGGCGGCCTCGACGGCAGCCTGCTGGGCGCCGATCCGGCGCTGTTCCTGCAACTTCTGCGCACCATCTGCCACGGCGACGCCGCCACCGGGCACTGCTTCCAGGTGCACAACCACGCCTTCTGGCTGCTGGAAAGCCTCGCCACCCCGGCGCAGGTGGAGCGCTTCGTGCGCCCGCTGGCGGCCCGTTTCAGCCTGCTCGCCACGGTGGGCAGCGAGCCCGGGCGGGTCGACATGTACAAGTTCGCCACCAAGGCCCGGCGGGTGGAGGGCGGCTGGCGGGTCAGCGGGGTCAAGAACTTCGCCACCAACGCCCCGGCCGCCGACCTCATCATCGCCTTCGCCGCCATCGAGGGCGTCGACGACTATTTCCAGAACCACCTGATGCTGCTGATCGAGCCCGGCATGGCCGGGGTCGCCATCGAGGACGACTGGTACCGGCCGAGCGGCATGCGGGCGGCGCGCTCGTCGGTGATCCGGCTCGACGACGTGCTGGTGCCAGACCTCCATGTGCTGGGCCAGCCGGGGGACTATCCGCGCGGGCGCTGGCAGGGGCGGATGCATCTGGGGTTTGCCGCCAACTATCTCGGCACCAGCGAGGGCCTGTTCGACTGGTACGTCGCCTATGCCCGGGCCCGCGGCAAGGCGGCCTCCGAGGTGACGCAGCTTCGGGTCGGCGAGATGCGGATCGTCCTCGACGGCGCCCGCGCGCTGTTCGCCCAGGCCATCCCGGCCTGGGGGCGGGGAGACGTGGTGGCGGCGGAGCTGGCCGCCATGAGCGCGAAGTCGGCCGCCGCCCATGCCGCCTTCGAGATCGTCCACAAGGTGATCCACGGCGCCGGCGCCACCGCCCAGTTCGACGAGCATCCCCTCGGCCGCATCGTGCGCGACCTCCAGACCCACGTCATCCATGCCGGCCACGACCGCACCGCCCAGATCCTCGGCCAGGCGGCGCTGGGCGAGGCCTTCGATTCCACCCTCCAGCGCTGAGCGCGCCGCGCGAAAGACTCATCCCCATGACCCGCCAGATCCGCCTCAACGGCTTCATCGGCTTCAGCCCGGTGCACCTCTCCCCCGGCCTGTGGGCGCACCCGCGCAGCCGCGGCGCCGAGTACAAGGACCTCGATTACTGGGTGGAGCTGGCGAAGATCCTGGAGCGGGGCAAGTTCGATGCCCTCTTCATTGCCGACGGCATCGGCGTGCATGACGTCTATGGCGGCTCCGCCGATGCCTCGATCCGCGCCGGGGCGCAGTTTCCCAAGCACGATCCCTTGATGCTGGTGTCGGCGCTGGCGCACGAGACGCGGGAGCTCGGCTTCGGCATCACCGCCTCCACCACCCACGAGCTGCCGGCGGTGCTGGCGCGGCGCTTCTCCACCCTCGATCACTTCACCTCAGGGCGGATCGGCTGGAACATCGTCACCGGCTATTCCGACAGCGGCGCCCGCGCGGTGGGCCGCGAGCAGGTGATCGGCCACGATGCCCGCTACGACCGGGCGGACGAGTTCCTGGAGGTGGCCTACAAGCTCTGGGAAGGCTCGTGGGAGGAGGGGGCGGTGGTGCGCGATCGCGCCGCCGGCATCTTCGCCGATCCCGCCAAGGTGCACCGGGTGCGCCACCAGGGGCCGCACTTCGATATCGACACCATCCACCTCACCGAGCCTTCGCCGCAGCGTACGCCGTTTTTGTTCCAGGCCGGGGCCTCGGCGCGAGGGCGGGAATTCGCGGCGCGCCATGCCGAGGCGGTGTTCGTGGGCGGCCCCACCAAGGCGAGCGTCGCTCCGGGGGTCGCGGACCTGCGCGCCCGCGCCCCCGCCGTCGGCCGCGAACCGGCCTCCATCGCGGTCTTCACCCTCGCCACCGCCATTGCCGCGCCGACCCGGGACGAGGCGCAGGAGCGGCTCGCCGAGTATCGCAGCTATACCGATCCGGACGGCGTCCTGGCGCTGTTCTCGGGCTGGACCGGCATCGATTTCTCCACCTTCGACCTCGACGCCCCGCTGGCCCGCGGCGAGAGCCGGGACAATGCGGTGCAGTCGGTCATCGACAGCTTCACCGTCGCCGATCCGGACCGGGTGTGGACGCTGCGCGAGATCATCACCCACAACGGCATCGGCGGGCGCGGGCCGCTCTTCGTCGGCACCGCCGCCGACATCGCCGACGAGATGGAGGCCTGGGTGAACGAGGCCGACGTGGACGGCTTCAACCTCTCCCACGCCTTCGTGCCGGAGACTTTTGCCGACGTGGTCGACCTGGTGGTGCCGGAGCTGCAGCGGCGCGGCATCTACAAGCAGGACTACGCGCCGGGCACGCTGCGGGCCAAGCTCACCGGTGCCGACCGGCTGCCCGAAAGCCACCCCGCCGCCGGCTTCCGCAACCTGGGGTTCGCCGCGGCGTGAGGCCCGCCAATCCCGCCCCGCGGGCTCCCGACGTTCTAAATATTTTAATTCCATGGACTAACTGGACTTTGAAAAATTCCCGTGCCATCCATGAGCGAAGAGAGGCGCCGCGCCGCCTCGACCCGGAGCCGTGGGGGCTTTGATGGCGGTGAAAGGTCTCGACTTGAGCGGGGGCGTGGAAAACGCGCCCGAACGCGCAGGCGATGCGCCGCGCGCCCGCGCCGAGCGGCCCTCCTGGGACCTGGAAGCGGTGGTGGCGGAGCTGAAGCTCTCGCGCGATGTGCATCACAACATCCGCCATCGCGGGGTGCTGCGGTCGCCGCCGTCGCGGGAGGAGATCGTGGGGGCGCTGCAGGGGCTCGCCGCGGCGCTGTTCCCCGCCCATTACGGTCCGCCCGGGCTCACCGCCGACACCATCGACTATTTCGTCGGCGCGACCCTCGATCGCGCGCTTTCCGCCCTCAACGAGCAGACCCGGCGCAGCCTGCCCTTCTCCTCTGTCGAGGATCGGCCCGACGCCGCCTTCGAGCGGGAGGCGCTGCGCATCACCGGCGCCTTCGCCCGCCAGTTGCCGCAGATCCGCGGCCTCCTGGTCAGCGACATCCACGCCGCCTACGACAACGATCCCGCCGCCACCGGCTATTCCGAGATCCTGCTGGTCTATCCGGGGCTTACGGCGGTGGTGCACCAACCCATCTCCCCTTCGCTCTACCAGCTCCGGGCGATCTTTCTCCCCCCCCCCCTTTTCTCCAATGCCCCCTTTCCCCCCCGCCTATACATCCATCCCCCCCGGCGGATCGGCGGCAGCTTCTTCATCGATCACGGCACCGGCGTCGTCATCGGCGAGACGGCGGTGATCGGCGAGCGGGTGCGGCTCTACCAGGCGGTCACCCTGGGCGCCCGCAACTTTCCGACCGATGGCGGGGGGGCGATCATCAAGGGCGCGCCGCGCCATCCGGTGATCGAGGACGACGTGGTCATCTATGCCGGGGCCACCGTGCTCGGGCGGATCACCGTCGGCCGCGGCTCCAGCGTCGGCGGCAATGTCTGGCTGACCCATTCGGTGCCCGCCGGCAGCCACATCACCCAGGCCCAGAGCCGCTCCGCCACCGGGGCGGCCCACATCTGCGGCGGCGCCGATGCGCCGGCGCTGCATCTCGACGGGGGAGTTGAATGACCGAAGAGCCTGCCATCCGCAGGACGTTGAGCGAGGCGGCGGCCCGCCAGCTCGCCAATGCCACCAAGACCCGCGCGCAATGGTCCGGCATCACGCCGCGCTGGCTCGTGTCCTTCCTGCCCTGGACCCCCGTGGAGGCCGGCATCTACCGCCTCAACCGGGTGAAGGAGGCCGATGGCGAGATCGACGCCGAGGTCGAGTGCTCGCCGCGCCGCGACCAGGATCCGGACCTGCCGGAGACCTTCGTCGACTATGAGGAGGCGCCGCGCGAATACTCGCTCAACGCGGTCACCACCATCCTCGACGTGCAGACCCGCGTCTCGGACCTGTATTCCCACCCCTACGACCAGATCCAGGAGCAGTTGCGCCTGCTGATCGAGAAGGTGAAGGAGAAGCAGGAGGCCGAGCTCATCAACAATGCCGAGTACGGCCTGCTCGCCAATGCCGCGCCCTCGCAGCGCATCTCCACCCGCACCGGCGCCCCGACCCCGGATGATCTCGACGAACTGATCACAAAAGTGTGGAAGGAGCCGGCCTTCTTCCTCGCCCATCCGCGCGCCATCGCCGCCTTCGGCCGCGAATGCACCCGCCGCGGGGTGCCGCCGCCCACGGTGACGCTGTTCGGCACCCCCTTCCTCACCTGGCGGGGGCTGCCGCTGGTGCCGTCCGACAAGCTCTATGTGGACGACAACGGCAAGACCAGCATCCTGCTGCTGCGCACCGGCGAGAAGAAGCAGGGCGTGATCGGGCTGTTCCAGCCCGGCGTGCCGGGCGAGGTGGCGCCGAGCCTTTCGGTGCGCTTCATGGGCATCAACCGCAAGGCCATCGCCTCCTACCTGGTCTCGCTCTACTGCTCGGCGGCAGTGCTGACCAACGATGCGCTCGCCGTGCTCCAGGACGTCGATGTCGGCAAGTATCATGCCTATCCTGACACCTACGTCTGAGGCCGGCTTCGCGCCGGCCGTCGCCCCCGCGCCCGCCGCGGGTGTCCCGCCGGGCGCTTTGTCCGAGGCGCCGCTGCGTCCGGCCGGTCCGGCTTTCGATGGCCTGTCCGGCGCGGGCCCTGGTGCCGCCCCGGGCTGGCCGGATCCCTTGGTGTTGCAGCAACTCGCCAACGCGGTCTTCCAGTCGTCCTTCCCGTTGCCGCCGGCGCCGGCGGGGGAGGGACCGCCGTGGGTGGTCACCCTGCCATCCTCGCCGCCGAGCCCGGCCGACGTGCCCGGGGTCTCGACCACCGGCCTCGCGGCGCCCCATCTTCCGGGGCGTCTGCCGGCCGCGCTGCCCGACCTGCCGCCGGTGACCATTCCCGCCGTGGTGCCAACGCCCAACGTGCCGGCCCCGAGCGCGCCGACCGCCCTGGCGGTGCCGGCGCCCGGCGTGCCACAGCCCGGCGGCTCGCCGGGGCTGAGCCTGCCCGCGTTCCCCTTCGCGTCCGCCTTAGGGC
>CALMSN010000150.1 GCA_937872325.1 uncultured Xanthobacter sp. | reverse complement strand
CATCAAAACCGCAACTGCCTGAAACCAAAAGAGGCCCCGGCAATGCCGGAGCCTCAAATCAGTTTCCACACAGCCTGCCGAGGGCGCGGGGGTTTTCTTTTTGCCGGATGCCGGTTGGCGCAGAACCCGGCCCGGCCCCGGTGGTTCACCAGGGCGGGCGGTTTCGTGCCGAAGGCCGGAAGGCGAGGCGTCCCGGCCTTCGGCGGCAGCCCTACGGGCAGGGCCTCCGGATACCGTCATAGCCGGTATACATGCCGGTGGCCGGATTGTAGGACCGGAACCGCTGCATGCACCACGCGACGGCGTCGTCGGCTGCGATGGCATTGCTGTTGGCCGCCGCCACCGCGCCCACCGCGACCGCGCTCGCGACGCCCAGGGCGACCCAGGCGCCGGTATTGTTATAGTAGCCCCAGCCCCAGCCGGGACGCCACCAGCCCCAGCCCGGGCGCCACGGCCCCGGACCCCACGCGCCCGGCGGCGGACGCCAGCCGGGACGGCCCCAGCCCGGTCCCGGACCCCAGCCCGGGGGACGACCGGCCCAGCGGCCCGGACCGACGATGGGACGGCCCGGCCCCACCACCGGTCGCCCCCAGCCTGCGCCGCCGAAGCGCGGACCGGCAAAACGCGGACCCATGACGCGCGGACCCGCGAAGCGGGCGCCGCCCATCCGTGGGCCGACCATGCGCGGCCCGCGCATGGCGCGCATGCCGCCGCCGCCGCGGAAAGCGGGGCCGCCGCGCCATGCCACGGTCTCCACCGGGGCCGCGATGTGGGACTGATCCATCAGCCCCAGCCGCAGGGCCTGGGCGTTGACCGGCACGGCTGAAATGGTAAAGGCGCCGCCCGCGACCGCCGCGGCCGCGACCAGCTTCATTTTCCGAAACGCGAACATGAGCGTTCACTCCTCGTCTACCGCCGCATGATCGGATCGCATTGTGTCGATTCTTTCACGCGGAGGGCGTCAAGTTGTGCCGACAAAACGGCAGACTGCGCCCCGAAACCTGTTGCGCTGCAGCGAAGTACCCGCAGGTGCTGCGGAACCTTGAAGGCAACGCCGCGGATCCGGTTTTGGTTTCCACCTCCAGTTGACGGCACCCCGCAATCTGCGCCAGCCATGGCCGGCCTTGCAATCGCGGGCTCTCTCCTGTAACGACTGCCGCCTTCGAACCGTCCGGCGAAAAAGGGCTGCCGCGCCGGTTCATATCGCTCAACAGCAACAAGAGGCTGAGCGTTGCCCGCCGCAAGGCGTGGCGAAGCCATGCCACGGAGAGCCAAAATGCCCAAGATGAAGACCAAGTCGGGAGCGAAAAAGCGCTTCCGCCTGACGGGTACGGGAAAAGTGATCGCCTCCCAGGCCGGCAAGCGGCACGGGATGATCAAGCGCACCAACAAGCAGATCCGCAACCAGCGCGGCACCGCCATCCTCTCCGAGAGCGATGGGCGGGTCATCCGCAAGTCGTTCCTGCCCAACGGCTGACGACGCCACCTCGAACGGATCTGAAGGAGCACTCCCATGGCCCGCGTGAAACGTGGCGTTACCTCCCACGCCAAGCACAAGAAGGTCTTCAAAGCCGCCAAGGGCTTTTACGGCCGTCGCAAGAATACCATCCGCGCTGCGAAGTCGGCCGTCGAACGGTCGATGCAGTATGCGTATCGCGATCGCAAGGTGAAGAAGCGGAACTTCCGCGCCCTGTGGATCCAGCGCATCAATGCCGGCGTGCGCGCGCTTGATCTCGACCTCACCTATTCGCGGTTTATCGACGGTCTCGGCAAGGCCGGGATCGAGGTCGACCGCAAGGTGCTCTCGGATATCGCCATCCACGAGCCCGAGGCGTTCAAGGTCCTGGTGGAGCAGGCCAAGGCCGCTCTGGCCTGATCGCCCGCACCGGGCGCCGGCCGATCCGCCGGCGCCGCTTTCGCCTCCCGTCCTTCCGAGACCTCAGGAGCCCCGTGCGGATCGTCCGTCCGGGGCTTTTGCCATTGGGCGCGCCCCGTCTATAAGCGGCGCGACCTGACCGATGGCCGGACCGCAGGCCCGGCGCGCACCTGACATTCCGGGGTAGCCCCATGTCCGATACTGCCGTCACCGACCAGAGCCCCATGGCGGACCTGGAGCACGACATCGCGTCCGCCGTCGCCGCCGCCGGCGACGAGGCCGCGCTGGAGCAGGTGCGCATCGCCGCCCTCGGCAAGAAGGGCTCGGTCTCCGAGCTGCTGAAGTCGCTCGGCGGCATGAGCCCGGACGAGCGCCGGGTCATGGGCCCCGCCATCAACGGCCAGCGCGACCGGGTGCAGGGGCTCCTCGGCGCCCGCCGCGACACCCTGAAGGCGGCGGCGCTGGCCGCCCGCCTCGCCGCCGAGACGGTGGACGTCACCCTGCCCGTGCGCGAGGCGCCGGCGGAGCTGGGCCGGATCCACCCCATCGCCCAGGTGATGGAAGAGCTGACCGCCATCTTCGCCGACATGGGCTTCTCGGTGGCGGAAGGGCCGGACATCGAGGACGACTTCCACAACTTCACCGCGCTCAACTTCCCGCCCGGCCATCCGGCGCGGGAGATGCACGACACCTTCTTCCTGCCCCCCGATGCGAGCGGCGCGCGAAAAGTGCTGCGCACCCACACCTCGCCGGTGCAGGTGCGCACCATGCAGGCCAAGACGCCGCCGATCCGCGTCATCTGCCCTGGCCGCACCTATCGCTGCGACAGTGACCAGACCCACACCCCCATGTTCCACCAGGTGGAGGGGCTGGTGATCGACAAGGGGGCCCATCTCGGCCACCTCAAGTGGATCCTGGAAGAATTCTGCAAGGCCTTCTTCGAGGTGGAGGGGGTGAAGATGCGCTTCCGCCCGTCCTTCTTCCCCTTCACCGAGCCGTCGATGGAAGTGGACATCCAGTGCGACCGCTCCCGCCCCGGCGAGATCCGCTTCGGCGAGGGCACCGACTGGCTGGAGATCCTCGGCTGCGGGATGGTTCACCCCAACGTGCTGCGCAATTGCGGCATCGATCCGGATGAATACCAGGGCTTCGCCTGGGGCATGGGGATCGACCGCATCGCCATGCTGAAATACGGCATGAGCGACCTGCGCGCCTTCTTCGAGGCCGACGTGCGCTGGCTCTCCCACTACGGCTTCCGCCCGCTGGACTTCCCGACGCTCGCCGGCGGCTTGAGCGCGTAAGGAGCAGGACCGATGAAATTCACCTTCTCCTGGCTCAAGGAGCATCTCGAGCCCACCGCTTCGTTCGAGGAGATCGTCGAGCGCCTCTCCCTCATCGGGCTGGAGGTCGAGGGCATCGAGGACAAGGCGAAGCAGCTCGCCCCGTTCGTGGTCGGCGAGGTGCTCACCGCGCAGAAGCATCCCAATGCCGACAAGCTGCAGGTCTGCACCGTCAGCATCGGCGGCGAGCCGATCCAGGTGGTGTGCGGCGCGCCCAATGCCCGCGCCGGCCTGAAGACCGTGTTCGCCGCGCCCGGCACCGTGATCCCGGCCTCCGGCGTGACGCTGAAGATCGGCAAGATCCGCGACGTGGAATCGCGCGGCATGCTCTGCTCGGCCCGCGAGATGGGCCTTTCCGAGGAGCATGAGGGCATCATCGAGCTGCCGGCCGATGCGCCGGTCGGCGTGCCGTTCGCGCAGGTGCTGGGGCTGAACGATCCGGTGGTCGAGATCGCCGTCACCCCCAACCGGGCAGACTGCCTCGGCGTCTCCGGCGTCGCCCGCGACCTGGCCGCCGCCGGTCTCGGCGAGCTGATGGCGCCGCGGATCAAGCCGGTGGACGGCGACTTCCCCTCGCCCATCGGGGTGCGGCTCGACTTCGGCGACGCCCCCGCGCTCTGCCCGGCCTTCGCGCTGCGCGTGGTGAAGGGCGTGAAGAACGGCCCCTCGCCGCAATGGCTGCAGGACCGCCTCACCGCCATCGGCCTGCGCCCCATCAACGCGCTGGTGGACATCACCAATTTCATGACCTTCGACCGCAACCGGCCGCTGCACGTCTTCGATGCCGGCAAGGTCGCGGGCGATCTGGTGGTGCGCCGCGCCCGGGCGGGGGAGACCCTGCTGGCGCTCGACGGAAAGATCTACACGCTGGACGAGAGCATGTGCGTCATCGCCGACGACACCGGCGTGGAAAGCCTTGCCGGGGTCATGGGCGGCGAGGCCTCCGGCTGCGACCTGGCCACCACCGACGTGGTGATCGAATCCGCGCTGTGGGATCCCATCAACATCGCCCAGACCGGGCGGAAGCTGGGGCTCAATTCCGATGCCCGCTTCCGCTTCGAGCGCGGGATCGATCCGGCCTTCACCCTGCCGGGCCTCGACCTTGCCACCCATCTGGTGCTGGAATTGTGCGGCGGCGAGCCGTCTGAGGTGGTGCTGGCCGGCGCCATTCCCGATACCACCCGCACCATCGCCTTCCCGCTGTCCGAGGTGAAGCGCCTCACCGGGCTCGACGCCACCGAGGCGGAGATCCGCGACGTGCTGGGCCGGCTCGGCTTTTCGGTCTCCGGCGCGGCGCCGGTGCTCGACGTGGTGCCGCCCTCCTGGCGCGGCGACGTCGAGGGCAAGGCCGACCTCGTGGAGGAGGTGGTGCGCATCCTCGGCCTCGAGCGGGTGCCGGCCACCGAGCTGCCGCGCGACGCGGACGCCCGCAAGCCCATCCTCACCCCGCTGCAGCTGCGCAGCCGCAAGGCCCGCCGGGCGCTGGCCGCCCGCGGCATGGTGGAGGCGGTGACCTGGTCGTTCGTCTCCGCCGCGGCGGCGAAGCTGTTTGGCGGCGGGGCGCCGGAGCTGGCGCTGGCCAATCCCATCGCCGCCGACCTCTCCGACATGCGGCCGAGCCTGCTGCCCGGCCTCATCCGCGCCGCCCAGGCCAATGCCGATCGCGGCTTTGCCGACGTCGCCCTGTTCGAGGTGGGTCAGGTGTTCGCCGGCGACAGCCCGAAGGACCAGCGCCAGAACGCCTCGGGCCTGCGCCGCGGCACGGCCAAGCCGGCGGGTGCCGGCCGCGCCTGGTCCGGCACGGCGGGGCCGGTGGACGCCTTCGACGCCAAGGCCGATGCCCTGGCCGCCCTGGTCGCGGCGGGTGCCCCGGTGGCGAACCTGCAGGTCACCGCCGACGCGCCGGGCTGGTACCATCCCGGCCGCTCCGGCACCCTGCGGCTCGGCTCCAACGCCATGGCCCATTTCGGCGAGCTGCACCCGGGCGTGCTGGAGGCCCTCGACGCCGCCGGCCCGCTGGTGGCGTTCGAGATCGTGCTCGACAAGATCCCCGAGCCCAAGGCCAAGGCGACGCGGGTGAAGCCGAACCTGGAGCTCTCCGCCTTCCAGCCGGTGCGGCGCGACTTCGCCTTCCTGGTGGACCGGCAGGTCGCCGCCGCCGACATCGTCAAGGCGGCGCAGGGGGTCGACAAGAAGCTGATCACCTGTGTCGGCATCTTCGACCTCTATGAGGGCAAGGGCATCGACCCCGACAAGAAGTCGGTGGCGGTGGAGGTCACCCTCCAGCCGCGCGAGCGCACCCTCACCGACAAGGAGATCGAGGAGGTCGCCGGGCGGATCGTCGCCGAGGTGGCCAAGAAGACCGGCGCGCAACTGCGCGCCTGACGGACCACGGGAGCACGCCTGCGCCCCCAAGGGCCGCAGGTCGCCCTCCCCCCGCGCCCCATCGGGCGGCGGCGGTAGCAGGCACCCGCCCGCCCATGCTGCAGCGCGGTAAACCGAAGCATTTGCAGCATGAGGCGGTGCGCGGGCCCGTCTTTGTGTGCTATCGCGCGTCACGACCCCAGTTGCGGAGGAGTGTCCGTATGTTCCCGACGCCCAAGCCGGTCCTCGTGCCCAACACCTACGCGTACGAATCCGAGCCGATGGTGAAGCCCACCGGCTTCCGCGAGTACGACGCCCGCTGGCTGTTCCAGAAGGAAATCAACCTGATGGGCGTGCAGGCGCTGGGCATGGGCCTCGGCACGCTGATGCACGAGATGGGCGTGCGCCCCGAGCTCGTCACCGGGCATGATTTCCGCAGCTACTCCTCCTCCATCAAGCTGGCGCTGGTCTCCGGGCTGATGGCGGCCGGGATCAAGGTGCACGACATCGGCCTCGCCATGTCGCCCATGGCCTATTTCGCGCAGTTCGCTCTCGACGTGCCGGCGGTGGCGATGGTGACCGCCTCGCACAACGACAATGGCTGGACTGGCGTGAAGATGGGCGTCAACCGCCCGCTCACCTTCGGCCCCGACGAGATGACCCGGCTGAAGGAGATCGTGCTCGGCGCGAAGTTCGACCTCAAGGGCGGCGGCGGCTACGTCTTCGTCGAGAACTTCCCCGAGATCTACTTCAAGGACCTCACCGACCGGCCGAAGCTGAAGCACCCCATCAAGGTGATCGCGGCCTGCGGCAACGGCACCGCCGGCGCCTTCGCCCCGAAGATCCTGGAGGCGCTGGGGGCGCAGGTGATCCCGCTCGACTGCGAGCTCGACCACACCTTCCCCAAGTACAACCCGAACCCCGAGGACATGGAGATGCTCCATGCCATGCGGGACGCGGTGCTGGAGCACAAGGCGGACCTCGCCCTCGGCTTCGACGGCGACGGCGACCGCTGCGGCGTGGTGGACGATGCCGGCGAGGAGATCTTTGCCGACAAGATGGGCGTGATGCTCGCCCGCGACCTGGCGAAGATCTATCCCCAGCCCACCTTCGTCGTGGACGTGAAGTCCACCGGCCTGTTCGCCACCGATCCCGAGCTGATCCGGCTCGGCGTCAAGGCCGATTACTGGAAGACCGGCCATTCCTACATGAAGCGCCGGGTCAACGAGACCGGGGCTCTGGTGGGCTTCGAGAAGTCCGGCCACTATTTCTTCAACAAGCCGGTGGGCCGCGGCTATGACGACGGCCTCGTCTCGGCCATCGCCGTGCTCGACATGCTGGACCGCAACCCGGGCAAGAAGCTCTCCGAGCTGCGCGAGGCGCTGCCCAAGACCTGGTCCTCGCCCACCATGTCGCCGCACTGCGCCGACGAGGCCAAGTACGGCATCGTCGAGCAGGTGGTGAAGCACTACGAGGACCTCGCCGCCCGCGGGGTGCCGGTGACCGGCCAGAAGATCCGCGACCTCGTCACGGTGAACGGCGTGCGCGTCACCTGCGAGGACGGCTCCTGGGGCCTGGTGCGCGCCTCCTCCAACAAGCCCGAGCTGGTGGTGGTGGTGGAGAGCCCGGTCTCCGAGGCCCGCATGCGCGAGATGTTCGCCGAGGTGGACGGCGTGCTGCGCACCCACCCGGAAGTCGGCGAGTACAACCAGAAGATCTGAGCCCTGATACCGTCGGCTCCGGTCCTGGACCGGGGCCGCCCGGACGCCCCTGAGGCTTCCTCACGGACCTTCTGCGTCACGCCCCGAAACCAGCCGCCCGGCCCGCCTGCGCGCCGGGCGGTTTTCTTTTGCCCTCAGCCCAGCCCGGCAATCGCCCGGGCGAAGTCGCGGGCGGCGAAGGGCTGGAGGTCTTCCGCCCCCTCGCCCACCCCGATCAGGTGGATCGGCAGCCCGAACCGCGCGGCGATCGCCACCAGGATGCCGCCGCGGGCGGTGCCGTCGAGCTTGGTCATCACCAGGCCGGTCACCCCCGCCACGCGGGCGAAGGCCTCCACCTGCGACAGCGCGTTCTGGCCCACCGTGGCGTCCAGCACCAGCAGCACCGCGTGAGGCGCCTCCGGCTCCAGCTTCTTGATGACGCGCACCACCTTCTCCAGCTCGGCCATCAGCTCGGCGCGGTTCTGCAGCCGGCCGGCGGTGTCGATGAGGAGCACGTCGGACCCGGCGGCGCGGGCCGCCAGAAGGGCGTCATGGGCGACGCCGGCGGCGTCCGCCCCCGGCTCGCGGGCGATCACCTCGGCCCCGGTGCGCTGGCCCCACACCTTGAGCTGCTCGATGGCGGCGGCGCGGAAG
>CALMSN010000149.1 GCA_937872325.1 uncultured Xanthobacter sp. | reverse complement strand
TTTGCGGAGATGGGTTCGTTCTCATCTTAACGGCGGCGCTCGATCTCGGGGCCCCACGAAGGCGCCGGCCCGCAATGCTGGCGATGGCCACCCTATTCCGCTTCGAGAAAGATGAACTCACTGTCGTCGTAGCGGCGGCGCTCCAGCTCGCGGAAGCCCTCGGGCGCCACGAAGGCACCGGCTCGCTCCTCCACCACGGCGAGCGCCTGCGGGGTCAGCCAGCCGCACGCGCGGGCGCCGGTCAGCGCCGCCTCGGCCAGGCCCTTGCCGTAGGGCGGATCGCAGAAGACGAGGCCATAGGCCTCATCCGGCCCGAGCGGCCCCAGCCGGGTGGCGTCGCGGTGGGTGAGCCGGGTGGCGCCGGCGAGGCCGAGCGTCGCCGCATTGTCTCGGATCACCTCGCGCGCCGCCGCAGCAGCCTCCACGAACAGCGCGAACCGCGCCCCGCGGGAGAGCGCCTCCAGCCCGAGGGCGCCGGTGCCGGCGAACAGGTCCAGCACCCGGGCGCCGTCGCACGGATCGCCGTAGGCATGGGCGAGCACGTTGAACAGGCTCTCACGCAGCCGGTCGGAGGTCGGCCGCGTGGCGCTAGAGGACGGGCCCTTCAGGCTCCGCCCCTTGAACCGGCCGCCGACGATCCGCACTGCGGATGCACCTCAGCGCTTGCCGCCGAAGGGCTTGCCGCCCCCGGGCCGGCCACCGCCGGATGGGCGGCCACCCGGCTTGCCGCCCGAAGGCCGGCCGCCGCCGCCACTTTTCCCGCCGAAGCTCTTGCCGCCGGACGGCCGCCCGACAGGCTTTCCACCGAAGGACCTGCCGCCCTCCGGCCGCCCGGCAGGCTTGCTGCCGAAGGACTTGTTCCCGAAGGACTTGCCTGCCCCCGGACGGCCGCCGGACGGACGGCTGTCGCCCTCCTCGGCGCCCGGGCGGCGGAAGGAACGCGGCCCGGCATAGCCCCCGCCCTGCGGGCGATCGGAGCCGCGATCGGGCGTCCCGTCGAAGGTGCGCTCGCGCCCGCCACGGTCGAAGCCGCCTTCGGACGGACCACGTCGGGGACCACGCCCGGGGCCGCCGAAGCCACCCTCGGGGCGGGGCCGACGGGGCGGACGCTCGCCATCCTCGCGGAACGGACGGGACGGACCACGCCCGGCGCCGCCGAAGCCGCCCTCAGGACGGGGACCGCGCGGCGGACGACCCTCATCGAAACCACGCTCGCGGGCCGGACCCCGGCTCTCACCACCAAAGCCTTGCCCACCGCCTTCGGGGCGGGGACGGCGGGGCGGACGCTCGCCATCGTCGCGGAACGGACGGGACGGACCACGCCCGGCGCCGCCGAAGCCGCCCTCAGGACGGGGGCCACGCGCCGGGTGGCCCTCATCGAAACCACGCTCGCGGGCCGGACCCCGGCTCTCATCGCCGAAGCCTCGCCCGCCGCCTTCGGGGCGGGGACGGCGGGGCGGACGCTCGCCATCGTCGCGGAACGGGCGGGACGGACCGCGCCCGGCTCCACCGAAGCCACCTTCCGGGCGGGGGCGACGCGGCGGACGGGCCTCGTCGAAGCGACCCTCCTCGGGCCCCCGGCGCATCCCGCCACCAGGACGCCCACGCAGCGGGCGGCCGGATCCGGCGCCCTCCATCTCCTCGAACCGCGCGCCCCTGCGGGCCGGGCCCGCCTTGCCGAAACCCTTGCCCGCGCCGGCGCGCAGCGGCCGCCCGGAAGCGGGGGCCGCGCTCACCACGCGCTCCACCTTGATGGGGCGCCCCTTGCGATCGGCGACCGTGCCGCGGCTTTCGATCTCGCGGTCGTCATCGGGACGCCGGCCGCGCGGGCCGCGCGGCCCACCGGGCCCGGTGCGGGGAGCATCCTCCGCCCAGCCGCGCGCCTCGGGGCGACCGCGTCCTTCGGGCCGGGAATCGCGCGCGGGGCGGCCCTTGGTGCCACCCGGCGCATCGGCCTGGGCCTGCCTTTTGCCGGCGGGGCGCAACGGCCGGGCCGGCGGCGCCTCCTCCACATCGAAATCGCTGATGGGGCCTTCGAAATCGACCCCGGCCGCAGCCGCGATCTCGGCCCCGATCTGGTCGCGCAGCACCCGCGTGCGCACCTCCTCTGCCGCGCCCTCGGCGATCTCGCCAAGCTGGAACGGGCCGTAGGAGACGCGGATCAGCCGGTTTACCGACAACCCAAGCGCGGCGAGGACGTTGCGGACCTCGCGGTTCTTGCCCTCGCGCAGGGAGACGGTGATCCAGGAATTGGCGCCTTGGGTGCGATCCAGCACCGCCTCGATAGGGCCGTACTCCACCCCCTCCACGGTGATGCCGCCGAGCAGCGTGTCGAGCATGGCCTGGTCGACCGCGCCGTTGGCGCGCACCCGGTAGCGGCGCAGCCAGCCGGTTTCCGGCAGCTCCAGCGCCCGCGCGAGGCCGCCGTCGTTGGTGAGCAGCAGCAGGCCCTCGGAATTGAGGTCGAGCCGGCCCACGCTGACGAGGCGCGGCAGGCCGCGCGGCAGGATCTCGAACAGGGTGGTGCGGCCTTCCGGATCGCGGTTGGTGGTCACCACGCCCTTCGGCTTGTGGTACAGGAAGAGGCGGGTGCGCTCGCGCTCAGGCAGCGGCGCGCCGTCCACCGTGATGGCGTCAGCGGCGGTGACGGTGACGGCGGGCGAGGCCAGGACCTCCCCGTTCACCGCGATCCGCCCTTCGGCGATCCAGTCCTCGATCTCGCGGCGCGAGCCGAGGCCGGCGCGGGCGATGACCTTGGCGACGCGCTCGGCGTCCTTCTTCGGGGCGGCCGGAATTTCGCGCTTTTCGCGCGGAACGCGGTTCTTGTCCTTGCGGGGCGGTGATGTGCGCGGCATGGGGAGCGCAGTAGCACAGGCGCGCGGGTACGGCGAGAGCCGGCGGCAATACCGCGGCAAGGACGGGGGCCAGGACGGCGGGCAATGTCGGAGACCTTCATGCAGATGGCCCTCGCCGAGGCGCGGGCCGCGGCCGAGCGCGGCGAGGTGCCGGTGGGCGCGGTGCTGGTGCGCGGCAGCGACCTCATCGCCCGCGACGGGAATCGCACCCGCGAGCGGCGCGATCCCACCGCCCATGCCGAGATGCTGGTGATCCAGGCCGGCACCGCCCGGCTGAAATCCGAGCGGCTCATCGGCTGCGACCTCTACGTGACGCTGGAGCCGTGCGCCATGTGCGCGGCGGCACTCTCGTTCGCGCGCATCCGCCGGCTCTATTTCGGCGCCCCCGACCCCAAGGGCGGGGCGGTAGACAACGGCCCGCGCTTCTACAGCCAGCCGACCTGCCACCACATCCCCGAGGTCTATGGCGGCATCGCCGAGCGGCAGGCGGCGGACATCCTGCGCCTGTTCTTCCAGAGCCGGCGCTGACCCGCGGCGACGCGGACGCGCCGGCGGCAGGCGAAGCCGGAGCGGGGAGCCCTGCCGCCGGACGGCCGTTCATCGACGCAACGACGCGCTGGCCCCGACGCAAGAGTTGCTCCGGAACTCCGGTTTCCGGGCGCGGCCCTGTTTCCACATGGCCCTGAAGCGCTTCGGGATCCCGACCGCGCCGGAGCCGTGACGAGCCTCGCGAGCCGAGGGCGGGCGGTTCCGGCGGCAGCACTTGGGCGCCAGAAATCCCCCGCCAGCGCCCCCGCGGGACCCCGCCCAAGCCAGCGAAATGTTAACCCTTCCGCCAATCCCGTGGCGGAGCGAGGCCTGGGAAGCCGGGCTCTTTACCTCCCCGCAACGGCCCGCCCCTAGCGTCAGGGCATCGCGGCACCGGCCGCGCACCCTTGCCAGCGGACCCAACACGATGAAGCCTCTCGTCTTTCGCTTCATTCAGGAAGAGCGCGGCTCGACCGCCCTGGAATACGGCCTCATCGCGGCCGGGCTCTCGATCGCCATCGTGACGGTCCTGGCCCAGATCGGGGCCACCTTCTCGCGGCTCAAGGCCGCCACCGCCGTCGCCGGCAACTGACCCCGCGCGACCGCAGGCCATGGCCGTGTCCGCCCTCCCCGATCTGGTCCGCATCGGCCTGTTTCCGCTCGCCCTGTGCGCGGCCATCGCCTGCGACCTCGCGTGGCGAATCATTCCCAATCTGGTGGTCGTCGCCCTTCTCGCCGGCTTCGCCGCCCTCGCCGTGGCGATGCCGGTGCCCGACCTGGCCGAGCGGCTGATGGTGAGCGGCCTCGTCACCGCGCTGGGCTTCGCGCTGTTCGCCCACGACATCATCGGCGCCGGCGATGCCAAGCTCGCCGGGGCGCTGATGCTCTGGCTCGATCCGCTGCAGGTGCCGGCCTTCATGCTCATCTGCGCGGTGATCGCCGCCCTGCTCACCCTCGCAGCGACCCTCGCCGCCCGGCGGAGCGTGCCGCCGCGCGCCGCCGCCCTGCTCGCCGGGGCGACCCAGGCCCTGCCCTATGGCGTGGCGCTGGCGGGGGCCGGGCTGCTGCTCCAGCCCTATTTCAGCCTCGCCGGCTGACCGGCGGCGCCGAACGGGCTTCCCGCCCCTCACTCATCGCCGACGCCCCGGCCGTCTTACGGCGCCGGCCGGCGCGTGCGCCGGCGCCTCATTGGTGCTACCCCGGGACGCAAGGAGCCACCCATGCCGACCTATCTTGCCCCATCCGGCGAAGCGGGCCTGCCGCTTTACTGCGTCACCGGCGCCGACCTGTCCGCCATTCCCGAGGCCGCGCGGGCGTTCGCCGCCGCGGCCGGCTCCAAGGGCGAGGCCGGTAAGCTGCTGCTTCTGCCGGGGGCCGATGGCGGCCTCGCCGGCGCCCTGTTCGGCATCGCCGCCGGCCCGAGGGCGGACGCCTTCGCCTGCGGCGCCCTGCCCGGCCTGCTCCCCGCCGGCGACTGGCGGCTGGAGGGCGATCCCGGCGATGCCCGCCTCGCCGCCCTCGCCTTCGCCCTCGGCAGCTACCGCTTTGCCCGCTACCGCAAGTCGCCCCCGCCCGAAGCCCGCCTTGTTTTGCCCGCGGGGATTGATCGCGATGCGCTCGCCCGCACCGTCGAGGCGGTCACCCTGGTGCGCGACCTCGTCAACACCCCGGCCAACGACATGGGCCCGCCCGAGCTGGAGGCCGCCGCCCGCGCCCTCGCCGGCCGGCACGGGGCGCAGGTGCGGGTCGTCGTCGGCGACGCCCTGCTCGGCGCCAACTTCCCGCTCATCCACGCCGTCGGCCGGGCCGCCGACCGGGCGCCGCGGCTGATCGAGATCACCGCCGGCGATCCGGACGCGCCCAAGGTGACGCTGGTGGGCAAGGGGGTGTGCTTCGACACCGGCGGGCTCGATCTCAAGCCCTCCGCCGCCATGCTGCTGATGAAGAAGGACATGGGCGGGGCGGCCAATGCCCTGGGCCTCGCCCACCTTCTTCTCGCGCGCAGCGCCAGGGTGCGGCTGAAGGTGCTGATCCCGGCGGCGGAGAATTCCGTCGCCGGCAACGCCTTCCGCCCCGGCGACGTGCTCGCCAGCCGCAAGGGCCTCAGCGTCGAGGTGGGCAACACCGATGCCGAGGGCCGGCTGGTGCTGGCCGATGCCCTCACCCTCGCCTGCGAGGAGGAGCCCGACCTCCTGATCGACTTCGCCACCCTCACCGGCGCCGCCCGGGTGGCGCTGGGCCCGCAGCTGCCGGCCGCCTTCACCGCCGACGAGACCGTGGCCGCTGACCTTGCCCGCCACGCCGCCGCGGAGGCCGACCCCCTGTGGCGCCTGCCGCTCTGGCAGCCTTATGCCGGCCTGCTGGAATCCAAGGTCGCCGACACCAACAACGTCTCCGCCGGCCCGTTCGCCGGGGCGATCACCGCGGCGCTGTTCCTGGAAAAGTTCGCGGCCCCCGCCGGCGCTTGGCTGCACCTCGACCTGTTCGCCTGGAACCCGGCCACCCGGCCCGGCCGGCCGGAAGGCGGCGAGGCGCAGACCATCCGCGCCCTCGATGCTCTCATCGCGCATCGCTACGGCTGATCCGATGGCCGACAATACCTTGAGGGATCTCGACCCGCGCCTGACCCCCGCCCGCCCGGACCTCGCCGACATCGCGCTTCAGGGCCGGGTGAGCGCGGCCCGCTTCGTCGCGGGGGTGGCGCGCCGGGTGGCGGTGCCGGTCGCCCCGCTGCGTCGCCGGCCGGCGGGCGACGCCCCGCTGGAGACCGAGGCGCTGTTCGGCGAGGCCGTCACCGTGTTCGAGGATGATGCCGAGGGCTGGTGCTGGGTCCAGCTCGATGCCGACGGCTATGTGGGCTACCTGCCGGGCGATGCTTTGACCGCGCCCGGCCCGGCGCCCACCCACAAGGTGACGGCGCTGCGCACCTTCGTGTTCCCCGGCCCCGACATCAAGCTGCCGCCGCGCGAGGCGCTGTGCCTGGGCAGCCGGGTGGCGGTGCGCGAGACCAAGGGCCGCTTCGCCCTCACCGCGCGGGGGGCGATCTTCGCCGGCCACCTTGCCACCCTCGACGCGCCGCCGGAGACGGATTTCGTCGAAGTCGCCGGCCGCTTCCTGGGCACGCCCTACCTGTGGGGGGGACGCTCGGCGCTGGGCATCGACTGCTCGGGGCTGGTGCAGGCCGCGCTCGCCGCCTGCGGCATCGCCGCCCCGCGCGACAGCGACATGCAGGAGAAGGCCCTCGGCCGGCCGCTGTCCCTCGACGCGCCGCTCGCCCGCGGCGATCTGCTGTTCTGGCCGGGGCATGTGGCGATCGCGGAGGCGCCCGACGTGCTGCTCCACGCCAACGCCCATGCCATGGCGGTGGCCCGTGAGCCGCTGCGCCCGGCGCTGGACCGGATCGCCGCCGCCGGCAGCCCGCTGCGCAGCCTCCGCCGGCTGCCATAGCCTCGCCCTTGCGGGTTGCTCCCGGACTTCCTGGCAGGGCGCGGGCGGCAGGCGAGCCTGGATGTTGCCGGAGCCGGTTCGCAAGCTGCGCAACCGGAATTCACCCGGATCGCCGAGCGCTTTCCGCTAGCGCCGGCTCACGGTCCACGCTCCGGGTTCATGATTTGGAGCTTCGAACAAAGCTTATGAGCTGAGGATGGCCGTGGGCTTTTGGCGCTCCTGCCAGGCGCGAAACGCAGTCAATGCCGCAAGCATCGGCGAGGATCGGCAACGCCGCAGGAGGCCAAAAGGCCCGGCCAGCCGACCCCACGAGGTTTTGTCGGGGATTCCTGACGCGTTTTCCGCACGCGAGCCGGTGCCAGCTTCGCCCGAAAACACGCTAGCTCGCGCCCGCGCCGACAGGCCGATGGCGATAGCAGCCTTGCGCCAGACGGCGGGGGCATGACGGAGATCGCTCACTCCGCCTACCGAACCAAGGTGCGAGGGCGCCTCGCATCACTCACGGCGACGCGGCGCTGCTACCGCCCCGCCTCGCCGCGATCGGCCCGCGGGACCGGATGGATACATTTCCGGCGGGCATACCCCGATCGCTCGAAACCGCACCGCGGCGCGGCCGCCCGCGTCAGTAATCGGAAAGCTTCACCGTTTCGGACCACTCGCCCGGCACTTCCTTCACGATCACCTGGCCGCAGATCACCCGGCCCTTCTGGGGATCGAAGGTCAAAGTGGGCGCGCCGTAGAGCTGCCAGCCGGAATTGAGGGCGGCGGAGACGCGGGTGCAGAAGGCGCTGTCGTCGACGCCGGTGAGGTAGCGGTAGAGCTTCATGACGGCCTCATGGGGCGGGTGCGATGCCGAGCCGGGCGCCGGCCTTGCGCGCCGCCTCCACCCGGCGGGCCTGGAAGGCGGCGGTTCGCGCCGTGATGGCGTCCACCGCCTCCGGCGCCGCCGCCCGGCCGAGCGGGAACGGCGGGGCGGGATCCCCCCCCCCCCCCCCCGCCGCCCCCGCGGGCCCCCCCCCCCCCCCCCGCGCCCCCGCCCCCGGGGGGGGGGAGGCGAGCCCCGCCGGGGCCCCCGCCCCCCCGCAGCGGGT
>CALMSN010000148.1 GCA_937872325.1 uncultured Xanthobacter sp. | reverse complement strand
GGCGGCGGCGAACTGGCTCAGGGTGTGGGCGTGGCCGCGGGCCTTCAGCGCCCGCTCGCCCGACACCATCTCCTTGAAGGTGTCGCCGAGGTCGGACCCGACCTCGTGCTGGTGCCGCACCGCCGAGACGCCGCGGCGGATCTCCTCGCGCTGCACCGTGTTCACGTAGGCCTTCATCCGGTCCGGGCCGAAATAGCCCTGGGCCAGCTCGTCCACGCTCTTTGCGGTGAGGTGGAAAGTGGGCAGCGTGATGAGGTTGTGGAACACGCCGGCCTCGGCGGCGATGTCCGCCTGGAAGCGGGCTAGGCGGGCATCCGCCTCGCGGCCCAGATCATCCGCGTCGAGCTTGGCCGACATGAGCAGCACGCCGTCCGGATAGGCGTCCGCGGCGATGCGCCCCTCGGCGATCCACTCGGCGCGCACCTGCTTGCGGATGTTCAGCGTCCAGTTGAAGGACGGCGAGTTGTTGTAGGTGAGCTTGGCGTGGGGGACGACGGCGCGGATCTCCGCCACCATGGCGGCGATCTCCTTCACGTTGGGCGTGTCGGTCTCGATCCAGAGCAGGTCGGCGCCGCCCTGGGCGAGGGAGGCGATGCAATCCTCCACCACCCGCGCCCGGCCGGTGCCCTCCCTGAAGGCGAACAGGCCATTGGGCAGGCGCACCGGCCGCACCAACATCCCGTCCAGCACCAGGCCGAGCTCGCCCTCCTTCAGCGGGTTGGCGATGCTCACCGGCTCGGTCTTCAGCCACTTGTTGTACTGGCTGGCGAGGTCGCCGGGGCGCTGGCTCACCGGGATCTTCTGGGTGAGGCCGGCGCCCAGGCTGTCGGTGCGGGCGACGATGACGCCGTCCTCAACCCCCAGTTCCTCGAAGGCGAGGCGCACCGCGCGCAGCTTCTCGATGAAGTCCTCGCGCGGCACCGTCACCTTGCCGTCCTGGTGGCCGCACTGCTTGGCATCGGAGACCTGGTTCTCGATCTGGATGCAGCAGGCGCCGGCCTTGATCATCTCCTTGGCCAGCAGATAGGTGGCGTGCTCGTTGCCGAAGCCGGCATCGATGTCGGCGATGATCGGCACCACATGGCTCTCGAAGCCGTCGATGGCGGCGATGGCGGCCTCCTGCGCCGCGGTGTCGCCGGCGGCGCGGGCCGCCTTCAGCGTCTTGAACAGATCATTGATCGCCACCTCGTCGGCCTGGCGCAGGGAGACGTAGATCTCCTCGATCAGGTCCACCACCGAGGTCTTCTCGTGCATGGACTGGTCCGGCAGGTGGCCGAAGCGGTTGCGCAGGCCCGCCACCATCCAGCCGGAAAGATAGACGTAGGCCCCCTTCGCGGTGCCGTTGAGGCGCTTCACCGACTTGATCATCTGCTGCGCATGAAAGCCCGACCAGCAGCCGAGCGACTGGGTGAAGCGGGCGGGGTCGGCGTCGTAGGCCGCCATGTCGGCGCGCATCACCGTGGCCATGGCGCGGGCGATGTCGAGGTGGGTGTCGAAGCTGTTCTGCAGGCGCAGCTGGACGATGTCGTCCACGCTGACGCCGCCGGGCGCGATGCCGCCGGGAAACCGCGCATGGAGCGCGGCGGTGAGTTCGGCATAGCTGCTGCGCTGGCCCATGACATCTTCCTCTTCGGGTTTCTCGGGTTCGCCGCCGGACGCGAAATAGCTTGCGACCGGATCGTTTCCTCACAATATTTGCGACTGCTGCAGCACGGAACGACTGAAAATGCGTGGATTTGCGAGGGATAATCGGAGAATTTGCAAATTCTGCGAATTAAAGATCCGCCCATGAAGAAGAGCTTCGTGGGCGTCCGCCTGAAGCGGCTGCGCGAGGAGCGCGGCCTCACCCAGCTGGCGCTGGCCCAGGCGCTCGGCCTCTCGCCCAGCTATCTCAACCAGCTTGAGAAGAACCAGCGCCCCCTCACGGTGCAGGTGCTGCTGAAGATCAACGAGATCTTCGGCGTCGACGTGCAGCTCTTCTCCGAGGGGGACGAGGGCCGCCTCATCGCCGACCTGCGCGAGGTGTTCACGGACCCCCTCAACGGCGAGCAGGTGAGCCTGGCGGAGCTGAAGGAGGTGGCATCGGCCATGCCCGCCCTCGGCCGCGCCGTGGTGGCGCTGCATCGGCGCTGGCGGCACGCGCTGGAGCGGGCGGACGCCATGGCGGGCGAGCTCGGCCTCGGCTCCGGAGGGGTCACGACGCTGGCGGCGCCGATGCCCTACGAGCAGGTGCGGGACTTCTTCTACGCCCACCACAATTACTTCCCGGACCTGGACGAGGCCGCCGAACGACTGGCCGCCGCCACCCGCATCACGCCCGGCGACATGGCCGAGCCGCTTGCCCGTCACCTGGAGAGCCGCCACGGCATCCGCGTCGCGCGGGCGGAGGACGAGGACATCCAGCGCCGCTTCCTGGCTGCCGAAAAGCTGCTGCGCCTGGCGCGGCGGCTGAACGACGGACAGCGGGCGTTCCAGATCGCCACCCAGCTCGCCTTCCTGGAGCAGGGGCCGCTCATCGAGCGCCTCGCCGCCGAGGCCGCCGCCGGGGTGAAGGAAACCAATGCGCTGGCCCGCATCGGCCTCGCCAACTATTTCGCCGGGGCGCTGCTGATGCCCTACGGCGCCTTCCTCGCCGCGGCCGAGCGCGAGCGCTACGACATCGAGCGGCTGGGGGCGCTGTTCGGGGTCGGCTACGAGACCATCTGCCACCGCCTCAGCTCCCTGCAGCGGCCGGGGGCGCTTGGGGTGCCGTTCTTCTTCATCCGGGTGGACCGGGCCGGAAACATCTCCAAGCGCCAGTCGGCCACCGATTTCCACTTCTCCCGCGTCGGCGGCACCTGCCCGCTATGGAACGTGTATGAAGCCTTCGCCCAGCCGGGGCGCATCCTCACCCAGATGGCGCAGATGCCCGATGGCCGCACCTATCTGTGGATCGCCCGCACGCTGCGCCATTCCGCCGGCGGCTACGGCGATCCCGGCAAGACGTTCGCGATCGGGCTCGGCTGCGACATCCGGCATGCCGGGCGGGTGGTCTATTCCAAGGGGCTTGCGCTCGGCGATCCGGGCGCGGCCATCCCCATCGGCGCCGGCTGCAAGGTGTGCGAGCGCCCGGCCTGCCCGCAGCGCGCCTTTCCCATGATCGGCCGGCCGCTGGCGGTGGACGAGACCCGCAGCGCCTTCACCCCCTACGCGGCCGGCTAGGGCGCTTCCGAATGTCCGATCAAACACGGAAGCGCTTCGGAATTCCAACGCGCGCCCTGGCGCTCATGCTCCATGAGCGGCGCGGTTACGGAACATTCCGTGACGTCCTGAGGACAATCCGACGCCGGCGCTCCGGCCCGCCAAGCCCTTATGCGGATCATTTAACGATATAAAGATGTCGTTATATAGAGCTTGACAGGCCGCAGATCCGCACCTTAGCTTCACGCCGTCGTGGTTCTCTGGGCCTTTTCCCGGCACCGGAGCTAAGAGGGAAGCCGGTCCAATGCCGGCGCTGCCCCCGCAACTGTAAGCGGCGAGCCAAAGTCCAATCATGTCACTGGGAGCGATCCCGGGAAGGCGGACCTGAGGCGACGACCCGCGAGCCAGGAGACCTGCCACGACGACGCAAACGTCCTCGGGCGGGGTGTCCCGGTGGTGCGCCATGGTTCGGCCGGCGCTCGCCTGCCGCGCGCCGGCGCGTGCCGCCACGGCCTTGCCCCTCAACGGAAGGGTTGAAGAGCCGTGACATCCAATTCCATCTCCGTCGCCACCCTCGGCACGCCACGCATCGGTCCGAGGCGGGAGCTCAAGGTGGCGCTCGAAAGCTTCTGGGCCGGCAAGACCGGCGAGGCGGAGCTTCACGAGGCCGCAGCCAGGCTGCGCGCCGCCAACTGGGCGCGCCAGAAGGCGCGCGGGGTCGGCGTGATCCCCTCCAACGACTTCTCCCTCTACGATCAGGTGCTCGACACCAGCGTGATGGTGGGCGCCATCCCCGAGATCTACGGTTGGCACGGCGGCAAGGTGCCGCTTTCGGTCTATTTCGCCATGGCCCGCGGCGCCGACGGCGCAGGCGAGGAGGCGGCCTGCGGCCATGCCCATCACGCCCCCGCCCAGGGTGTGCCGGCGCAGGAGATGACCAAGTGGTTCGATACCAACTACCACTACATGGTCCCCGAATTCGTCCCCGGCCAGAGGTTCGAGCTCGCCTCCCTGAAGGCGGTGGACGAGTATCGCGAGGCCCGGGCCCTCGGCCATGAGACCCGCCCGGTGCTGGTCGGCCCGGTCACCTTCCTGAAGCTCGGCAAGAGCAAGGCGGCAGGCTTCGACCCCCTGAGCCTGCTGGGCAACCTGCTGCCGGTCTACATCGACGTCCTGCGCCGGCTTTCCGCCAATGGGGCGGAGTGGGTGCAGATGGATGAGCCCTGCCTCGTCCTCGACCTCGACGATGCCACACGGAACGCAGTGCGGCAGGCCTATGCCTCCATCGCCCATGCCCTGCCGAACCTGAAGATCATGCTCGCGACCTATTTCGGCGCACTCGACGACAATCTGGACCTCGCCGTGTCGCTGCCGGTCGCGGGCCTGCACCTGGACCTTGCCCGTGCTCCCGGGCAGCTCGCGGCGGTGGCGGCCAAGGCGCCCGCCGGTCTCGTCCTCTCCCTCGGCGCCATCGACGGACGCAACATCTGGCGGGCAGACCTGCCGGCGCTGGCCGGGAGGCTGCAGGAGGTGGTGGCCAGGCGCGGCACGGATCATGTGCAGATCGCGCCGTCGTGCTCGCTCCTCCATGTGCCCATCGATCTCGATCAGGAGACCGATCTCGATCCGGACCTGAAGTCCTGGCTGTCCTTCTCCCTGCAGAAGATGGATGAGCTCAGCGTGCTCGCCGCCGCCCTCTCCGGCGATGCCGCACGGGTGAAGGATGCGCTCGACGCATCCGCCGCCGCGGCCGCGGCGCGCCGGGCGTCGCCCAAGGTGCACAGCGCCGCCGTTGCCGCCCGCGTGGCGGCGGTCACCCCGGAAATGGCCGGCCGCACCAGTCCCTTCGCCGCGCGGGCGGAGGTTCAGCGGCGGCGATTCGATCTGCCGGCCTTTCCCACCACCACCATCGGCTCCTTCCCGCAGACCTCCGAGGTGCGCCAGGCCCGCTCGGCTCACGCCAAGGGCGCGCTGAGCGATGATGCCTACGCCCGGTTCCTGCGCGAGGAGACCGCGCGCACGGTGCGCTGGCAGGAGGAGATCGGCCTCGACGTGCTGGTGCATGGCGAGTTCGAGCGCAACGACATGGTGCAGTATTTCGGCGAGCAGCTCTCCGGCTTCGCCTTCACCAGGCACGGCTGGGTGCAGAGCTATGGCTCGCGCTATGTGCGCCCGCCCATCCTCTTCGGCGACGTCGCCCGCCCCGCGCCCATGACCGTGGAATGGTGGCGCTACGCCCAGTCGCTCACCAAGAAGCCGCTCAAGGGCATGCTCACGGGGCCCGTGACCATCCTCAACTGGTCCTTCGTGCGCGACGACGTTCCGCGCAGTGCCGCCTGCCGGCAGATCGCCCTCGCCATCCGCGACGAGGTGGCAGACCTCGAGGCATCCGGCGCCGCGATGATCCAGATCGACGAGGCGGCGCTGCGGGAGGGCCTGCCCCTGCGTCGCAGCCAGTGGGCCGACTACCTCGCCTGGGCAGTCGACTGTTTCCGCCTGTGCTCTTCCGGCGTTGCGGACGATACGCAGATCCACACCCACATGTGCTATTCGGAGTTCAACGACATCATCGACGCTATCCGCGCCATGGATGCCGATGTGATCTCCATCGAGACCTCGCGCTCGAAGATGGAATTGCTCGACGCCTTCCGGACCTACAAATACCCCAACGAGATCGGGCCGGGCGTCTACGATATCCATTCGCCCCGCGTACCCGCGGTGTCCGAGATGACGGACCTGGTGGCGCGTGCCCGCCGGCAGCTCGACGACAGCCAGATCTGGATCAACCCCGACTGCGGCCTGAAAACCCGCAAGTGGGAGGAGGTCCGGCCGGCCCTCGTCAACATGGTGGCCGCGGCCCGGGAGATCCGTGCCGCGCAGTGAGGCTGGAGGCTGCGGGCGGCACGGCGCCGCAATGCCGCCCGCAGCGATTGTTCGGATTTGCCCGGCGCACGATCCGAGCGGCTCCCAGGCACGCCGGCCGGGACCGAGCCAAGCCGGCACCGAAGAACGATGGGGACGGATAGACAGCTAAATATTGACACCAATTTTCCACCATGCCCAATATATAGTGGTCATGGTCTCTCGACTCGCAAGAGCGAGAGCTAAGAGGGAAGCCGGTGCAAGACCGGCGCTGCCCCCGCAACTGTAAGCGGAGAGTTCCTGTCGAACGTGTCACTGGCGCCGTCGCGCGCCGGGAAGGCCAGACAGGGGCGACGACCCGCGAGCCAGGAGATCTGCCGTGACATCGCATCGTCCTCGGGCGGGGTGTCCCGGTGGATCGCAATCTCGCGCGCCCGGAATCCGCGGCGCGCGCGGCGTGCGACCGCTCGGCCTTTTGCCCCCAGAGCATGGGGTTTGAGCCGAATGTCCCTTCAGATCCACGATCCGCACGCCGCGCCGGCGCCCCTGCCGCTCCCGGCCGGGAGCATCGCCCCGGCGGAGCCGGCGTTTCAGGTCATCCGTCGCAACGGCGTTGTGACGCCCTTCGACGCCTCGAAGATCGCGGTCGCTCTCACCAAGGCGTTCCTCGCCGTGGAAGGCGGCACCGCCGCCGCCTCGCGCCGGGTGCATGAGACGGTGGCCGACCTCACCGCCCAGGTGGTGGCCAACCTCACCCGTCGCATCGCCCAGGGCCGCACCTTCCATATCGAGGACGTCCAGGACCAGGTCGAGCTGGCGCTGATGCGCGGCGGGCATCACAAGACCGCCCGCGCCTACGTGCTCTACCGGGAAGAGCGGGCGCGGGAACGCGCGGCGAAGGTGGCGCGGCCGGCGGCGCCGGTCCTGCATGTGAGGACCGCCGACGGCCGCCTCGTCCCCCTCGACGACGCCCGGCTCGAAGCGCTCGTGAGCGAGGCCTGCGCCGGGCTGGAGGGGGGCGCCTCGGAGCCCATCCTCGCCGAGACACGGCGCAATGTGTATGACGGCATCTCCCAGAGCGAGCTGGCGCTCGCCGCCATTCTCGCCGCCCGCACCCTCATCGAGACCGAGCCCAACTATTCCAAGGTCTCGGCGCGCCTGCTCACCGACGCCCTGCGGCGCGAGGCGCTCACCTTCGTGTCCGGCCGCCCGGACCAGGCGACGCAGGCCGAGATGGCGACCCGCTACGCGGACTATTTCCCCGCATATGTCCACGCCGGCATCGCCGCCGAGCTGATCGACCCCGAGCTCGGCCGCTTCGACCTCTCCCGCCTCGCCGCGGCGCTGAAGCCGGAGCGGGACCTCCAGTTCGACTATCTCGGCCTCCAGACCCTCTACGACCGCTATTTCCTGCATGTCTCGGGCACCCGCCTCGAGCTGCCGCAGGCCTTCTTCATGCGCGTGGCGATGGGCCTGGCGGTGCGTGAGATCGATCGCGAGGCGCGGGCGATCGCGTTCTACGATCTCCTGTCGTCCTTCGACTTCATGGCCTCGACGCCCACGCTGTTCAACTCCGGCACGCTGCGTCCGCAGCTTTCGTCCTGCTTTCTCACCACCGTGGCCGACGACCTCGACGGCATCTTCAAGGCGATCAAGGACAATGCGCTGCTCGCCAAGTATTCGGGTGGCCTCGGCAACGACTGGACGCAGGTGCGGGGCCTGGGCGCGCACATCAAGGGCACCAACGGCGAGAGCCAGGGCGTGGTGCCGTTCCTGAAGGTCGCCAACGACACCGCCATCGCGGTCAACCAGGGCGGCAAGCGCAAGGGCGCGGTCTGCGCCTATCTGGAAACGTGGCACGTCGACATCGAGGAATTCCT
>CALMSN010000147.1 GCA_937872325.1 uncultured Xanthobacter sp. | reverse complement strand
GCCGAAAAGGCCGCCTGATCTTCCTTCCTTTGTGCGGTTCCGGCCCGCTCTCCCCCCGAATTCTCCTAGCCCCCGGGCCGGGAGTTGGGACGGAGAGCGGGCCGAACCGTTTGGGCCTGGCCGAACGCGCCGGTTACAGCGCCCCGCGGCCCGCATTTCTCGGAGGCAGGCCCACAAGCTCGAACTCGACGAGCAGGCTGCGCTGCCAGAGGTTGAAATTATCGTCGGATACGAGCCAGAGGAACGTCCGGCCGTCCTTCGTCACCACCGCCGCACCTTCGTAATTGTCCGCAAGCGCGGGGGGCACCCGGCCTATCGTCCGTGACCGCACGGTCCGCCCCGCCCCGATATCCGCCGGGTCGAGGATCGCGAGAATGGTGGTGAACAGGGGATCGAAGCCCAGGCGGCGGTGGACGAGAAGAATGCGGCCGTCCGGCAACATCGCGGCGTCGCTGACCAGCCCCTTGCCCCGCGAATCATAGAAGAAACGCACCGCCTGCGTTCCGGGAACCGCAGGATCGCCGGCCAGAAGCCGCGCCTCGCGACCACGCGGGTCATCATGCGCGTCTTCCGAGAAGATGACCGTTCGCCCGTCCTCCAGCCGCACCATCGATTCGGCGCCCCGGTTCGCGGGCCACGCCGGAACGGGCAGACGCGCGCGCGATTCGACGTGCGCCAGGGCCGCATCAAGACGCGCGACCTGATTGACCCCTTCGAACGCCAGCCAGCTTCGCCCCGTCGCCGAGTCGAAGATCAGCGCCTCGACATCGCGCTGCGACTTGCGGGGCGACGCGCCATCGCCGACCGGCGCGATGTGATCCCCGCGGCGCTGGAGGCGGCCGGCGGCCGGGGGATCCGCCTCGGCATGCCGGTGGATCCGGGCAACCTGCTGCTGCTGGGCGACCTCGGCGGCGTGCCGGTGCTCGGCGCCCCGGGCTGCGCCCGCAGCCCCAAGGAGAACGGATTCGATTTCGTCCTCGCCCGCCTGCTGGCCGGCATCACCGTGACGAGCGCGGACATCGCCGCCCTCGGCCTCGGCGGGCTGCTGGTGGACATTCCCACCCGGCCGCATCCGCGCGCCGCCGACCTGCCGGACGACACGTTCGCCGCCGTCATCCTCGCCGCCGGACGCGGCACCCGCATGGGCGCGGGCACCAACAAGCTGCTCGAACGGGTGGGCGGGGTGCCGGTGGTGCGCCGGGCGGTGGAGACCGCGCTCGCTTCCCATGCGCGCCCGGTGATCGTGGTCACCGGCCATGAGGCGGCGCGGGTGGAGGCGGAGCTGGCCGGCCTCGAGGTGACGCTGGTCCACAATGGCGACTACGCCGCCGGAATGGCCGCCTCGCTGAAGGCCGGGATCGCCGCGGTGCCGGAGACCGCGGCCGGGGCGCTGGTGGCGCTCGGCGACATGCCGCTGGTGGAGCCGCGCCTGTTCGACAGCCTGATCGCCGCTTATGCGCCGGAGGAGGGGCGGCTGATCGCGGTGCCGGTCTCCGGCGCGGCGCGCGGCCATCCGGTGCTGTGGTCGCGGCGCTACTTTGCCGATCTCATGAGCCTGGAGGGCGATGTGGGCGCCCGCCACCTGCTGGCCCGCCATGCCGAGGCGGTCGCCGAGGTGGATGTCGCCCGGCCTGACGCCTTCCTCGACGTGGACACGCCGGAGCTGCTCGCCCGCGCCCGGGCGGTGGCGGAGGTGGGCTGAGGCCCGCGCGCGCCTTCCGTCAGCAGGCCGGGTGCTGATGCCGGCCTCACCCGCAGGCCCGTGAGCTTGGACCGGCGCCATCGGCGACGCCTGAGCATGAACCGCGCCGGACGACGGCTGGCCCTCATCCTGCACGCGGAGTGTTTGGAGCCCGCTTGGAAAACCGGAGGGGTCGGGAGTCTTCTCTTTTCGGCGCTGGGGAGGAACCTGGCCCGATGCGCGGAATAGCGTCGGCGTCTTCTCCTTCCGGAGCCCCCGAAATCCGTCGGCGGACATCAGCCAGCGATGTCCCAAACAGCGGCTCGAAGTCCGGCCCCTTATGGCCTCAGAACGGCGCGGCCAGAAGATGGCTCGCCGGCCGGTCCAGCCGCTCGCACAGGAACTGCGCCAGCCGCAGGCGATGGCAGCCCTCAGCGTGGCGCTCGTAGCAGACGAGGCAGGCCCGGCGGCCGGAGGCGAGGACCGCCAGTTCCTCCAGTGCGGCGTGGGCGGGCGCGGTTTCCAGATGGGCGTCGTAGATCCGCATCAGCCCGGCGTGATCGCCGCTGCGAGCCGCCAGCCGCCCCTCCTTCGGGGTGCCGAGGGCGCGCAGGTGCACGTAGCCGACGCCCTGGGTCGCCATGGCCGCAGCCAGCGCCCCCTTGGAAAAACCGGGGCGGCGCGAGGCGACGACTGCCCTAACGTCAATGAGAAGATCGACCCCTGCATCGTGCAGCGCAGCACCGAAGGCGGCCGGCGTGGTGTGCTCGTAACCGATGGTGAAGATCGCGGAATCCTGAGCCATGCGGGGTTTCTTCGAACTTTTTTATGTGCGCATCATGACGCACCCGGCGGCTCGACCCGTTCGGGAACATGAGGCTCGCCCACCGGGTTGCCTCACGGAAATAGAACGACGGGGGAAGCCGATGCGGCTGTTTCAGTGCGAGATCTGCGCGAGCCCCCTGTATTTCGAAAGCCGCCATTGCGACAAGTGCCGCCACGAGCTGGGCTACGAGCCGGAGGTCAGCGACCTGCTCGCCTTGACGCGCGAGGGTGACGTCCTGATTCCGGTGGCCGCGCCCCACCAGCGCTATCGGTTCTGCGCCAATGCGGCGGTGGAGGCGTGCAACTGGCTGGTGCCGGAAGATCACGACGAGGAATACTGCATCGCCTGCCGGCACAACCGCACCATTCCCGATATCTCCGACCCCAAGCTGCGCACCAAGTGGCTGCGGATCGAGGTGGCCAAGCGCCGGCTGATCTATTCGCTGCTGCGCCTCAACCTGCCGCTGGAGAGCAACGAGGACCGCGAGGGCGGCCTGTGCTTCGACTTCCTCGCCGACGCGCCGGACAAGAACGTGCCGCGAATCATGACCGGCCACGACGAGGGCATCGTCACCATCGCGCTGGCGGAGGCCGACGATGCGGAGCGCGAGCAGCGCCGCAACGATCTCGGCGAGCTCTACCGCACCCTGCTCGGGCATTTCCGGCATGAGGCCGGGCACTATTACTGGAACCGGCTGGTGCGCGACGGCAACCGGCTGGAGGCGGCGCGGGCCCTGTTCGGCGACGAGCGGCACGATTACGGCGATTCGCTCAAGGCCTACTACAAGGCCGGTCCGCCCGCCGGCTGGGAGGAGACTCACGTCTCGGCCTATGCCACCGCCCATGCCTGGGAAGACTTCGCCGAGACCTTCAAACACTACATCCATATCGTCGACACGCTGGAGATGGCCTCCGCGTTCGGCATGAAGGTGCGCCCGCGCCTCGACCGCACCGGCGAGCTGAAGGCCGAGGTGGACTTCAATCCCTACTGCGCCCACTCCATCCAGCGGATGGTCGAAGCCTGGGCGCCCATCGCCTTCGCCCTCAACAACATGAACCGTTGCCTGGGGATGAGCGACGCCTATCCGTTCGTGCTCGGCAAGGGGGTGATGGCCAAGCTCGGCTTCATCCACGGCCTGGTGCACCGGGCCATTCCGGCCGATCCGGTGCGGGAGGACGTGCAGAGCCCGCGGTCGGTCGACCTTCCACCCGGCAAGGGCAAGAGTGCCGAGGATGCCCCCGAGGGCAGCCCAGTGGCCTGGATCGCCGCCGCTGCGGCGATGGTCTCAGCGGTCTGAGCGACGCAAAGGTCCGGCGCGTCACCGGTCCGGAAAATGCAAAAAGGCGCCTGGAGGCGCCTCTTTCATGCCGTTCTATGAACGAGGGCGGCCGGGAGACCGCCCGTCAGATCACTTGATCTTGGTCTCGCGGAACTCGACGTGCTTGCGCACGACCGGATCGTACTTCTTCAGCACAATCTTCTCGGTCTTGGTGCGGGAGTTCTTCTTGGTGACGTAGAAGGTGCCCGTATCCGCGGTGGACAGAAGCTTGATCTTGATGGTTGCTGCCTTGGCCATGTCCAAACCTTCGGAAATTCGAAACTGTGATCGCGGGTCAGTCCGGCGCGCGGCCCGCTTTGTCGTCCGGCTTGGGAACATGGCAGCGGGCGCGCTGCCGATCCGGCGGCTCGTGGGGGCGGAAACTCTCGCAACCGGCCCCGGATGTCAAGGCTGCCGTGGCTACGCCGCCCCGGGATCAGCCCTCAGGCCGCGCGTCGCAACGCTTGCCGCGGCGATCAGGGTGTAGGCGCCGAGCATCGCGGTGATGGCGAAGGCGAAGCCGTAGGGGTTGTAGGCGTCCATAGCGAATCCCGCCGCCGGCGGCCCGATGATGAGGCCGATGGAGTAGAACATCACGAACGCGGCGTTGGCGGCGGCAAGGTCAGCCCCGTGGAAGCTGGAGCCCAGATAGGCGAGCCCCACGGTATAGAGCGAGCCGACAACGCCCGTGGCCAGGAACACCACCACGAAGAAGCCGATCTGGTCTACCGCCACGAACGGAAGGATGCTGCTGCCCAGGGCACCGAATCCCGCGCACAGCAAGAGCAGGGTCCGCCGGTCCATCCGGTCGCTGATGAGGCCGAGGGGGATCTGGAACACGATGTTGCCGGCCACCGCCGTGGTCAGCAGCAAGGCGGCGCTGGGCTCCGAGAGACCGAGCCGGATGCCGTAGAGCGGCATGAAGTTGAGAATCGACGTCTCGATGGCGCCGAACACCAGCGCCGCCAGCAGCGCCAGCGGCGACAGCCGCAGGAAATGCAGGATGGACCGCCCGCCGCCATGCTCGATCCGCGGCGCCCCGTCGCCGGCGAGCAGTACCGGAATGGCGCCGAGGCACAGCAGCGCCGATCCCGCAAGGTAAGGCTCCCATCCCGAGCTGCCGAGATAGCTGAGGATGGCCGGCCCCGACGCCGCGCCGATGGACAAGGCGGTGGCATAGATGCCCATCACCAGCCCGCGGCGGTGATGGGGGGCGACCGCATTGATCCAGAACTCGCTCACCGCGAACAGCGCGCACAAGGCGGCGCCGAAGGCGAAGCGCAGCGGAAACCACCAGCTGAAATCCGTCGCCTTGAACGCCGGCAGCGCCGCCGCGGTGACGACGATGGAAAGAATCAGCAGCGCCCGGGTGCCCACATGGCGCACCAGCACCGGGATGAAGGGCGCGGTGACCACCGTGGCGATGCCGGCCACCGCCGTGTTGATCCCCATCCACTTGTTGGAGATGCCCCGCTGCTCCATCTCCAGCGCCAGCAGCGGAATGGACAGGCTGAGCCCGACCCCCACCATGGTGACGGCGGATATGGCGGCCGCGAGCGAGGCGACCTGCTGCTCCCGGCCCAGCGGCCGAGCGGGCGCGTGCATGAACGAACTCCAGACGTTTCCGGAAGGGTTCTAGGCAGCCCGCCGAAATGTTGCAATGCACAATAAGCGGATCACCGATGCGGCGGTAACGCCGTGCGGCGGTTTCCGGCGGCCGGGCCGGGGGGTCAGTCCAGCAAATCGCGGGAGAACTTGCCGCGGTGCATGGCATAGAACGGCACCGGCAGCCGGCGGTGGAAGCCGGCGGCGATGCGCTGCTCCACCTCTTCCAGCATCACCCGGGTGACGGTGGGCAGTTCGAGGGCCTTGGTCTCCTCGAAGGTGAGCCAGCGCAACTCGATCAGCTCGGAATCCTCGCCCACGAGCCCGGGCACCTCGTCGCACACCGCCTCCGCGTCGGCGGCGAAGAAGCGGGTGTCGAAGCGCTTGGGCCGGCGCGGCGGGGTGATGGCGCGGGCCACATAGGTGAGCGCCTCCAGGTTCGGGAACACCTCGCGCTCCTCGAACACGCGCCAGGCGTCGCAGGGGGCAGCCGGGGCGCCGCAATCGCGGATGCCCAGCAGCAGGCCGGTCTCCTCGTAGAGCTCGCGGATGGCGGCGGCGCCGAGGCCACGGGCCCGCGATTCGCTCGGGCGCTGCACCTTCATCATCAGCCGGCGGGTGCTGTCGGCATCCACCACCCCGTGCGCCGGCATGGTGCGGTCGGTGCGCTCCATCCGCCCGCCGGGGAAGACGAACATGTTGGGCATGAACTTGATGTTGGGATGCCGGCGGCCCATCAGCACCCGCGGCAGCTTGCCCTTGCGGTCGATGAGGATGAGCGTCGCGGCATCCTTCGGTCGCACGTTGGGCGAGTTCTGGTTGCGCTCGGCTTCGGTGAGGCGGCTGATAAAATCGTTCATCGTGCGGGGTCACGCAGACAGGAAGAGGGGCAGGGCGGGAGCGGAGGGCGGCCGATCAGGACGACGGCGCCGGACGCGGCTCGTATTCCGGGCTTGCCGGGTCGAAGCCGTGCATCCGCAGCGCCCACTGCAGGTTCACCAGCATGGTCTTCATCGGCGGCAGCAGGATCAGGCACAGCGCGACGGTCAGCGGCAGCCACAGCGCCAGATGGGTCCACATCGGCGGGCGGAACATCTCCTCCACCAGCACCAGCAGCGGCACCACGATATGGCCGGTGGTGAAGATCACCGCGTAAGGCGGGGCATCGTCGGCGCGGTGGTGATAGAACGCCTCGCCGCAGGACGGGCAGTGATCGGCGACCTTCAGGTAGCGCGCATACATGCGGCCCACGCCGCACGCCGGGCATCGCGAGCGCGCCCCGCGCAGCAGCGCCTGCGGCATCGAGCGCGGCTCCAGGACCGTGGCGACCGGAATCAGCGGGCGGCGTAGGGCGCCGGCCTGCGGCGGGGTTTCGGTCGTGGTCAGGGTCATTGGCGCTCCACCCATCGCGGCCTCGGGGCCGGCTGTGTTCGCAGGTCCGCGGGCGAGGCCCGGCACCTGCACCCGCCGGATCAGCTCCGGCGGGACGGCCGGGCTTGCGGCCGGCCTTTCACCGGGCGCTTGCCCGGCGGCGCGCCGGCGCTCCTGCGCCCGCGTGCCCCTTCTACATAGGAGCCTTCCGAAAGAAGCTCAAATCGCAGCGCACCCGCCACCGGCGCCGCCTCCACCAGGCGCACCTCCACCCGGTCGCCGATGCGGTGCATCTGGCCGGTGCGCTCGCCCACCAGGGCCTGGCGCGCCTCGTCGTAGCGATAATAATCCTGGCCCAGGGTGGCGGCGGGAATGAAGCCGTCGGCGCCGGTGTCGTCGAGGGTGACGAACAGGCCGGCCTTGGTGGCCCCGCCGATGCGGCCATGGAAGGTGGCGCCGATCTGGTCGGCGAGGTGGTGGGCGATGAGCCGGTCCACCGTCTCGCGCTCCGCCGCCATGGCGCGCCGCTCGGTGACGGAGATGGCGGCCGCCACCTCGCCGAGGGTCTCGGCGGTCGCCTCATCCGGCAGGCCGTCCCGGCCGAGGCCGAGGGCGCGAACCAGCGCCCGGTGCACGATAAGGTCGGCATAGCGCCGGATCGGCGAGGTGAAGTGCGCATAGCGGCGCAGGTTGAGGCCGAAATGCCCGTAATTGTCCGCCGCATACTCGGCCTGCGACTGGCTGCGCAGGATCACCTGGTTGACCAGCGGCGCGGCATCCGTGTCCTTCACCATCGCGAGGATGCGGTTGAAGTGGGAGGGGCGCACGGCATCGATCTTCGGCAGCGCGATGTCGACGGTCTTCAGGAACTCCCGCAGGGCCGAGAGCTTGGCCAAAGTCGGGCCGTCATGGACGCGGTAGATGAGCGGGGTGCGCCGCTCCTCCAGCGTCTCGGCGGCGGCGACGTTGGCGAGGATCATGAACTCCTCGATCAGCCGGTGGGCATCCAGCCGCTCGGGCACGATCACCTTGTCGACGGTGCCGTCGCTCTTCAGCAGGATCTTGCGCTCGGGCAAATCGAGATCGAGGGGCGCGCGGGCATCGCGGGCCGCCTTCACGCAGGCATAGGCGGCATAGAGCGGGCGGAGCACGTCGTTCAGCAGCGGATCGGTGGTCTCGTCCGGATGGCCGTCGATGGCTGCCTGCGCCTTCGCATAAGCGAGCTTCGCCGCCGAGCGCATCAGGATGCGGTGGAAAGAATGCCGCTTCTTGCGGCCGTCATTGCCGATGACCATGCGCACCGCGAGGGCCGGGCGGTCCTCCTTCGGCCGCAGCGAGCACAGATCGTTGGAGATCCGCTCCGGCAGCATGGGCACGACGCGATCGGGGAAATAGACCGAGTTGCCGCGCACCAGAGCCTCGCGGTCCAGCGGCGTGCCCGGCTGGACGTAGGCGGCGACGTCGGCGATGGCGACGGTGACGATGAAGCCGCCCGCATTCTCCGGATCCGCGTCCGGCACCGCGTGGACGGCGTCGTCATGGTCCTTGGCGTCGGGCGGGTCGATGGTGACGAGGGCGAGGTCGCGCCAGTCCTCGCGGCCGCGCGCGCTCACCGGCTTCGCCGCCTCGGCGGCATCCAGCACCGCCTGAGGGAAGACGTGGGGAATGGCGTGGGCGTGCAGGGCGATCAGGCTCACCGCCTTCTCGTTGCCCAGCGAGCCGAGCCGCTCCTTCACCCGCGCCATGGGCAGGCCGAAGACCCGCTGGCGCATCAGCTCCACCGAGACGAGGTCGCCGTCCGCCGCCTCCTGCTCGGCGCCGGGGGGCACCTGCAGCTCGCGGCCGTTGGCCTTCTTGTCGATGGGGATGATCCGTCCGCCGCCATGGGGCAGGGCGCGGAAGATGCCCAGCGTCTGCTTGCGGGCCTTCTCCAGCACCTTGATGACCCGGCCCACCGGGCGGCCGTCCGCATCGGGATCGGCGATCCGCAGCAGCACCCGGTCGGAAAGCCCGGGAGCGGGGCCGCGGGCGTGGCGGGGCACCTGCACCAGGACGCGGGGCGGCTCGCCGTGCTCGGCCTCGTCCCATTCCACCGGCACGGCGATCAGCTCGCCGTCGTCGTCGCGGCTCAGGATGTCGGCGAGCAGCACGCCGGGCAGGGCGCCGGGCACATGCAGGCGGCGCTTGCGGCGATCCACCGTGCCGTCGTCGGCGAGGTCGCGCAGCAGCGCCTTCAGCTCCAGCCGCTGCGGGGCGTTGAGGCCGAAGGCGCGGGCGATCTCGCGCTTGCCCACGTCGCCGCCTGAGGAGGCGATGAAGGCCAGCACCTCCGCCTTGGAAGGCATCTCGCCGGTGGCGCGGGGGGCCACGACGAGCGCATCCGCGCCCCGGCGCGCCCTGGCCTCGCCGTCGGCCATCTCGGCGGCGGCGGCCTTGCGTGTGGCCCGGCTCTTGGGCCGGCTCCGGGAGGGGGCATTCGGCGCGGATTTCGCAGGACGCCGCGGCGGGGGCTTGGGCAAGGGATGGCTTCCGGCTGGGGAGAGCGTTCCGGCGAGGCTAGAGGAGAATCGCCGGGGAGGGAAACCGGCGGGAAGGGGGAGATGGGGCGCTGTGGGGTGCGCGGAGGGGGCCGCGCTGTGCGGTTCCTGACTCGGCGGAGGTTATTTCCGATCCGCCGAGTGCCCCCTCCCAACCCTCCCCCGCAGGCGGGAGAGGGCTTTACGTTCGTTGCGGGGCCATTCGTCCCGCCCGGTCCTCGGCGAGCGCGCGCGGGCCTTCGGCACCTGCGCGGTGCGCTCCCTCTCCCGCCTGCGGGGGAGGGCTGGGGAGGGGCAAGGCCGCTGGAAGGGACCCGAGCCTACGCCGCCCACACCGGCAGGTCGCCGCGGGCCCAGCCGGCCTTGGTTTCGGCCACGTAGTCGCCATAGCGCCCGGCGGCGATGGCGGTGCGGGCGCCGGACATCAGCTGCTGGTAATAGGCTGTGTTGGCCCAGGAGATCAGCATGCCCCCCAGCATCTCGCCGCAGCGGATGAGGTGGTGCAGGTAGGCGCGGGAATAGTCGCGCAGCGCCGGGCAGTCGCTCTCCTCGTCGAGCGGGCGCGGATCCTCGGCGTGGCGGGCGTTCTTCAGGTTGATGCGGCCGAACCGGGTGAAGGCGAGGCCATGCCGGCCCGACCGCGTCGGCATCACGCAATCGAACATGTCGATGCCGCGCGCCACCGCCTCCAGCAGGTCGTCGGGGGTGCCGACCCCCATCAGGTAGCGCGGCTTGGCCACGGGCAGATGCGGCTCGACGGTCTCGATCATCGCCAGCATCACCGCCTGCGGCTCGCCCACCGCCAGCCCGCCGATGGAGTAGCCGGAGAAATCCATGGCCGCGAGCGTCCGCGCCGATTCGATCCGCAGCCCCTCCACCGCCCCGCCCTGGACGATGCCGAACAGCGCCCGGCCGGGCGGCTGCGCCGCGAACGCCCGCTGCGAGCGCTCGGCCCAGCGTAGCGAGAGCCGCATCGCCCGCTCCGCCTCGGCATCGGGGCAGGGCAGGCGGACGCACTCGTCGAGCTGCATCTGGATGTCGGAACCGAGCAGGCCCTGGATCTCGATGGAGCGCTCGGGCGTCATCTCGTGCATCGCCCCGTCCACATGGGAGCGGAAGGTGACGCCGATTTCGGTCAGCTTGCGCAGGCTGGAGAGCGACATCACCTGGAAGCCGCCGGAATCGGTGAGGATCGGCCCGCTCCAGCCCATGAACCGATGCAGCCCGCCGAGCCGCGCCACCCGCTCGGCGCCGGGGCGGAGCATGAGGTGGTAGGTGTTGCCGAGCACCACGTCGGCCCCGGCCGCCTTCACCTGGTCGAAATAGAGCCCCTTCACGGTCGCCGCCGTGCCCACCGGCATGAAGGCCGGGGTGCGGATATCCCCGTGCGGGGTCGCGACCAGCCCGGTGCGCGCGCCGCCGTCGGTGGCCGAGAGGGTGAAGGCGAAGCCGGTGGGAAGCGGGAGAAGCGGGCCGTTCATGCCCCGCCTTCTGGCAGAAGCAGGCAGGCATCGCCATAGGAATAGAAGCGGTAGCCCGCCTCGATGGCATGGGCATAGGCCCGCTTCTGCACATCGTGGCCGATGAGGGCCGCCACCAGCATCACCAGCGTCGAGCGCGGCAGGTGGAAGTTCGTGAGCATCGCGTCCACGGCCTGGAAACGATGGCCGGGGGTGATGAAGATGTCGGTCTCGCCCAGGAAGCCGCGGATGGCACCATCCGCCCCCGCGGCGCTCTCGATCAGCCGGGTGGAGGTGGAGCCCACGGTGATGATGCGCCCGCCCGCCGCCTTCACCTGGTTGAGGGCGGCGGCGGTCTCGGCGGTCACCTCGCCCCATTCGGCGTGCATGCGGTGGCTGGCGGTGTCGTCCGCCTTCACCGGCAGGAAGGTGCCGGGGCCCACATGCAGGGTAACGGTGTGGAGCTGCGCCCCGGCCTCGGTGATCCCGGCCAGCAGCCCGGGAGTGAAGTGGAGGCTCGCCGTGGGAGCGGCCACCGAGCCGGAGACCCGGGCGAACAGGGTCTGGTAGTCGGCGCGGTCGCGCTCGTCCTCGGCGCGGCGGGCAGCGATATAGGGCGGGATCGGCATGTGGCCCAGCGCCTCCACTGCCTCGTCGAGCATCGGGCCGGAGAGGTCGAAGGCGAGGACGAGGGCGCCGTCCTCCTCCTTGGCGGCGACCTCGGCATCGAGCACGCCGAGGAGGCAGGCGCGCCCCTCGCTGCCGAACCGGATCCGGTCGCCCTCCCGCAGGCGCTTGCCGGGCTTGGCGAAGGCCAGCCAGCGGGCCGGGCCGAGGCGCTTCACCAGCGTCGCTTCCACACGCACGTCCGACCCGCCCGGGCGGCGGCGCACGCCCTCCAGGGCGGCAGGGATGACGCGGGTGTCGTTCACCACCAGCGCGTCGCCGGGCCTGATGTAGGCGGGAAGGTCTTGGACCCGGCCGTCGGTGAGCTCCGGCGCCCGCCCGGGCTGGACCACCAGCATGCGCGCGCTGTCGCGCGGCTCGGCCGGGCGCAGGGCGATCAGGTCTTCGGGAAGCTCGAAGTCGAAGGCGTCAACGCGCATGGCAGGCCGCCGGTGGGTGAGGGTAGAGGCGTTCTACCCTCCCGGGTGCGGAAAGCAACGGGCGGAGAGCGGCGCAGGCACCGTCAGAAAATGGCGACGGCGCCCTGCCAGATGGCATAGGTCATCAGGCCGGTAACGAGCAGGCCGAGCACGGTCGCCCCGAAGCCGGCGAGGATGATCAGCCCGTCCCGCTCCACGAGGCCCAGGCCGAAGATGCACACCGCGATGCCCGGCGGCAGGTTGCCCAGGAACGGGATGGGCAGCAGCAGGATGAAGCCCAGCAGCACCACCGTCGCCCCCACCACGCGGCGGGCGAGGGGGCCGGTGAACTGCTCGAGCCGCGGCCCGGACAGCTTCTCGAACCGCTGGATGTAGGGCCGCGAGCGGTTGACGATGCTCTCCAGCATGGAGCGCGAGAAGGTGCGCTTCGCGATGGATTCGGGCAGCCACAGCTCCTGCCGGCCGATCAGCATCTGCAGGCCGATGAGGCCGAGGATGATGCCGCACACCACCGGGATGCCGGGGGGCATCGGGATGCAGTTGGGGATGCCGAAGATCAGGAAGAGGATGCCGAACGCGCGGTTGCGCAGCGCGTTGACGAGATCGCCGATCGCCACCTTCTCTTCCGTGTGGGCGGCCAGCACGGCGGCGAGCAGCTCGGAGGTTCTGGGGGTGCGGTGATCCAATGCATCCTCGGGGCAGAGACGTGCTGATTTCGAGCGCGCTGGTGCGTGCTTCATGTCCCGCCTTTTAACATCGAGAAAGCGGCGACGTCAGGGCATCTCTCTTGCCCCAAGGTAATGGCGTCGCGTCGCCGCATATGGATACCGCCCGGCGGTACGCGCCGGACAGGTGATGATCCTTGCTCGTCATGGTCGGCAGGCGTCCCGCGAAGGACGGGCATGCGCGCCCAACCCCCGCAGGGCGCGCATGCCTTCGCCGCCCCTGAAACGATTTAGCCAAGTCGGCGGGCGATGGGAAGGCATTCGCCGCTTCCCGATCGCCCGCGCACCGCGATGCTGCGTGCCCCCTGCCGCTCAGTTCAGGTGGAAGAGGCCGTCCACCGCCTTCAGCTCCGCGGGCTTGATGAGGCCGCAATGGGCGACCCGCACCGAATGCAGGCGGCCCTCGATCTCGCGCCGCCAGAACTCCAGAAACCGGTTGAGCTCGGGAAATTCCGGGCACAGATCATATTCCTGCCACAGATAGGTCTGAAGCAACGCCGGGTGATCCGGCAGGCGGTAAAGGATCTCCGCGGTGGCGAGGCCATAGCCCGCCATCTGCTTCGCAAATTCGGGGGACACCGTCGAGGACGCCATCTTCGACACCTCTATTTGTCTTCCGCGGTGCCCGGCACATCAGCCTGCGACCGTGGCCGGCCCAACGCCGGGACCTGGACTTACGCACCGGCAAAACGCCGCCGGGTGCATTGTCGGCTCAAGATGCTGGGGCCACCAAGGCTAAAAATTGGTTTCCTTCTGCAATTTCAGCGCGCTAGCAGCATCATCCCATGACTGCTGACAGGATGGCGGACAGGATGGCGGAAGATCGGCCGATATCCCCGATATCAAGGCCATAGCTTGATTTCATTGAAAAATCCGTCCTGCTAGCACTCGACCTCCATGAGTGCTAAAAAATCGGCCGCGCCCCCTTGCGCCGATCTGGCGTGGTGCCTAGATGGCGCCTGACACCGACCCCGAGCGGGGCGGTGACGCGAATTCAGGCAAAACGAACCGGAGGTTTCCGATGGGTTTCCGTCCCCTGCACGATCGCGTCGTGGTGAAGCGCATCGACGCTGAAGCCAAGACTGCCGGCGGCATCATCATCCCCGACACCGCCAAGGAAAAGCCGCAGCAGGGCGAAGTGGTCGCCGTGGGCGCGGGCGCCCGCAACGAGAAGGGCGAGCTCGTCGCCCTCGACGTGAAGGCCGGCGACCGCGTGCTGTTCGGCAAGTGGTCCGGCACCGAGGTGAAGATCGACGGCCAGGATCTCCTCATCATGAAGGAGAGCGACATCCTCGGCGTTCTCGACGCCGCTGCCGACGCCCAGAAGGCGGCCTGAACCAGGCGGGCCTCGACCACGCGGCGGCTCGCCGCCGCGTCTTCCGCCTTTCGCTGACCCCGCGCGGATCGCGACCAAACTCCCCGTTTTCTCATTTCCAGGAGCAGGCTCATGGCTGCCAAGGACGTCAAGTTTTCCGTCGATGCGCGCGACAAGGTGCTGCGCGGCGTCGATATCCTCGCCAACGCGGTTAAGGTCACCCTCGGCCCCAAGGGCCGCAACGTGGTGATCGAGAAGTCGTTCGGCGCCCCGCGCATCACCAAGGACGGCGTCTCCGTCGCCAAGGAGATCGAGCTCGAGGACCGCTTCGAGAACCTCGGCGCCCAGCTGGTGCGTGAAGTCGCCTCCAAGACCAACGACCTCGCCGGCGACGGCACCACCACCGCCACCGTGCTGGCCCAGGCCATCGTCCGCGAGGGCGCCAAGGCCGTTGCCGCCGGCATGAACCCGATGGACCTGAAGCGCGGCATCGACATCGCCGTCGACGCCATCGTCAAGGACCTGGCCGCCAACTCCAAGAAGGTGACCTCCAACGAGGAGATCGCCCAGGTCGGCACCATTTCCGCCAACGGCGACGCCGAGGTCGGCGCGTTCCTCGCCGAGGCGATGAAGAAGGTCGGCAACGAGGGTGTCATCACCGTCGAGGAAGCCAAGTCCTTCGAGACCGAGCTCGACGTCGTGGAAGGCATGCAGTTCGACCGCGGCTACCTCTCGCCCTACTTCGTCACCAATGCGGAGAAGATGCGGGTCGAGTTCGAGGAGCCCTACATCCTCATCAACGAGAAGAAGCTGACCGGCCTGCAGGAGCTGCTGCCCGTGCTCGAGGCGGTGGTGCAGTCGGCCCGTCCGCTGCTGATCATCGCCGAGGACGTGGAAGGCGAGGCCCTGGCCACCCTGGTGGTCAACAAGCTGCGCGGCGGCCTCAAGGTTGCGGCGGTGAAGGCTCCGGGCTTCGGCGATCGCCGCAAGGCCATGCTGCAGGACATCGCGATCCTGACCGGCGGCACCGTCATCTCCGACGATCTCGGCATCAAGCTCGACAGCGTCAACCTCTCCATGCTCGGCCGCGCCAAGAAGGTGGTGATCGAGAAGGAGAACACCACCATCGTCGACGGTTCCGGCGAGAAGGCCGACATCGAGGCCCGGATCGCCCAGATCCGTGCGCAGATCGAGGCCACCACCTCCGACTACGACCGTGAGAAGGCGCAGGAGCGTCTCGCCAAGCTCGCCGGCGGCGTCGCCGTGGTGCGCGTGGGCGGCTCCACCGAGGTGGAAGTCAAGGAGAAGAAGGATCGCGTCGACGACGCCCTGCACGCCACCCGCGCCGCGGTGGAAGAGGGCATCGTCCCCGGCGGCGGCGTCGCGCTGCTGCGCGCCATCAAGGCGCTCGACGGCCTGAAGGTCGACAATGCCGACCAGAAGACGGGCTTCGAGATCGTCCGCCGCGCCGTCCAGGCCCCGGCGCGCCAGATCGTCCAGAACGCCGGCGATGACGGCTCCGTGGTGGTCGGCAAGATCCTCGAGAACTCCGATTACGCCTTCGGCTACAACGCCCAGACCGGCGAGTATGTCGACCTGGTGAAGTCGGGCATCATCGACCCCACCAAGGTGGTGCGCACCGCGCTGCAGGATGCGGCCTCCGTGTCCGGCCTGCTCATCACCACCGAGGCGCTCATTGCCGAGCTGCCGAAGAAGGGTGGCGCTGCGGCCCCGGCGATGCCGGGCGGCGGCATGGACTTCTGAGGCAGTCAGACGCCCTGACGCCGCCCGGCCTTTCTTGAGGCGAGGCAAACCGGCAGCAGCCGGCTTGCCGGGCGGTTTTCAGGACCAAAAATTGAATGGCGCCGCGCGGTCTTCCACCGCGCGGCGCCATTGCTTTTTGCCCTCCCGAGGGGCGGTTGATCCGTCGCGAGGCTGCCCGCCCGGGGCCATGCGGCGGCATCGGCGAGTCGCTCCTGGCGACCGCGATCGCGGTGATGCCCGCCGCTAACGGACCCCGGAGCGGTCGTCGCAACCCGTCCGTCGGCAGGATGCCGGTATTCGCCGTCCTGCTGCCGGCAGGGCCACTATAGCGGATGGGTCCCCAAGGCCCGGACCCATGCGGCCATGGCATTTCCGACCCTGGCGAAGGCGCCGGAGCCGTCGCGGGCCGCCGGGTCCGGCGCGCGGGATCCGGTGTCGTCCTGAGTGGATACCTCCGCCGGCCCCTTGCGGGGCGCGCGGCGGATCCTATGATCCGCCGGCCGGGTCACGCCGGGATGCGCGGGAGGTTGAGATGGTGCACGCGGTTCGGGTTCATGAGCTGGGCGGGCCGCAGGTGCTGACCTACGAGGCCGTCGCCGTGCCGCCGCCCGGTCCCGGCGAGGTGCAGATCCGCCAGACCGCCATCGGCCTCAACTTCATCGACGTCTATTTCCGCACCGGGGTCTACAAGGCCGCGAGCCTGCCCTTCATCCCCGGCAGCGAGGGCGCCGGCGTGGTGGAGGCGGTGGGCCCGGGGGTCGACGGCTTCCACCAGGGCGACCGCGTCGCCTACGCCATGTCCATCGGCGCCTATGCGGAGGTGCGCAACGTGCCGGCCAGCCTGCTGGTCCACGTTCCGGCCGCCATCGACGACCGCACCGCCGCCGCCATGATGCTCAAGGGCATGACCGCCCAATACCTGGTGCGGCAGGTCCACCATGTGAAGCCGGGCGACGTGATCCTGATCCAGGCGGTGGCGGGCGGGGTCGGCCTGCTGCTCGCCCAGTGGGCGCACGCGCTGGGCGCCACGGTCATCGGCACCGTCGGCAGCAAGGACAAGGCGGAGCTCGCCCTCGCCAACGGGGCGGACCACGTCATCCTCTATCGAGACGAGGATTTCGTCCACAAGGTCAAGGAGATCACGGGCGGCAAGCTGTGCGACGTGGTGTATGACGGGGTCGGCCAGGCGACCTATCCCGGCTCGCTCGCCTGCCTGCGTCCGCTCGGCCTGTGGGTGAGCTTCGGCAACGCCTCGGGGGTAATCAAGAACTTCGACCTCCTGGCGCTGTCGCAGCATGGCTCGCTGTTCGCCACCCGGCCGACCCTCGGCACCTTCACCGCCCGGCGCGAAAGCCTGCTGGCCATGGCCAACGACCTGTTCGAGGCGGTGCTGACCGGCGCCCTCAAGATCCCGGTCCACCAGACCTATGCCCTGAAGGACGCGGCCAAGGCGCATCACGACCTGGAGGCCCGGACCACCACCGGCTCCACGCTGCTGCTGCCCTGACGCCCGGGTTCCGGCCGCGGCCCGGGACCGGGGAGAGGGCTGGAACGAGCCTTCTGCCCAGCCGGCCGCAGAAGGAATTTCGCAATCGTATTTCCAACTGCGGCCCGGCCCGTGCGCCTCGCGTCTTGCGCGGGCGTGGGACCGGCATGATATCCTCATCCTCATGAGCTTTGCCGGTGAGAAACCGGAGCCGCACCGACGACGGCTCCACCGCGACGGATCGTTTCGACCATGATGCGGCAGTACGAACTGGTCGACCGTGTTCGTCGGTACAACCCCAAGACCGACGAGGCGCTGCTCGACCGCGCCTATGTCTATGCCATGCGCGCGCACGGCACCCAGCTTCGCGCGTCCGGCGATCCCTACTTCTCCCATCCGCTGGAAGTGGCGGCGATCCTCACCGACCTGAAGCTGGACGACGCCACCATCGTCGCCGCCCTGCTGCACGACACCATCGAGGATACCGGCGCCACCCGCGGCGAGATCGAGCGCCTGTTCGGCCCGCAGATCGCCTCGCTGGTGGAGGGCCTCACCAAGCTGAAGAAGCTGGACCTCGTCTCCAAGCAGGCCAAGCAGGCGGAAAACCTGCGCAAGCTGCTGCTGGCCATCGCCGACGACGTGCGGGTGCTGCTGGTGAAGCTGGCCGACCGGCTGCACAACATGCGCACCCTGAAGTGGGTGCCCACGGAGAAGCGCGACCGGGTCGCCCAGGAAACCCTCGACATCTATGCCCCGCTGGCCGCCCGCATGGGCATGCAGGACATGCGCGAGGAGCTGAACGACCTCGCCTTCCGCCAGCTCTCCCCCGAGGCCTACGAATCGATCACCAGCCGGGTCTCGGAGCTGCGCCAGCGCAACGGCCCGCTGGTGGAGGAGATCGAGCGCGAGCTGAAGGAGGAGCTGGCCCGGCGCGGCCTCGATGCGGAGGTGCGCGGGCGTGAGAAGAGCCCGTATTCCATCTGGGGCAAGATGGAGCGCAAGGCCCTCGCCTTCGAGCAGCTCTCCGACCTCTACGGCTTCCGGGTGATCGTGAGGGGGGTGGAGGACTGCTACCTCGCCCTCGGGGTGGTGCACACCAAGTGGCCGCTCGTGCCCGGGCGGTTCAAGGATTACATCTCGACCCCCAAGCACAACGACTACCGCTCGATCCACACCACCGTCATCGGTCCGCGGCGGCAGCGGGTGGAGCTGCAGATCCGCACCCGCGACATGGATGAGATCGCCGAATACGGCATCGCCGCCCATGCGCTCTACAAGGACGCCTCTGGCGAGCCCGGCGCCATGCTGGCGCACGAGACGCGGGCCTATGCCTGGCTGCGCAAGACCATCGAGAACCTCTCCCAGGGCCTCACCCCGGAGGAGTTCCTCGAGCACACCAAGCTGGAGCTGTTCCACGACCAGGTGTTCTGCTTCACTCCGAAGGGGCGGCTTATCGCCTTGCCGCGCAAGGCGACGCCCATCGATTTCGCCTATGC
>CALMSN010000146.1 GCA_937872325.1 uncultured Xanthobacter sp. | reverse complement strand
GGCGTCAAGTGGCAGCACGAGTTCGCCACCGAGAACCGGCCTCAGGGCGAGCGCTTCTGGCTGCAATTCATGCTGCCTTTGAAGGCGCCGTGAGTCCGGACGGATATTCGGCGGCCGAGGGGTAGGCGAGGGGGACGTGCCGGCTACGGCTGGACGTCCGCAAGCGCCTGCGAGGGCGCGTTTTCCGGGCTGGCGTAGCGGCTGCGAGGGCGTGCGAAGCCGAGCCGGTCGCGCAGCGTCCCGGGCGCATAGGCGATCTTGTAAAGCCCGCGCGCCTGGAGGATCGGCACGACGCCGTCCACGAAGTCGTCGAGGCCTCCCGGCAGATACGGCACCATGATGTTGAAGCCGTCCGCGGCCTCGCTAAGGAACCATCGTTCCAGCGTGTCCGCGACCTGCGCGGGACTGCCCACCACCACCAGATGCCCGCGCCCCGCGGCGACGATGCGCGCCAGCTCCCGGACCGTGAGCCGCTCGTTGCGGGCGAGCGCGGCGAGGAGCTCGGTGCGGCTCTTGAGGGCGTCGGAGGGCCCGAGGTCCGGCAGCGGCTCGTCCAGCGGCAGGCCGGACACGTCGTGCCCGAGGAAGAACGACAGCAGCGGCAGGGCCTGCCCGATGTCGACGAGGCTTTGCAACTCGTCGAACTTGGCGCGGGCCTGCGCATCGGTGGCGCCGATGATGGGCATCACGCCGGGAAACACCAGGATTCGCCGCGTGTCCCGCCCGGCCTGCGCCGCCCTGCGCTTCACGCCGCGATAGAAGTCCTGCGCGGTCGCGAGGTCGTTCTGCGCGCTGAAGACGATGTCCGCCGTCTGCGCCGCCAGCGCCTGCCCCTCGTCCGAGGCCCCGGCCAGGACCAGCACGGGATGGCCCTGCGGCGGCCGGGCGAGGGACAGCGGGCCGCGCACGGAAAAATGCGCGCCCTCGTGCCGCAGTTCGTGCAGCTTCGCCTTGTCGAAATAGATCCCGCTCGCCTTGTCACGAATGAAGGCGTCGTCCTCCCAGCTATCCCACAGGCCCCTGGCCACCTCGATGAACTCGGCGGCCTGCGCATAGCGCTGCGCGTGCGGCAGGTGCCCCGGGGCTGCGCCGGCCCGGCCGAAGCTCGCGGCCACTTCGGCCGAAAGGGTGGTGACGATGTTCCACGCCGCGCGCCCCTCGCTCAGATGATCGAGGGAGGCGATCTGCCGGGCGAGGTTGAACGGCTCGTTGTACGTGGTGGAGGCGGTGGCCACGAGCCCGATGTGCCGGGTCACCGCGGCGAGCGCGCTCAGCAGCGTCAGCGGCTCCAGCCGGGCGGCGGCCGAGGGCGAGGCCCCGCGGGAGGAGGTGGGCGTGTCCGGCAGGAAGAAGAGGTCGAACAGCCCGCGCTCGGCGGTGAGCGCCGTGTCGCGCATCAGCCCGAAATCCTCGCCGCCGGAGCGCGCCTCGCGATGGCGCCAGCCGGCGAGATGATAGCCCGCATGGAGCACGAACAGGCCAAGCCTGATCTGCCTGTTGTCGTCGTCCGCGCCCATGGTCCCCGGTCCTTTGCGCTACTGGCGGTAGGAGGTGTCGACGGCGTCGAGCTCGCGGACGAACGCCTCCCAGTTGCGGGTGGTGTAGCGGCCGCCGGAGTTGCGCTCGTAGGTGTCCGAGGCCTGCTGCAGGGCGGCCTCGTCCGGCACCACCAGGGGCGCGCCGCCGGCCTGCGCCGCGATCTGGATGGCGCAGGCGCGCTCCAGGAAATAGAGTTCCTGCAGCGCCTCGCCCACGCTGCGCCCCGCGGCCAGCAGGCCGTGGTTGCGCAGGATCATCACCCGCCTGTCGCCGAGGTCGCGCACCAGGCGCTGCTGCTCGTCGAGGTTCAGCGCGAAGCCCTCGTAGTCGTGATAGGCGACGCGGCCGTAATAGCGGGCCGCGTGCTGGGAGATCATCAGCAGCCCGTCGCGCTGGGCGGAGACCGCCGCCCCGGTGGTGGTGTGGGTGTGCAGCACCGCCGTCAGGTCCGGCCGGGCGGCATGGACCGCGCTGTGGATGACGTAGCCGGCCTGGTTGTGGCCGCGGCCGGTGGCGTCCAGCAGCACGGTGCCGGCAAGGTCCACCTTCACCAGGTTGGAGGCCGTCACCTCGCCGAAGGTGAGGCCGAAGGCGTTGATGAGGAAATGCTCCTCCCGCCCCGGCACGCGGGCGGAGAAGTGGGTGTAGATGTGGTCGGTCCACCCCCAGCGCGCGACCAGCCGGTAGCAGGCGGCGAGATCGAGCCGCGCCTGCCACTCCTCGGCGCTCACCTGGTCGCGGATGGAGGGGGTCTTCAGGGCTTCGACGGATCGGGTCATCACAATGCCTCCTCGGCAATGGTCGCGGGATCTGCGCCACCGGCGTGCGGGGTGCCGGTGGCGACGTGGAGCGCGTCGAACAGGCGCGCCTTGATGGCGTTGAAGGCCGGCGACAGGCGGTCGCGCGGCCGCGGCAGCGGGTTGTCCACCACGGTGCGGATGCGGCCGGGATCGGCCTCCAGCACTACGATGCGGTCGGACAGGTAGGCGGCTTCCTCGATGTCGTGGCTCACCAGGATCATGGTGATGCCGGTGCGCTGCCACAGCCGCTCCAGCTCCAGCTGCAGGGCGAGGCGGTTGAAGGCGTCCAGGGCGCTGAACGGCTCGTCGAGCAGCAGCAGGCGCGGGTCGCCGGCGAGGGTGCGGGCGATGGAGGCGCGCTGCGCCATGCCGCCGGAAAGCTGGCTCGGGAACAGGTCGGCGGCGTGGCCGAGGCCCACCCGCTCCAGCAGCGCGCCCACATGGGCATCAAGCGCCGCCGGCGTCCGGCCGGAATGAAACGCGCCCAGCGCCACGTTCTGGCGCACCGTGAGCCACGGGAACAGGCGGTGCTCCTGGAACAGCATGCCGCGCGCGAGGTCCGGCCCGTGGATCGGGGCGCCGCCCACGCGGATGGTGCCGGCATAGTCGCGGTCGAGCCCCGCCACCAGGCGCAGGACCGTGGACTTGCCGCACCCCGAGGGACCGATGAGGGTGACGAAGGCGCCTGCCTCCACGTCCAGGTCGATGCCGCGCAGCACCGTTCGGGGGCCGGCCTTGCCGGCATAGTGCTTGTCCAGCCGGGAGATGTGGAGCGGCAGGCCGCGCGCGTCGCTCATGGCCGTCCTCACACCTGCGCCGTGCGCCGCCAGCGCATCAGGTGATGCTCCAGCTGGGCGAGCACGCCATATTCGATCACCGCCATCACCGCCGCGAAGCCCAGCGTCCAGGCGATGACGCCGGCCACGTTCTGGGCGCCGAACTCGCTGTTGAGCTGGTAGCCGATGCCGCTCGACAGGCCGAACAGCTCCACCAGCACCACAACCTTCCAGGCCAGCGAGAGCCCCAGCCGCGCCCCGCCCAGCAGGGTGGGCATCAGGCTGGGCAGCCACAGGCAGGTGAGGCGCTTGCGCAGGGGCAGGCGCAGCATGGCGGCCACCTCCAGCAGCTCGGCATCCACCGCGCGCACGCCCTGCAGGATGTTGAGCAGCAGCGCCGGGGCGATGGAGAGCGCCACCGCCACCGCCGCGCCGGTGAGCCCGATGCCGAACCAGATGACGCACAGGAGCGCCCACACCAGACCCGGCACGGTGAGGCCGACGATGATCGCCGGCTCCAGGAAGTGCGCCACCGCCTTCTGCCGGCCCATGGCGATGCCGGCCGCAACCGCTGCGACGAAGGCGATGGCGAAGCCCGCACCCACCCGCAGCAGCGTCACCGCCATCTCGCCGAAGAACCGACCGCCCTTGAAGACGCGCCCCAGCTCCTTGCCGATCTCCGGCAGGTGCGGCACCAGCGGGGAATGCAGCGCCACCGCCATCGCCTCCCAGCCGCCGGCCACAAGGCCGAGCAGCAGCAGGGGCAGCACGACGGGCGCGAGGCGGCCCGCCGCGATCCGCCAGCCTGCGGTGCGGGCGCGGATCGCCTGCGGCGCCTCGTGCACCGCGCCGGGCACGAGGCGGCCGGCGGAGGACGCCTCCGGGCTCATGATGCGCCCGGAAGCACGGTAAAGAGCGGCTGGGCCGGACGGGCTTCCAGGGTGCCGAACTTCAGCGCCAGGTCGATCTGCTGGCCGATATTGTCGAACACCCCCTGGTTCCACTCCACCGGCGTCACCCGCGCGATGCGCTCCGGCAGCAGGGCGATGGCGTCGGTCTCGTCCTCGCGCAGGCCGAGGGCGGTGTAGAGCTCCGGCCGCTTGAGGATGGAGGGGTCGTTGCGCACCACGCGGTTGATCTGCAGGTAGGCCTTCGCGACCTTGGCGGCGACCTGCGGATTGGCGTCGATCCACGACTTGCGCGCCGCCCAGCCCACCAGGAACAGCGGCTCCTTGTTGCCGGTGGCGGCGTTCCACAGGTCTTCCACCCGGGCGATCTCCCGCGCCCCGCGGGCGATGAGGCGGGTGGAATTGGGCTCAATGGCGAGGATGGCATCCACATCGCCGCGCTCGAACAGCGCCAGGCTGGCGAGGCCGGGACTGTGGCTCACCTGGAAGTCCTTGCGCAGGTTCAGGCCGTAGAGGGCGGCCGCCACCTCCGCCTGGCGGAAGGTGTCGGTATTTACCGGCACGGTGGCGATGCGCTTGCCCTTCAGGTCCTCCAGCTTGCGCGCCGGGCTGCCGGCCGGGACGATGAAGCTGCCGTGATTGAGGCTGAGCGGCGCGAACAAGATCACGTCCGCGCCCTTGGACTGCGCCTCGGCCACGCCCAGCGCGCCGTAGCCGCCCACGTTGAGCGCGCCGGAGAGCAGTTGCACCTGCATCTGTCCGGGGGCGGTGCCCACCCAGGAGATGTCGAGGCCGGAGAGGTCCACCAGGTCCGGCGTCATCAGCGCCGGGTAGATCGCCGAGGTGCTGCCCTTGTTCGGCGCCATCAGGTTGATGGGGAACGGCTTCGGCGTCTGGGCTCCGGCCGGGCCGCCCAGCCCGGCGACGCCGGTGGCGGCGAGGCCGACCGTGGCAAGGCCGGCCTGGATGAAGGTGCGTCGTTTCAGTCCGTCATGGGGCATCAGCTTCGTCCTCGGCTCGGGGGCTGCGGCCGTCGGGCTGCGGCCGCGTCTGTCCGTCCGGCCGGGGGCCCGGCCGGGCATGTGTCTCGGGATTGCGATGGCTGGTGCGGCCGCGCTCAGGCCTCGCCGAGCGCGTGCAGCACCTCCCGGTGGATGGCGAACAGCGCCGGGTCCTCGGGATCGCGCGGATGGGGAATGTCGATGTCCATCACCGCCGCGAAGTGTCCGGGGTGACCGTTCAGCACGAAGATGCGATCGGCCAGCAGAGCCGCCTCCAGCATGTTGTGGGTGACGAGCACGCCGGTGGGCCGCGGGCCGTCCGCCTCGCCCCACAGGCTTTGCAGCAGCAGGCGCAGGCGGCGGGCGGTGAGCTCGTCCAGCGCGCTGAAGGGCTCGTCCAGCAGCAGGATGTCGGGGTCCACGGCGAAGGCGCGGGCGATGGCCACCCGCTGGCGCTGGCCGCCGGAAAGGAACTGCGGATAGGCGCCGGAATGCTCGGTGAGGCCCACCTTGCGCAGCAGGGCGCGCACCGTCTCGCGGGCGTCGCCGGGCGGGCGGGTGCCCTCGCGCTCGAAGGCGAGGGCGATGTTCTCCTCCGCCGTTAGCCAGTCCACCAGCCGCGGCTGCTGGAACACCATGGCGAGGCGGCTGTCGCGGGCGCGGCCATCGAAGCGGATCGCCCCCGCATCCGGCGCGTCGAGCCCGGCGATGAGGTTGAGGAGCGTGGACTTGCCGCAGCCCGAAGGGCCCACGAGCGCCACCAGCTGGCCGGCCTCGATGCGCATGTCGAGCCCGTCGAAGATCACCGCCGGGCGCCGCCCGCCGCGGGGGGCGAAGGCCTTGCCCAGGCCCTCGATGACGATGTGGCTACTCATAGGCCGACTTCTTCCAGTGGTTGGCGCTGGTCTCGATCGGCCGGAACACCAGGTATTCCACCGCCATCATCGCGAGCCAGAAGGCCAGGGTCCAGGCGATGACGCCTTCCACGCTCTGCAGGCTGAACTGGGAATTGAGCTGGTAGCCCACCCCGTTGGACATGCCGAAGATCTCCACCAGCACGATCACCTTCCAGGCGATGGAAAAGCCCACCCGCGCGCCGGAGATGGTCGAGGCGTAGAGCAGGGGGATCCAGATCCGCCGCAGCACCGTGATGCGCTTCAGCCGGAACACCCGGGTCATCTCGACGATGTCCGAGGAGAGGGAGCGCACGCTCTGCTGCACCGTGATGATCATGGAGGGCAGGACCCCCAGCGCCACCGCGATGACCGGGGAGGCGATGGAGACCCCGAACCAGATGACGCACAGCAGCGCCCACACCAGCCCCGGCACCGTGAGGCCCAGAATGACCCCCGGCTCGAAGAACCGCTCCGCCTTGCGCGACACCGCCGAGGCGATGCCGATGGGAAACGACAGCGCCACCGCCAGAAGGAAGCCCAGCCCCATGCGGTAGAAGGTGACCCAGATCTCGCGGAACGCCTTGCCGCTCTCGCAGATCGTCACGAACTCGCGCAGGATGGCCGAGAGGTCCGGCACCAGCGGCGAGCGCAGCCAGAGCGCCATCGCCTCCCACGACGCTGCGAGCAGCACGAAGGAGGCGACGAAGGGCACCGCCTCGCCCGCGGCGGCCCGCAGCGCCGGCCCCCACCGGACAGCGGGGCGCCGTGCCCTCACCTGGGCGCGGGCGGTGTCGGCTTTTTCCACGACTGACATCGTTCCTCTTCCGCATGTGCCGCTTCGCGGCAGGCCGGCGGCGGCCGACCCGCCGCGGCTGGATGACTGATGGAGAACGCGTGGCCCGCCGAGCTTGCGCGGCGAGCACTGTGGCGCGTGCTCTAGACCTTCACGTAGATCTTGCCGGCGGGGGCCTGCTTCAGCAGGCCGAGCTTCACGGCCACCTCGATCTGCTTGTCGATGACCTTGAACCCCTCCTCGTCCCACGCCGTGGCATAGGACTCGCGCGCCCGGCCGGGCAGCAGGGCCAGGGCCTCGGTCTCGTCCGGTTTGATGCCGATCTCGCGGGCGACGTCCACCAGCAGCCGCGGATTCTCGCGGATGGCCGAATTCACCTTCACGAACAGCTTTGAGACCTTGGAGGCGGTCTCCCGGTTGGCGTCGAGCCAGGTGCGGCTTGCGGCGAGACCGACCAGGATCGGCGCGCCTTTCAGGCCGGTCCCCCGCTCCCACTCGTCCGCCACCCGGGCGAGGTCGCGGGCGCCGCGGGCGACGAGGCGGGTGGCGGTCGGCTCGAGGGTGAGGATCGCCTCCACGTCGCCGCGCTCGAACAGGGCGAGGTTGGCCAAAGGCGCGCCGAAGACGATCTTCAGGTCGTTGAAGTCAAGGCCGGCCAGAGAGGCGGCGATCTTGGCCTGCTGATAGGTCTCGCTGGTCTCCGGGGTGGAGGCCACGGTCTTGCCGGCGAGGTCCTTGGGCGTCTTGTAGGGGCTGTCGCCGCGCACCACCCAGCGGGTGTTGTTGTCCAGCGCCGGGCCGAACAGCACGATGTCGCTGCCCTTGTTGACGATGTTCGACAGGCCCACCGAGCCGTAGACGCCCACGTCCAGCGCGCCGGCGGTGAGCTGGGTCTGCATCTTGCCCGGATCGGCGACGATCCACTCCAGGTTGAGCCCCAGCTCCTCGGCGAGGCCGAGCTTCGACACCAGCGGCTGCCACACCGAGCCCGCGCTGCCCGGCGAGGGCAGCGTGATGCGCACCGGCGCGTCGGCCGCAAAGGCCCGCCCCGCCGGCAGCAGCGACGCCGCGGCGGCGGCACCGGCAAGCAGCTTCAGGCTTTCTCGTCTGTTCATCTTGCAATTCTCCGCCCGCGGTCGGGCACTCGGGATCGCGCGGCCTCGCCTGGCGCGGCTCGGCCTGGCGCGGGCCTCACTGAACGATGGCGCGATGGAGCACCCGCAGGCCGTCGCCGTAGTCGGCGACGCCGCGATGCTGGACCACGCGGTTGTCCCAGATCACCGTCGCGCCTTCCTTCCAGCCGACGCGGGTCTGGACGTCCGGCGACTTCACGTAGTCGAACAGGATCTGCAGCAGGTGGTCGCTGACCGTCCGCGGCACGCCGAGGATGCGCTGGGTATAGAGCTCACTGACGAAGATCTGCTTGCGCCCGGTGTCCGGATGCACGCGGATCACCGGTGCCTCGACGGCCGGATACTTGGCGCGCTGGGCGGCGAGGGCCGCGGGGTCCTGGTAGGCGAGGGTGAGGAAGCCCTGGGTCTCCACATCGTGGACCGCGGTCAGGGTCTCCAGATAGCGCGCGAACTGCGGGTCGATCAGGTCGTAGGCCGCGGTGGCGTTGGCGAACAGCGTGTCGCCCCCGGTCGGCGGCGCGTTCTTGCCGAACAGCGCGGTGAAGCGCGGCGGCTCCGGCACGAACGCCTGGTCGATGTGCCAGATGAGGTTCATCCGCGTCTTCTTCACCGAGGAATCGATGGTGTTGACGTTCGGATCCCCGGCGGGGGAGGGGGTGAAGGGCGTGCCGGCGAAGCGGGCGCGGCCGAACAGGCCGACGAGCCGGCCGAAATCCTCGGCGCGCACCACCCCCGGCTCGAAGAACAGGAAGCCGTAACGCACCAGCCGGTCGTGCAGGAACTGGGCGAGGGCGGCGTCGCGCTCCGGCGCGGAGGCGGCGAAGTCGAGGCCGCGCACGTGGGCCCCCACCACGGGGGAATAGGGCTCCACCACCACGTCGTGGAAGGTCTCCCGCTCTCCCCGATAGTCGGCGATGGACAGGATCTTGGCCTGGGCGCTGTCGAGGCGATCCTCGGAGATGTGCAGGATCCGGGCGGACTGGATGTCGGACCCGGCAGAAGCTTGCGGCAGAGCAGTCATGTCTCGCTCCAAAACGGCGTTCGAATTCTTGTCTTGCTTGCGCACCGGCGCGGGCGGCCGGCGCCGCCCGATGGGGCGACGGCCATGCGCGGCGGGAAGGGGCGAAGTGGCGGCGCCCTGCGGGGCGGGTCAGGACGCGGTCCCGTTTTACCGAGGCGGCACCGGCACGCCCCCGAGGGGCAGATCGCCAGCACATCCCGACGCTAGCGACTTAAAATTCTAAGTTCAACCTTTATTTTATAAAAACGATGGATTAAATGAAGTGTCGCCCATCGCCGAAGAAATCCCGCCATGCCGTCCCGTCCCGCCAGCTACCGCCCCCTCTCCGTCCTGGTGGGGCTGGCCTATTTCATGGATCAGCTGGACTCGACCATCATCGCCCCCGCCTTGCCGCAGATCGCTGCGGATTTCGGGGTCAGCCCGCTGAACCTCGACCTCACGATGACGGTCTATCTTCTGGCCAATGTCGCGGTGATCCCGCTCAGCGGGCTGCTCGCCGCGCGCTTCGGCACCCGCACGGTCTTCCAGGCGTCCTTGGTGCTGTTCGCCGTCAGCTCGGCCCTGTGCGGGTTTGCGCAATCGCTTCCCGCGCTGGTGGCGGCACGGGTGCTGCAGGGCGCGAGCGCGGCCCTGATGATGCCGGTGGGGCGCATGGCCATCATCCACGCCACCAGCAAGGCCGATCTCGTGGCGGCCCTCGCCTGGATGATCACCCCGGCCATGCTGGGCCCGATGGTCGGCCCGCTCCTGGGCGGCGTCATCGCCACCTATTCCGACTGGCGGTGGATCTTCTTTCTCAACCTGCCGCTCGGGCTCGCCGGCTATCTCCTCGCCGGCCGGCTGATGCCGCAGGTGAGCGATGAGGAGCCGCCGCCCTTCGACCTGCGCCAATGGTTGTGGCTGGCCCTGCTGCTGGTCGCGGGGGCGAGCCTTTTGTGGCTGGTGCGACATCCCGGCACCGGGCCTGCGCTCTATGCCGTCTTCGCCGTGGTGGCGATCGTTTCCGGCATCGCCTATGTGCGCCGCGTGCGCGGCGGCGGGCACCCTCCGCTGCTGGATTTCGCGCTGCTGAAGGTGCCGACCTTCTCGGTCTCGTTCTGGGGCGGGTGCCTGGTGCGCGTGGGCTATGGCGCACTGCCGTTCCTGCTGCCGCTGCAGCTCCAGCTCGGGCTCGGCTTCACCGCCATCGAAAGCGGGGTCGTGCTGCTGGCCAGCGGCCTCGTGGCGTTCGTCACCAAGACGTTCACCGCCCGCATCCTGGCGCATTTCGGCTTTCGCAGCGTGATCATCTGGAACGGCGTTCTGTGCGGCCTCGCCCTGGCCCTGTGCGCGCTGTTCCAGGCGGCGTGGAGCGTGGCGCTCATCGCGCTCATCGCCTCGGTGGGCGGCTTCTTCCGCGCCATCCAGCTCAATGCGCTGGCGGCCATCGCCTATGCCGACCTGCCGCGACGCTCGGTGGCGCCGGCGACCTCGCTCAACACCACCTTCCAGCAGTTCGCGGTGATGATCGGCATCTCCCTGTCGGTCACGGTCGTGAACCTCTCGGCCTGGGCGGCGCAGCGCCCGCATCCCGGGGGCGGGGACTATGCGGCGGCCTTCCTCGTGCTCGCCGCCCTGGTGCTGGCGGCGGTGCCGGTGTCGTTCCGCCTGCACCCTGGCGCCGGGCATGAGCTGAGCGGCCATCGCCGGGCCTCCGGCTCGCCGGCGGGCGGCGCATGAGTGTTGCATCCGGCCGCCGTGCCGCGCTCGCCCCGGGCGGATGCGGCGTCTCCTTCGCCTTGCGGCGGAATCTCCAGGAAAGACCTCAAGGGAAGACCCATGACTGAACCCGGACCCTCCCTCCTCGTTTCCACCGAGTGGCTCGCGCAGCACCTGGCGGACCCCGCGCTGCGGCTGTTCGATGCCACCGCCGGCGCGGCCGTCGCGCCCGGCGCGGCCGAGGCCGAGCCGGCCTATGCAGTGTTCGAGACGGCGCACATTCCGGGGGCGCGCTACCTCGACCTGAAGAACGATTTCTCCGACACCTCCACCGGCCTCGACTTCACCCGCCTCCCGCCCGAGGCGGCCGCGGCCGCGTTCGCCAAAGCGGGGGTGGGGCCGGAGGCGACGGTGGTGGTCTATTCCACCTCCACTTACGGCTGGGCGACCCGGATGTGGTGGCTGCTGAACGATCTCGGCTTCCGCCGCGTCGCCGTGCTGGACGGCGGGCTCGCCAAGTGGGTCGCCGAGGGCCGGCCGATCGCGAGCGGCCCGCAGGCGGCCTATCCCGCCGCCACCGCCTTGGTTCCGGCGGCACAGCACCTGTTCGCCGATCTCCCCGAGGTCTCCGCCGTGGCGGCGGACGGCGGCGCGATCCTGGTGAATGCCCTCAGTCCGGACCATTTCAGCGGCGCGGTCGCCGGCCCCCACGGTCGCCGCGGGCCCATCCCCGGTAGCATCTCCCTGCCGGCGGGGTCGCTGGTGACGGCCTCCGACAACAGCCTCAAGCCGCTGGAGGTGCTGAAGGCGGAATTCGCCGCCAGGGGCATCTCGCCGGACGCCGACGTCATCGCCTATTGCGGCAGTGGCATCGCCGCCACCTTGGACGGCTTCGTCCTCAAGGCGCTGGGGCACGACAAGGTCCGCGTCTACGACGGCTCGCTCTCCGAATGGTCGAAGGACCCGCAGCGCCCCCTGGAGGCCTGAGACCCCACCGGCGCCCGCCGCCCCCATTCCCCGCATGTTCCAAAACAGCACAGGACAGAACCATGTCTGAGACCGCGCTCAAGGTCATCCGCCTCGCCCCGAACGTCCCGGTGTTCGACCTGCCCATCATCGTCGCGCTGGAGCGCGGCCTGTTCCGCGCCGAGGGCCTCGACGTTCAGTTCGTGGCCCGGCACGACCCCGTCACCTCCCATCAGGATGCGTTCCAGCGGCAGAAGGAATCGCTCTACGAGAGCGGCCGGGCCGACGCCTACAACCTGTGCGAATGGGCCGGGCTGGACCGTTCCGACCGCAGCGGTCGCGGCAGCCGCGTGCATGCTCTGCGCCCGGCCGTCGCCGCGCAGGTGATCCTGACGTTCGACCGCGACATCCAGGAGCCGCGGGATCTCGCCGGCGTGCCGGTGGGCATCAACGAGTTCACCGGCTCGCACTACACCGCGCTGCAGTTCCTGGACGGCACGCTGCCGCGGGAGGACATCGTGCTCCAGCATGTGGGAGAGCCCTTCCTGCGCTACCAGCAGCTCAAGGCCGGCACGCTCCGGGCCGCCTCGCTCATGGAGCCCTATGTCAGCCTCGCCCTGAAGGAGGGCGCGCACATCATCTCCGCCAATTTCTACCGCGGCGCGGAGGTCATCTCCCCCGACCTGACGCCCGCCCAGCGCCAGGGCTACCTCACCGCCGTGAATGCCGCCGCCGACCTCATCAACGCCGACTTCGGCAGCTTCAAGCACCACCTGATCGTCGACCAGATCCGGGATCGGATCGCGCCGCACGAGATCGCCGACCATTTCGTCCACTACGCCCACGCCAAGCCGCTCGATGAAAAGCGCTTCGCCTACACCACCGAGTGGATGCGGAGCTGGAATCTGGCGCCCAGCCACGATGCCTATGACGAGCTGGTGGTCATCTGAAACAGGAGGCGCGTCGTGCTCATCGCCAGCCAGCTCGAACCTTTCTTCAACGCGGCCCTGGCCGGCCGGCTCGGCGCCGAGGTGGTGCCGGTTCCGCGCGGGGCGCCGGCCGCGCTTCCCGCGGAAGCGAAGGTGCTGGTCGCCGCCCCGCTCTTCGGGGTGTGGGACCTGCCCCATCAGCGCACCCCGCCGGCGCAGCCCAAGGGCTGGCCGTTCGGGCTGGAGTGGGTCCAGCTCGTCTCCTCCGGCACCGATCATTATCCGCAATGGCTGCTGGAGACCCTGCCGGTGAGCACGGCGCGGGGCGTGGCCGCGGACCCCATCGCCGAATATGTCATCGGCACCATCTTCGAGGCGGTGAAGGGGCTGCACACCCTATGGATCAATGATCCGCAGGCGTGGCGCACCCGGCCGCTGGTGCCCATCCAGGGCTCGACCCTGGGGCTCGTGGGCTACGGCGCCATCGGCAAGGCGGTGGCGCGCAGGGCGCTGGGGCTGGGCATCAAGGTGCACGCCCTGCGCCGCTCCGCCCAGGCCGACGAGGACGGGGTCGTCTTCGCCCGGTCGATCGAGGAACTGCTGGCAGTCAGCGACCACCTGGTGCTGGCGGCGCCCGCCACGCCGCAGACGCGCCATATCCTCAATGCGCAAAGCCTCGCGGCGGCCAAGCCGGGGATCCACATCATCAATGTGGCGCGCGGCAGCCTGATCGACGACGATGCCTTGCTGGCCGCCCTCGCCGACGGCCGGGTGGCGCGCGCGACGCTCGACACCACGACGCCGGAGCCGCTTCCGGCCGGGCACCCCTACTACAGCCATCCCAACGTGCGCATCTCGCCCCATACGGCGGCGATCGGCAGCGGCGCGCGGCTGGCGCTGGTGGAGAAGGTGGCCGCCAATATCGAGCGCCGGAGCCGAGGCATTGTTTTGCTGGATGCCGTGTGAAGGGGAGGGCAGGGGACGTCTTCGCGCGCGGCGGACTCAGTCCCGCGCGAAGACGGTGCGTCAACGCATAAGATCCGGAGCATTCTGCGCGCCTGTGCGAGCGAGGAATGCTCCGGACGTCCGCTACTTCTATTTCTCGCGGCTCCACTCCGACGAGAACACCACGAAGGCCCGCTTCAAGACGTCGTTCTCGGTGCGCAGCTTCTGGATCTGGCGCCGCAGCGCCTGGAGCTCGCTCTGCATCTGCTCCTGCGAGGGGGCATCGCTCTGGTCTGCCGGCGGGGCGTCCACCTCCAGCCGCTCGGCGTCCTTCTTCTTCACCCAGAGGCGCAGGGACTGCTCGCCGACGCCGAACTGATGGGCCACCTCGCGATAGATGGTGCGGTCCCGCGGATTGCGCAGCCGGCGTCGCTCCACCTCGGCGACGGAGAGTTCCTTGAGGTTGGCGTCGTAGCGGGCAAACGACGCCAATGCATCGGACCCCGGGAGGCCGTCTGCCGGGGACCCGTCCGCCTGGTTCAGCGCGCCGTCGCCGACGGTCTCGGCGGGGGCCGCGGTTTTGAGGGGAGCGCCGCGCATTCCTTGCATTTCGAATATAAATCTAGTTTAGAATTTATATCGCGCCCGGCGCGTAAGCAAGCCGGCTTTAGGCGTCGCCGCCCGTCCCGAACCGGATTTCATGATGCCCGCCACTCAACCTCTCGTCTCCACGCAGTGGCTTGGAGAACATCTGGGCGATGACGATCTGATCGTTCTCGAGGCCAGCGTCTACCTGGAGCCCGCGCGGGCGGACGGCACCCGCGCCGAGTTCCGGAGCGGGCTGGACGATTATGAGCGGCGCGGCCACATTCCCGGCGCCCGGTTCGCCGACCTGTTCACCCAATTCTCCGATCCCGCCGCGCCCTTCCCGTTCACCCGGCCCACGGCGGCGGGGTTCGCGTCGGCGGCGAGCCGGCTCGGCATCTCCCGCACCTCGCACGTCGTCATCTACGACGACCTCGCGAACCAGTGGGCCGCCCGCCTGTGGTGGGTCTTCCGCTCCTACGGGCATCCGCGCGTGAGCGTGCTCGACGGCGGCCTGCGCAAGTACCGCGCCGAGGGCCGCCCCATCGAGGACGGCCTCTCGCCCTATGCGAGGGCGAACTACACGCTCCCCCTGCCGGCGCCCACCGCGGCCACCACCCGCGACGTGCTCGACATCGTGGAAGGGCGCCGCGCCGGCCGGCTGGTCTGCCTGCTGCTGAAGGACGATTTCTCCGGCCGGATATCGGGGCGGGCGCGCCCCGGTCATATTCCCGGCAGCGCGAACCTGCCGTTCGCCGAGCTGGTGGACGACACCGACAACACGCTCCGCCCCGCAGACGAAATGCGCCGGCTTTTTAAGGCCCGCACGCCGCTGGCCGGCGAGCTGGTGGTGACCTATTGCGGCGGCGGCGTCGCTTCGGCCCTGGGCGCCCTCGCCCTCGCCGTCATCGGCTACGACACCACGCTGGAATATGACGGCTCCCTCGCCGAATGGACCGCGGATGGAGCCCGTCCGCTCGAAATCGGCGACGCGTAACGGGATTTTCGGCGCAGTCGCTGCCGCAAGCGACAACCGGCCCGGCACCGTTGATGCCGAGCGAGTGGGGACGGGCACCTCTGTGGCCCATACCCCGTGAATAAAAGTGGCGCCGGTAGATCAGCGCAAAGCGGGCGAATGTCGGGTTCGCAGCCCGAAGCCATTTTCCCTCCCTGCGCTTGCCGCTCTGCCGGCGATCTTTGCCGCAGATCCGGATGCGCCCCCCCATTCCTTGAGCCCGCCGTTCACGGTCGGATCCGCGCGAAGCCCGGAATGCCGTCAGGAGCGTCGGGTCGGCTTTCCCTTCGACTTTCCCTCGAATGCGTTCGAGCGCCGGCTTTTGTCCCGGCGCTCGCTCTTGCCTTGACCCCAAGGCTTGACCTCGCGCGGCTTCTCGATCGCGGGTTTGCCGTGCTCCCCCCTGTCATCGGCGGACTTGGCCGGGGCGCGGGCTTTGCGAAACGTCTTGCCGGCGGCGGGTTTCTCTGAGGGCGGCAGGCCGCGCATCGGCTTGCCGCGGGCGGGACGCGACGAATGGCCCTCCGGCTGGCCGGGCAACGGCTCGATGATGACGTCGTCGCCGTCCGCCTTGCGGGCCGCCTTGCTGAAGCGGTCGGCGACGGCGAGGCTGACCTCGAAAGCCGTCTCTTCATCGAATATGCGGATGACGCCGATATCCTTTCGCGTCACGTTTCCGCGCCGGCAGATCAGGGGCAGCAGCCATTTCGGATCGGCATTGCTGCGGCGGCCGACATTGAGGCGGAACCAGAGGCCGCCGGCGCCCGAGGCTCCGCCGAAGTCCCGCTCGGCCGCACGATCGCGCGCGGCGCGCGGCTCACCGGGGTCGGCGACCTCCTCGGGGGCCGGCAAGCCGGCCCGATACAGGCGCACCAGCGCGGCGGCCAGGTGCTCGGGCGAATGCGCGGCGAGCAGAGCAACGCCGGCGCTGGCATCCTCTTCATTCGGCTCATCGGTGACCACCGCATCGTGCAGCATGCGCTCGTGGTCGAGCTTGCGGATGTCCTCGGAGGTCGGCGGGCCTGACCATGCGGGCTTGATGCCCAGCCCCCGCATCAGATCCTCGGTCCGGCGCCGACGAAACGGCGGCACCAGCAGCACGCTCACGCCCTTGCGGCCGGCCCGGCCGGTGCGGCCGCTTCGGTGCTGCAGGCTTTCGGAATCGTTCGGCAGGTCGGCATGGATGACGAGGCCGAGGTTCGGCAGGTCGATGCCGCGCGCCGCGACATCGGTGGCGACGCAGACCCGCGCCCGCCCGTCCCGCAGCGCCTGCAAGGCGTGGTTGCGCTCGTTCTGGCTCAGTTCGCCGGACAGCGCCACCGCCGAGAACTGCCGCTCCTGAAGCATGGCATGCAGACGCCGCACCGCCTCCCGCGTGTTGCAGAACACGATGGCGCTGGGGGTATCGTAGTAGCGCAGCACGTTCACCACCGCATGCTCGACCTCGGTCGGCGCGACGCGCATGGTGCGATACTCGATGTCGGCGTGGCCGCCCTCGGCGCTCGCCACCTCGATCCGCAGCGCGTCGCGCTGGTAGCGCTTGGCCAGCGTGGTGATGCCGCGCGGCATGGTGGCGGAGAACAGGAGGCTGCGCCGCTCCGGCGGGGTGGCGTCGAGAATGAATTCGAGATCTTCGCGAAAGCCGAGGTCGAGCATCTCGTCGGCCTCGTCGAGCACGACCACGCGCAGCTCGGAGAGGTCGAGGCGGCCGCGCTCCAGATGATCGCGCAGGCGGCCGGGGGTGCCGACCACCATATGGGCGCCCTGGTTCAGCAGCCGCTGCTCCTGGCGCGGATCCATGCCGCCGACGCAGGAGACGATGCGGGCGCCGGTCCCCGCGTAAAGCCAGGCGAACTCGCGCTGGACCTGTAGCGCCAGCTCGCGCGTGGGGGCCACCACCAGCGCCTGCGGCGCGGTCGCGGCGGCAAATCGCTCGCCGGTGCCCAGCAGCGTCTCGGCCATGGCGAGGCCATAGGCGACGGTCTTGCCGGAGCCGGTCTGGGCCGACACCAGAAGGTCGCGATCTGACGCCTCGGGCGCCAGCACGGCAAGCTGCACCGGCGTCGGGTTGTCGTATTCCCGTTCGGCCAGGGAGCGGGCGAGCGCCGGGTTCGTCGTCATGAAGGGCACGGCTGGTTCCCCCTATCTCGCAGTATCGTCAGGCGTCTAAGGGGAGCCATCGGAAGGTATGTTGAGCGCCTTTCCTAATAGGCTGTGACTGCAGATACCACAGCCGCCGGGTGTTTCGGCGCGTAAGATTGCCCCGGCCGGGAGGCTGGCGTGGCGTGAACGGCCCCTTGTTTTCCACACGCCCTCGGCTTTGGGTTTGTGCCGCCGTTCGAAATCGACGGGCGACGGCAGCCCGTTCCGTGCGTGCCCGCGAGTGGGGTTGTCGAACATCCCCGATGTCATCGAGCACGTCGCGGCGTGCCTCGTCCCGCGAGCGGCAGACCTTGCGGGGGATGCGTTCGCCCTGGAGCAGGTTGGAACAGGCTCTCGTTGAATGGCGTGTCGCGACGAAGGGAGCACCCGTGATTTCGTCCCGAGCTTCTACCGGGTCCATGGCGATCTTTCGGGTCGTCGAGTTCGCGACGCTCACCGGGATCGGCGGGTTCAAGCATCGCCGGCCGAAGCCGAGGAGCCGGGGACCGCCTGCCAGCGGATCAGCGCCTCGCGTCCCGCCGGCGTCAGGCCGTAGATGCCGCGGTCCGCGCGGACGAACCAGCCATAGACATTGTCCAGAAGGATTTTCCCGGCGTTGGGCGCCAACGCACGAAGATCGCGCGGGCGTTTTGGGGCCTCCGCCATGGCCAGGGCACAGGCGAGCGCCTGCTGCCGATATGCGGTCATGATGGGTGTGCGAGACCCGCCCCCCACCGCCGGATCGCCCAGCCGACGCCGGTGCTCGTCCACGAGCCGCGACCTGCGGCGCGGATCCTTGCGCGGCATGGGAGACGTGGGGCTGACGATGATCGTCACCTCGCCCCCGGGCGAGACGCCGAGCATCCCGAAACCAAGACGCCGGCAGAGGTTGCGGAAACGGGAGTCGCTTTCCCGTCCGTTTCCACGGGCCGACATGCGTGCTGCGAGCCAGACCTCGTCGCAGGCGGCGGCGCGGTCGACGGCCTGGAGGACGAGTTCCAGATTGAAGCTGAGCTTCAATTCCCCGATGACCACGAGCGGTGTTCCGTCTCCTGCAAGCGCAACCAGGTCGCAGCCGCCGATCTCGCCTTTGACGGCAAAGCCGAGGCCTTCCAGAAACCCTTTCACGGGCAGGTAAAGGGAGGTCTCCAGGATACGCTCTCCGTCATCGGGCCGGGCGCGGCTGGGCAGGGCCGGGCGGGCGGATCGGCGGATTGGTGGCGATCCAGATGATGTGGCGCGCGCCCCCGCGCCCGCCATTGGCCCGCACGCGCGCCTCTTCGACGCCAAACCCCGCCTTGTGGAGCCGCTGGGTGAAATTCCGGTCCGGTCTCGACGACCAGACGGCCAGCACGCCGCCGGGCCGCAGCGCTGCCTTTGCCGCGTGGAGGCCGGCAACATCGTAAAGCCGGTCGTTGGCCTCGCGTGTCAGCCCTTCGGGTCCGTTGTCGACATCAAGCAGGATCGCGTCGAACGTCGCCCGGCCGGCGCGGATCGGGCCGCCCACGTCCTCCTCGCGGATGCTGACGCGCGGATCGGTCAGGCAACCCGCGAAGATCTCCGCCATGGGGCCGCGCGCCCACGCCACCACCGCCGGCACCAGTTCCGCCACGATGACACGGGCATCGGGCCCGAGCTCGGCGAGCGCCGCGCGAAGGGTAAAGCCCATGCCCAGCCCGCCGATGAGCACATGTGGCTTCGGGCGGTCCTGAAGCCTGGCGCAGACCATGGTGGCGAGCGCCTTCTCCGAGCCGCTGAGGCGACTTTTCATCAGCTCGATGGACCCCGCCATGATCGAGAATTCCGCACCGCGCTGCATCAGGCGGAGCTGGCCGCCGCCATCGGGCACTTGTGCGGTGTCGAGCTGCGACCAGGGGATCACGGGTCACTCTTCGGTTGAGGATCGCGTTTTGCGAGCCGCGGTATATAGGCCAAGCCTGCATCCCCCCGCCACCGGCCGGTAGCCATGCAGAACGGGTATGAGCCTCTGACAACATCTTTGGGGTCGCCTGAGGCGTTGCCGATCCTTGCCGATGCTTGCGGCATCGACTGCGTTCGGCGCCTGGGAGGGAGACCCAAACGTCCTCGGCCATCCTCAGCCCAGAGGTGTTGTTGGACGCTCTTAATCGAGAGCTTCAACGGTCGCCTAAAGGGGCGGCTATCGACGGGATCACCTGCGCGCATTCTCTCAGCGCGTCGAGGTCGCCGACACCGAAGTTCGCATTATGGGATCGAAGTCAGAACTGCTGCGAACGCTCGTGGCCGCTTCCAGCGGAAGATCGGCGGTTATTGGCGTTCACGATTCTGTACTGCAATGGCGCACCCGACACGATTCGAACGTGTGGCCTCCGCCTTCGGAGGGCGGCGCTCTATCCAGCTGAGCTACGGGTGCATGCTGCCGAAGCAGTGCTTACTCGGATTTCCTGCGAAAGTGAAGCCCTCGGCCCGCTTGTCGCAAGTCATTGAATTCAGGAACGCTTTTTTTACGCTTTTGGTGCCTGCCAGCTTGACGGCGCTCCTTTCAAGGGAGCCGGTCCATCCGGCGGGACTTCGAGCGCAATGCTTGCGTCCAGGCGATCTTCATAATCGATACCCCCGAACGCAGCAACCCGTTCCCTGCCGGCCGGGGGTAACCCTGCACAGACCGGTTTCCCGCGCGAGCGCGCCCAGGCCTGGATGAGGCCCGTCCACCACCGGTGACAGGGTGCCGGCAAGGTCGGCATTGACCGCGCCCGATCCCATGGTGACGATGGGGCCAGCGATCCAGCGGCGGGACCTGACGGATGAATGCCAACTCCTCCTTCTTCGGCGACCTCCTCACCTCCATCGCCGATCGGGGCCGCGCCTGGATCGACGGTTCCGGCCGGACCAGCGGCGCCACCAAGGCCGCGACCCTCGTCGAGCGCTGCGAGGCCCTGCTCTCCGGCAAGGGCGAGGCGTCGGGGGTGGCGCTCGCGGCCGAAATCCTCGACCGCTACGTCCGCATGAAGACCGGCGAGCGCATCGCCTTCTTCGAAAGCCTCGCCGAGAATTTCGGCGCCGATCGCGCCCGGCTCGAAAAGGCGCTCGGCGCGCTGCCGAAGGCCAAGAGCGACACCGCCGTCGCCGCCGCCATCGCCGAGATCCATGCCGCCAGCGAACCGCGCCGGCAGGAGCTGTTCCGCCGCTTCAACCTCGCGCCCGGCGCCACGCTGCGCCTGGTGCGCATGCGCGAGCAGCTCATGGATGCCATGGAGCGCCGCCGCGACCTCGGCCCGGTGGACAGCGACTTCGCCCACCTGTTCTCCACCTGGTTCAATCGAGGTTTCCTGGTGCTGCGCCGCATCGACTGGTCCACGCCCGCCAACGTGCTGGAAAAAATCATCCGCTACGAGGCGGTCCACGCCATCCGCGACTGGAACGACCTGCGCGCCCGCGTCGACAGCCCCGATCGGCGCTGCTACGCCTTCTTCCATCCGGCGCTGGTGGACGAGCCGCTGATCTTCGTCGAGGTGGCCCTCACCCGCGAGCCGCCGGCGGCCATCGCCCCCATCCTCGACGAGCGGCGCGAGACGCTGGAGCCGGAGAAGGCCACCACGGCGGTGTTCTATTCCATCTCCAACTGCCAGCGCGGGCTCGGCGGGGTCACCTTCGGCAACTTCCTGATCAAGCAGGTGGTGGAGGAGATCTCGCGGGAGATCCCGAGCCTCACCACCTTCGTCACCCTGTCGCCGGTGCCGGGCTTCCGCGCCTGGCTGGAGGCCGAGCGCAAGGCGGAGGCTTCGGTGGCGCTCACCGACGCCGACAAGGAACTCCTCCAGGCCATCGACGCGCCGGGCTGGGCCGAGGCGCCGGAAGTGGAAAAGACGCTGGCCCCGGTGCTGGCCGCCGCCGCGGCCTTCTACCTGGTGGTGGCGCGCAGCCCCAAGGGGCGGCCGCTCGATCCGGTGGCGCGATTCCATCTGGGCAACGGCGCCCGGCTGGAGCGGGTGAACCCGATGGGCGACCTTTCGGCCAAGGGCCTCGCCCAGGCGGCCGGGGTGATGGTGAACTACCGCTACGTGCTGCCCGACATCGAGAAGAACCACGAGGCCTTCGCCGGCAAGGGTGAGGTGGTGGCCAGCCCAGCGGTGAAGAAGCTGGTACGTCCGGATGCGGAGAAGCGGGCGCTGGTCCCGGCGGGGTAGGTGTTTTGCTGCGGCGTGCGTGCGGCCGTGGGCGGACACGGCGGGATGATCGCCGGGGCTTTCGCTTGCATCTGCGGAGGAAGGCCGGGTTTTCATCAGGCTGCTCCGGCGGCGCGCCCTCTCCCGCTTGCGGGGGAGGGCCAGCGAGGGGCTTGCGCGGGGGGCTCCAGCAGAAGCCCGCGATCTGCCCGCGCTGTTGAATGCATGGCCTGGCGGCGCCTGGCGGATATGGCGGAACATCGCCAAGGCGTCCGCTGGAGCCTGCGGAGGAAGGCCGGGTTTTCATCAGAATGTGTTGGTTTGCGGCCGCCGGGCACTCCCTCTCCCGCGTGCGGGGAGGGGGCTCCGGCTGGACCCGCAATCCGCACGCCGTCTTGAATGCATGGCCCTGCGGTGCCCAGCGGCGCCGCCCCCTCCCTAACCCTCCCCCGCAAGCGGGAGAGGGGACGAAGCGGTGAGGGGGCGAGGCCGAGTGAGGAAATCCGGCGGCAGGCGGGAAAGACGCGGGAGACGGAGCGAAGAAGCAGGCGGAACGACGCGGCATACCGAACCAAGCGGCAGACCCAACGAAGAAGCACACCGAACGAACCGGGCGAGGAAAACGCGCCGCGGACGCATCAGACGCGACGAGGTGCAGCGGCCGAGGGAGCCCGGCACCTGCGCTCAGCGGACCACCGGCACCACATCCACCCCGACTGACAGAATGTGGTCCCCCGAGGCGACGATCACCCCGTCCACCGGCGAGACGTCGGCATAGTCGCGGCCCACGGCGAGCATTACGTAGTCGTCGTTGACCGCCTGCGCGTTGGTGGGGTCGAGGCCGATCCAGCCGATCTTGTGGCCGCACCAGATCTCCACCCAGGCGTGGGTGGCGTCGGCCCCCTCGAGGCGCGGCTGGCCTTCGGGCGGCTCGGTGCGCAGATAACCGGAGACGTAGCGCGCCGGCAGGCCGAGGCCGCGCAGGCCGGCGATCATCACCTGCGCGAAGTCCTGGCACACTCCGGAGCGGGCGGCGAACGCCTCGGCCGGTAAGGTCGCCGCATGGGTCGCACCGCGCAGGTAGGCGAAGTCGTCCCAGATCCGGTGCATCAGCTCCAGCCCGGCGGCGAGGATGGGCCGGTCGCCGGAAAAGCCGGGAGCCACCCAGTCGGTGATCTGCTGATCGAGCGGGATGGTCCGGCTCGGGAACAGGCCGTGCACCGGGGCGTGCGGGCCGATCTCCGGCACATCGAGGCAGGAGGTGCGGATCTCGTCCACGCTGGGCGTCGCGGCGGCATCCGGCAGCGGCGCCGAGGACACCTCCACCCGGCTGCGGGCCGAGATGGTGAGGTGGGTGTGCGGCTGGTCGAGGGTCAGGCGGATCACCCCGTTGCCGAAGAAGTCGGTGCCACGCACCAGCTCGGCGGCCTCCGGATCGAGGTCGATCATGTGGGCGATAACGTGCTGGTGGCCGGGCCGGTCCACCGGGGTCATGCGCAGCACCTGCCGGGCCACGCGCACCGGGGCGGTGTAGCTGTAGGTGGTCACCTGGCGGATGTCGTAGAGCATGGCCGGCCGCTACATGGTGAGGGTGAGGGTCATTTCCGGGGAATGGCCCTGCAGGAAATAATGCGAGCCGATCTCGTCGGAGAGCCGCATCAGGCTCTTCTCCATGTGATCGAACCACGCGGCGTCGAAGCCGTCGGCGGTGGTGGCGGACAGCTCGGCCTGCATGCGCGCCACGAGACGCTCCCACAAAGGCGGCGGGGCGTCCGGATCGCGACCGGGCAGAACCCGCAGGTGCTGCGCCATCCGCTCCACCTGGAAGGTCACCGAACGCGGGTTGTCGGGATCGAGTAGCACCAGATCCAGCACCGGGCCGCGCGCCTCCACCATCACGTAGCGGCTGCGATAGGTGATGAGGCTGTCGGCCACCTGCAGCAGCGCGTCGAGGGAGCCCTGCGGCGCGCCCGGCTCGCCGAAGGTGCGGGCGAAGCGCAGGGTGCCGATGGCCCGCTCGGCGCGGCGGCCCAGCTCCAGGAAGCGCCAGCCGGTGAGTCGGTTCATGTTCTCGCTCGCAAGGCCCGAGAAGGCGGCGAGAATCCTGAGCGCGGCGTCCGCCCGCTCGTGGGCGTCGGCCTCCGACGGGGTGCTGGAGATCGGGGCGTTGACGCAGACCTCAAGGTCCACCAGCGCCCGCCAGGCATCGGGCGAGAAGCGGTCGCGGATCACCGAGGCGGCGGCGCGGGCGGCGTGGACGAGCTGGGGCAGGGCGCCCGGCAGGTCGCGGCGCGTCAGCACCGCCACCGCGTAGCGGGCGGGGGTGGCGCGGGCGAGATCGCGCGGCATCGCGCCCCAGGCCCCGAGCAGGCCCAGCAGGCGGGAGATCAGCGAGGAGGCGAGGGGGTCGCCATCCTCGGCGAGGCGGCTCACCAGCACCCGCGCGAGGCGCAGGGTCGCCTCGGCGCGCTCCACGTAGCGGCCGAGCCAGAACAGGTTGTCGGCCGCCCGGCTCGGCAGCGTGCCGGAGGAGCGGCGGACCTTCACGTCGCCCGGACCCGGCAGCAGGCTGGTGGGCGGCACGTCGCCCTCGGTGAGCACCCAGACGTCGGCCGAGCGGTCGCCGCGCTGCAACGACACGGCGCGGGCGTCGGGGGCGGAGGAGATGCGGCAGAAGCCGCCCGGCATCACCGCCCACCCCTTGTCGGTGGCGGCCAGGAACACCCGCAGCATGAACGGGCGGGGGGTGAGGCGATCGCCGGTCCAGACCGGGGTGGTGGACAGGCGGGCGATGTCCTGCCCCACCACGTCGGTGCCGCGACGGGCCATCAGGCTGGCGAGGCGCCGCCGCTCCGGCGCGGAGAGGTCGGCGCCCAGCACCGAGCCGCCGCCCGGCAGGCCCGGCAGGGTGCGCACGAAGGCCGGGCTGATGACGAGGTCGTCGAGGTTTTCCATCACCTGGCAGCGCTCGGCCTCCTGGCCGCACCACCAGGTGGCGACGTGGGGCAGCATCAGCGGGCCGCCGAGGATCCGGCTGGCGATGCGCGGCATGAAGGCGAGGATCGCCGGCGCCTCCACCAGCCCGGAGCCGAGCGCGTTGGCGCAGGCGACGCCGCCCTCGCGCACCGCCTGCACCAGCCCCGGCACGCCGAGATGGGAGGAGGCGTTGAGCTCGAGCGGATCGGCGAAGTCGGCATCCAGCCGGCGCAGCAGCACGTCGATCCGGCGCAGGCCGGCGACGGTGCGCACATGCACGGTGTCGCCGCGCACCGTGAGGTCCTCGCCCGAAACCAGCAGGAAGCCGAGATAGCGGGCGAGCAAAGCGTGCTCGAAATAGGTCTCGTTGAGCGGGCCGGGAGTGAGCAGGCCGATGCGGCCCTCGCCGGTGCGGTCGAGCTTGAGCAGCGCGGTGCGCAGGGCCTGGAAGAAGTCGGCCAGCCGCTCCATGTGCAGGGCGCGCGAGACATCCGGCAGCGCCCGGCTCATGGCGAGCCGGTTCTCCAGCGCATAGCCGGCGCCGGAAGGGGCCTGGGTGCGGTCGGACAGCACCCACCAGCGCCCGTCCGGACCGCGGCCCACGTCGGCCGCGTAATGGCGCAGGAACCGCCCGCCCAGGGGCTTGACCCCGACCAGCGGGCGCAGGAATTCGGGGCTGCCCGCCACTACCGCCGCCGGCAGGTCGCCGTCGCTGACGAGGCGGCCCGGGCCGTAGAGGTCCTGGAGCACGGTCTCCATGAGCTCGGCGCGCTGAATCAAGCCGCTGGCGAGGGTCTGCCAGTCGCTCTTCTCGATGACCAGGGGCACATGGCTGAACGACCACGGCCGCTCATTGCCGCCGGCATCGTCGTAGACCCGGTAGAAGACGCCGGAATCGCGCAGGTAGCGGTCGGCGGAGGAGAAGCGCCGGCGCAGCTCCTCGGGGCCGAGCTGGCCGAGGGCGGAGAGGAATGAGGTCCAGTGGGAGCGGGGGCGGCCGTCCGCATCCATCATCTCGTCGCGGACGCCCGGCAGCGTCTCGTAGCCGCCGATCAGGCTTTCGGCTGCGGCTTTGTCGAACGCTGCGCTGCGCTGCTCGGCACCCGACACGAAACTCCCTTTCCCCACACGACCGCCGCGGGGCGGCCGGTCATTATGCCCAAGAGCCTGAAAGATGCATCGATAATTGGCGTGGTGCCGGCCCGATCGGCCGCTCCGCTGCGGGGCCGGCGAGGTGGGAGGGGTGTTTTGCCGGCCGCGAGGCCCGGGCAAGTCCTTGAATGTTTGTAACTATTAAAAAACTGTCGCGCGGCCGCAACACGGCCCGGCCGTCGCATCGGGCGATCCGCCGCCACTGTGGCGGCGGATCGCGGTTTGCTCAGCCGATCAGCGTCACCGGGAAGCGCAGATCCAGGGTGGTGGGGAACTCGTCGGGCACCGCTTCCACCGGCGGGGTCATGACCCCGGGGGTGTGGCCCCAGACCTGGAAGCGGGCGAGACGGCGCGATTCGGCCTCGTACGAGTTCACCGGGAAGGTCTCGTAGGAGAGGCCGCCCGGATGCGACACGGAGTAGACGCAGCCGCCGCGGGACTTGTTGCTCCAGGTGTCCACCACGTCGAAGGTGAGTGGCGAGTGCACCGGGATGGTCGGGTGCAGGCCCGACCACGGCTGCCACGCCTTGTAGCGGATGCCGGCGACGAAGGTGCCGTTGCGCCCGGTGGGGGCGAGCGGGACCCGGCGGCCATTGCAGGTGAGGATGTGGCGGTTGGGGTTGTAGCCCTCCACCAGCACCTGCAGGCGCTCGGTGGAGGAGTCCACGTAGCGGGCGGTGCCGCCGATGATGCCTTCCTCGCCCAGCACGTTCCAGCATTCCAGCGCCTGGCGCACCTCGATGTCGACCCCCGCATGCTGGACCTTGCCGAAGGCCGGGAAGCGGAACTCGTACTGCGCCCGGAACCACTCGGGGTCGAAGGCGTAGCCGTGGTCGCCGAGGTCTTCCAGCACGTCGAGGAAGTCCTGCCACACATAGTGGGCGAGCATGAAGCGGTCGTTGAGGATGGTGCCCCAGCGCGAGCACTTGCCGGTCACCGGCGCCTTCCACAGCCGCGAGATGAGCGCGCGCAGCAGCAGCTGCTGGGCCAGGCTCATGCGCCAGTCCGGCGGCATCTCGAAGCAGCGGAACTCCACCAGCCCCAGGCGGCCGGACGAGGAGTCCGGCGAATAGAGCTTGTCGATGGAGATTTCGGTGCGGTGGGTGTTGCCGGTGACGTCCACCAGGATGTTGCGCAGCAGCCGGTCCACCAGCCACGGCTGGGGCGGCAGGAGGCCGCTGTCCGGGGCCGGGATCTTCGAGAGGGCGATCTCGAACTCGTAGAGGCTGTCCATCCGCGCCTCGTCGATGCGCGGGTGCTGCGAGGTCGGTCCGATGAACAGGCCGGAGAACATGTAGGACAGCGAGGGATGGCGCTGCCAGAAGAGCAGCAGGCTCTTCAGCAGGTCCGGCCGGCGCAGGAACGGGCTGTCGGCCGGGGTCGCGCCGCCGACCACCACGTGGTTGCCGCCGCCGGTGCCGGTGTGGCGCCCGTCCACCATGAACTTCTCGGTGCCCAGGCGGGCGAGCCGCGCCTCCTCGTAGAGGATGCGGGTGATCTCGACGCAGCCGGCCCACGAATCCGAGGGGTGGACGTTCACCTCCAGCACGCCCGGATCGGGCGAGATCTTGATGACGTTCAGGCGGTAGTCGAACGGCGGCGGATAGCCCTCCATGTGGATGGGCATGTTCTGCTCGATTGCCACCTGCTCGAGGGCGGCGATGAGGTCGATATAGTCCTCCAGGCACTCCACCGGCGGCAGGAACACGCACAGCCGGCCGCCGCGCGGCTCGACGCAGAGCGCGGTGCGGGTGTCGGCGGTGAAGACCTGGGTGTCGTGGCGGGCGAGATACTGGCGCACCAGCTCCTGCGCCCGCTCGCCGGTGCCATAGGCGGAAACGCGCGCCGCCACCTGGGTGCGCTGCTGGCCGAGGGCGCCGTCGCCAGCGGCCTCGCCGCTCGCGCCCTCACCGGCGCCCGGGCCGCCGGCGCCGTAGCGGCGGGCGAGCTCGGCCGCATCCGGCAGCGGGCCGCGCGGCTCGAAGGGATCCTCCTCCACCAGGTGCGGATAGCGGGTGGGGGCGAGATACTGCAGGGATTCCAGCGGCAGGCGGTAGCCCATGGGGCTCTCGCCGGGGATCAGGAAGCAGAACTCGCGGCGGTAGGTCCACTGCTCGGAGCGCCAGGCGCGGCCGACCGGGGTGCCCACCCGGCGCAGCGGCAGCACCGATCCGGTGGCATTGGCGAGGCCCTGGTTGAAGGTGCGCGCCAGCATGCGCCGCTGCACCTCGTCGGCCATCCGGGGATCGCCGGGGGTGATGTTCTCGGGAAGGTTCTGCTCCTTCCACATGTAGTAGATGTTGTCCTCGTAGCCCGGCTGGACGAACTGCGAGCCCACGTCCAGCTTGTCGGCCAGGGCCTTGCAGAAGCGCTCGGCCTCGGCGGGGCCGACATTGTAGTCGACCGTCTCGAGCGCGATCAGGTCCTCGCGGCTCCACAGCGGCTGGCCGTCCTTGCGCCAGAACAGGTCGAACGACCAGCGCGGCAGGGTCTCGCCGGGATACCACTTGCCTTGGCCGTAATGCAGCACGCCCTTGGTCTCGAAGCGGCGGCGCAGGCGGCGGATGAGCTCGTCGGCGCGCACCCTCTTCTGCGGGCCGAGGGCCTCGGTGTTCCACTCGGCGGCCTGGTAGTCGTCGATGGAGACGAAGGTCGGCTCGCCGCCCATGGTCAGGCGCACGTCGCCGGCCTTGAGATCCTCGTCCACCTTGTGGCCGAGGGTGTCGAGCGCGGCCCAGGTCTCGTCGGAGAAGGGATAGGTGACCCGCGGCGCCTCACGCACGCGCACCACGCTCATGTCGAAGCCGAACTCCACCTTGGCCTTCTCGGCGAGGCCGGTGATGGGGGCGGCGGAGCGGTAGTGCGGGGTGGCGGCCAGCGGGATGTGGCCTTCGCCGCAGAGCAGGCCGGAGGTCGGGTCGAGGCCGATCCAGCCGGCGCCGGGCACGTAGACCTCGCACCAGGCGTGCAGGTCGGTGAAGTCCACGTCGGTGCCGGAGGGGCCGTCGAGGGCGGCGACGTCGGGCTTCAGCTGGATCAGGTAGCCGGAGACGAAGCGGGCGGCGAGGCCGAGATGGCGCAGCATCTGCACCAGCAGCCAGCCGGTGTCGCGGCAGGAGCCGAGCTGGCGCGACAGGGTCTCGTCCGGGGTCTGGACGCCCGGCTCCATGCGGATGACGTAGCCGATGTGGTTCTGGAGCTTCTGGTTGATCTCGACCAGGAAGTCGACGATGCGCCGCGGCTCGCGGGAGACGGCGGCGACATACTTGTCGAACAGCGCGCCTTCCTGCTCCAGCTCGAGATAGGGGGCGAGCTCGGCCTTCAGCTCGGGGGTGTAGGTGAAGGGGAACTTCTCGGCATATTCCTCGACGAAAAAGTCGAACGGGTTGATCACGTCGAGCTTGGCGAGGAGGTCGACCTCCACCTTGAACTCGGTGATCTTCTCCGGGAAGACGATCCGCGCCAGCCAGTTGCCGAAGGGGTCCTGCTGCCAATTGATGAAATGTTGTGCAGGAGAAATCTTGAGCGCGTAGTCGGGAATCTCCGTCCGGCTGTGCGGCGCCGGCCTGAGGCGGATGGTCTGCGGCCCCAGCGAGATGGGGCGGTCATAGGCGTAGCTCGTGACGTGGTGCAGGCTCGCGAGGATCGACATGCAATGGCACCTGGGTCCAGCGGGCCGGAACGGCCCTCGGGTGGGTGGGGCAAGGTTAGCGAAGGCCCCAGCAAGGCCAAAGCTCGACTTTGCGGCGACATCTGCCGCATCCAAGGGCAAATGCCAACCGTGTTGTCCGCGCCGACATCCGCCGGTTCTGCAGAGCAGCGCCCCGCTCGGGGCAGGTGTTCAAACGGCCGGATGGCGCGAAACGTGCCCGTGTGTCCCCCCGCCCGATCGACGGGCGGTCCGAAGGTATTCCGGCGCCGTGCGGGCGCCGTTGCAAGTCAGGTCCCGGCTTCGGCCGGGGTGCCCTCCGGCGGCGCCTTGCCCGCCGCGCGACGGTCCTCGAAGCGCTGCAGCACGGTGTAGAAGGACGGCACGAACAGCACCGCAAGGCAGGTCGAGGCCAGCATGCCCGAGACCACGGTGATGCCGATGGACACCCGCGAGGCCGCACCGGCACCGGTGGCGAACACCAGCGGCAGCATGCCCAGGATGAAGGCGAAGGAGGTCATCAGGATCGGCCGGAACCGCAGCCGGGCCGCCTCCACCGCGGCGGCGTCCACCTCCATGCCTTCCTTGCGCTTGTCGCGGGCGTACTCGACGATCAGGATCGCGTTCTTGGCGGCAAGCGCGATCAGTAGCACCAGGCCGATCTGGGTGTAGAGGTTGTTGGACAGGCCCGAGCTGACGAGGGCGAGCAGCGCCCCCACCGTGCCCAGCAGGGCCAGCGGCACCGCCAGGATCACCGCCAGCGGCTGGATCCAGCTCTCGTACTGGCCGGCCAGCACGAAGAACACCAGCAGGATGGCCAGCCCGAACACATAGTACATCTGGTTGCCGACCTGCTTCTCCTGGTACGACATGGCCGTCCATTCGAAGCCGGTGCCCGGCGGCAGGGTCGCGCTCGCGATCTGCTCCATGATGTTCATGGCCTGGCCGGAGGAGAAGCCGGTGGCCGGCATGCCCACCACCGTCGCCGACGGATACAGGTTGTAGAGCGAGATCAGCGGCGGGCCCTGCACCGTCTTCACCTGCACCATGGTGCCCAGCGGCACCATGGTGCCCTGCGGGGTGCGCACCTTCAGGGCCATGAGGTCGTCCGGGGTGACGCGGGCGTTCGCCTCCGCCTGCACGTAGACCTGGAACACGTTGCCGAACTTGTTGATCTGGGTGACGTAGCTGGAGCCCAGATAGGTCGAGATGGCGCTGAACACCTGGCCGACGGTGACCCCGAGGGTCTCGGCCAGCACCCGGTTCACCTCCACCTGGAGCTGCGGCGCGCCGGTGCGGAACGAGGTGAAGACATGCTGCAGCGCCGACTGGGCGTTGCCCTTCTCCACCATGGCGTTGGCCACCTGCTCCAGCAGCGTGTAGTCGAAATTGCCGTTGCGCAGCTGCGGCTGCATGGTGAAGCCGGAGGCGTTGCCGATGCCCTGGATCGCCGGCGGCACCAGCACCAGAACCTGCGCGCCCTCTACCTTCGAGAGCTCGCGGTTCATGTTCTGGTAGACGTCGCGCAGGCCCTGGCCCTCCGTGGCGTAGCGGTCGGACCACGGCGTCAGCACCACGTAGGCGGCGGCGGCGTTGGAGAGGCTGGCATTGTTGTCGAGCGCGGAGATGCCGACGATGCCCAGCACCGTCTGCACGCCGGGCACCTTGTGCACCAGGTCGTTCACCTGGGCCATCACCGCCTGGGTGCGGGTGACGTTGGCGCCCTCGGGAAGCTGCACCGAGACCAGGAGGTAGCCCTGGTCCTCGGTCGGCAGGAACGAGGTGGGCACCCGGGTGAGGCCGTAGCCGGCAACCCCCATCAGGGCGATGGCGATGACCACCATCAGCCCGGAGCGCTTCACCATCCAGGCGACGAGTTTGGTATACCAGTGCTCCGCCCTGGCGTAGCCGGCATTGAAGCCGCGATAGATGAAGTTGCGCTTCTCCGGCGGCACCGGCCGGCGCAGCCAGAGGGCGCACTGGGTGGGCTTGAGGGTCGCCGCGTTGATCGCCGAGATGAAGGCGGTGGCGGCGATGACCAGCGCGAACTGCTTGAACATCTGGCCGCTGAGCCCGGGGATGAACGAGGCCGGCAGGAACACCGACATCAGCACCAGGGTGATGCCGATCACCGGCCCGAAAAGCTCGTCCATGGCCTTCTCGGCCGCCGCCTGGCCGGCCATCCCCTCCTCGATGTGGCGCGAGACGCCCTCGACGATGACGATGGCGTCGTCGACCACGATGCCGATGGCCAGGATGATCGCGAACAGGGTGGACAGGTTGATGGTGAACCCCATTGCGTCCATGGCGGCGAAGGCGCCGATGATGGTCACCGGCACCGTGGTCGCCGGCACCAGCGTCGCCCGCCAGTCCTGGAGGAACATCAGGATCACCACCAGCACCAGGATCGCCGCCTCGAACAGGGTCTTCCAGACCTCGTTGATGGAGGCGGTCACGAACAAGGTGGTGTTGAACGGGTTGCCGTAGGAGAGGCCCTCGGGGAAGCCCTTCTTCAGCTCCTCCATCTTGGCGGAGACGAGGTTGGAGACGTCCAGGGCGTTGGCCGTGGGAAGCTGGAAGATGGCGATGCCGGCGGCCGGCTTGTTGTCCTGCAGGAAGTTGTGGGAGTAGCTCTGCGCCCCGAGCTCGACCCGGCCGATGTCGCGAACCCGCACGATGCGGCCGCCGTCGGCATTGTCCACCTTGACCACGATGTCCTCGTAGTCCTTGGCGTCGTTAAGCCGGCCCTGGATGTTCACGGTGTACTGGAAGCTGGCGTTGGACGGCGCGGGCGGGATGCCGAGCTGGCCGGGCGTGACCTCCTGGCTCTGGTCCTTGATGGCATTGACCACGTCATTGGGAGTCAGGCCGAAGGCCTGCATGCGGTTGGGATCCATCCACACCCGCATGGCGTAGGAGCCGGCGCCGTAGACCGAGACGTTGCCGACGCCGGGCAGGCGCGCCAGCTCGTTCTGGATATTGATGACCGCGTAATTGTTCAGGAACAGGCCGTCATAGCGGCCGTCCGGCGAGGTGAGGGTCACGAACTCCATGATGGAGGTGCCCTTCTGCATCACCGTCACGCCCTGCGCCTGCACCGCCTGCGGCAGCGAGGCGAGGGCGATGGACACCCGGTTCTGCACCAGCACCTGCGCCATGTTCGGATCGGTGCCGATGGCGAAGCTCACCACCAGCGTGTAGCTGCCGTCCGAGGCAGACCAGGACTGCATGTAGAGCATGCCCTCGACGCCGTTCACCTGCTGCTCGATGGGCAGGGCGACGGTGTCGATCATGGTCTTGGCCGAGGCACCGGGATAGGTCGTGGTCACCGTGACCGTGGGCGGCACCACGTTGGGGTATTGTGCCACCGGCAGGCGCATCAGCGAGACCAGCCCGATCAGCACGAAGACCAGGGCCAGCACGTTCGAGAGGACCGGCCGCTCGATGAAAAAGCGCGAGATCATGGGCGCTGCCTCAGGTTCGAGGGATCGGTCAGTTCTTCTTGTCCGGCGCGGCGGCCGGGGTCTTTGCCGCCTCGGCCGGGGGCGACGCCTTGGCGGCGGCGGGCAGCACGCTGGTGAGGGCCGCGGTCTGCACGTTCACCTTGGAGCCGGGCACCGCGCGCTGGATGCCGCTGATGATGATCCGGTCGCCCGGCTTCAGCCCCGCCTCGATGGCGCGCAGCCCGTCGGCCTGGAGCTGGCCGAGGGTGACGAGGGCCTGGCGGACCGTGTCGTTGGCATCCACGGTCAGCACGTAGGCGCCCTGCTGGTTGTTGGCGATGGCCGAATCCGGCACCAGCACGGTCTCCGCCGGCTCGCCGAGCGGCACCCGCACCCGGGCGAACAGGCCCGGCAGCAGCGCCAGGTTTTCGTTGGCGAAGATGCCGCGCACGGAAAGCGTGCCGAGGTTGGGATCCACCTGCGGCGCGACATAGTCGAGCTTGCCGCGGTGCGGATAGCCCTTTTCCGTCTGCAGCCCGATCTCCACCGGCACGTCGGCGAGCTTGCGGGTGACGTCGGCGATGGTGCGGCCCTGCCGCGCCAGGTTCTCCTTGATGTGCAGCACCTGCTGCTCGCTCAGGGTGAACCAGACATAGATCGGATCGGTCTGCACGATGGTGGCGAGCTTGGTGGGCCCGCTGTAGCCCACCAAGGCGCCGACATCCTGGAGATGGGCGGTGACGACGCCGTCGAACGGCGCGACCACCTCGGTGTAGCCGAGGCTGATCTGCGCCAGCTCCACCGCTGCTTGGGCGTTCTGGGTGTTGGCGATGGCCGAATCCCGCTTGGCCCGGGCCTGGTCGAGGGCGGCCTGCGAGGCGAAGTCCTGCTTGGCGAGCTGCGCCTGGCGGTTGTACTCGGCCTCGGCCTGCACCTGCTGGGCCTGGTTGGCGGCGAGCGTCGCCTTCGCCTGATCCAGATTCGCCTTGTAGGTGTCCTGCTCGATGACGAAGAGCGGGGTCCCCTTCTTCACCAGCTGGCCGTCGGTGTAGTTGATGGCGGTGAGGAAGCCCTGCACCCGGGCATTGAGATCGACGGTATTGATGGCCGCGGTGTTGCCGGTCAGCTCAAGGTAGCGCACCACCGGCTGCTGGAGCACCTGCGCCACGCTCACCTGAGGCGGCGGCGGGGGGACGTAGGTGTTCTTCTCCTCGCAGGCGGAGAGGGGGACAGCCGCGGCGAGAATCCCCCCGACACGGCCAAAACTCCGCTGCATTTGAATACCGCGCCCCGCCATTTACACCCCCCGACCGAACCGTCGCGGCGGATACTATCATCGCCCCTCCGCCTGTCCATGTGCGTCGCGGGCGGCCGTGCTCTAGTATCCGGCGGCGCAGCATCGGGCGCAGATCGGGATCACCGACGATGTCAGACAGGTCTTCCGACACCACGTCGCGTTCCCCCGCCGGCCCGGAGGGGAACCGCGGATGGGTCGCCGCCCATATCTACGCCTGCTTCGCCGGCCTCACCCTCTGCGGTACGATCTTTGCGGCCGTCACCATCCCCGGCCTGGGCGGCGACATCACGAAGGTCTGGTCGACCCTTTCCTCGGCCGTGGCTATAATCCTGACGTTTCTCGTGCCGGTAGGCCTGATCGCCGCGCCGGCCTCGGCGCTGTTTCATGTCCTCCGGCAGCGGGCGCGGCTGCGGCATCCCGTCTGGTTCATGGCTTATGGCGGCCTCGTGGGCACGGTCGTGCCGGTGCTGACGTACCTCATAATATCATACCCTTTCATCGGGACCCGCGGAATGCTCTCCCGCGAGTTCCCGGCGTCCTGGGACGGCATGGCCCTGGCCGGGGTGAGCTTCGCCTGCGGCGTCCTCGGTGGATGGGTCTACTGGTGGCACACGCGGCCTCGCCCCGCCGGTCCCTCACATTGACATTGCCACGACCGGTTCATAAGTGTCCGCGTGTACCAGAGCGTCCGGGAAAGCGCGGGGAAGCGCGCATTCACCCGGGCGTCGTTCGGACGTGCTGACGCCGCATTGCGGTGCTTCAAGCCCGCATCATTTCCCGGAGGATCCGGCGGCCGTCTCCGTCCTCCCCGGACACCTGACGGATCGGAACAGAGACAAACCATGCTAGGTGGACTTGCCCGCAAGCTCTTCGGCTCCGCCAACGATCGGAGGGTCAAGGGCTATCGTCCCCGCGTCCAGGCCATCAACGCGCTGGAGCCCGAGCTGGAGGCGCTGTCCGACGAGGCGCTGCGCGCCCGCACCGTCGAGTTCCGCGCCCAGCTCGCCGCCGGCAAGACCCTCGACGACCTCCTGGTGCCGGCCTTCGCCACCGTGCGCGAGGGCGCTAGGCGCGCGCTCGGCATGCGCCCGTTCGATGTCCAGCTCATCGGCGGCATGGTGCTGCACGAGGCCGGCATCGCCGAGATGAAGACCGGCGAGGGCAAGACCCTCGTCGCCACCCTGCCGGTCTACCTCAACGCTTTGGCCGGCAAGGGCGTCCACGTCGTGACGGTGAACGACTACCTCGCCCGGCGCGACGCCGAGTGGATGGGCCGGCTCTACGGCTTCCTCGGCCTGACCACCGGCATCATCGTCCACGGCCTCGACGACGACGAGCGCCGCGAGGCCTATGCCTGCGACGTCACCTACGCCACCAACAACGAGCTGGGCTTCGACTACCTGCGCGACAACATGAAGTACGAGCGCGCCCACATGGTGCAGCGCGAGCACTACTACGCCATCGTCGACGAGGTGGATTCGATCCTGATCGACGAGGCCCGCACCCCGCTCATCATCTCCGGCCCGCTCGACGACCGCTCCGACTTCTACAACACCATCGACACCTACATCCCCCGCCTCGACAAGGCCGACTACGAGGTGGACGAGAAGCAGCGCACCGTCACCATGACCGAGGCCGGCATGGAGAAGATGGAGCAGATGCTCGCCGAGGCCGACCTCCTGAAGTCGGAGAGCCTCTACGACATCGAGAACGTCTCGGTGGTCCACCACGTCAACCAGGCGCTCAGGGCCCACACCCTGTTCCAGCGCGACAAGGACTACATCGTCCGCAACGACGAGGTGGTGATCATCGACGAGTTCACCGGCCGCATGATGCCCGGCCGGCGCTATTCGGAAGGCCTGCACCAGGCGCTGGAGGCGAAGGAGCACGTCGCGGTCCAGCCGGAGAACCAGACGCTGGCCTCCATCACCTTCCAGAACTATTTCCGGCTCTACAAGAAGCTCTCCGGCATGACCGGCACCGCCAATACCGAGGCGGCCGAGTTCGCCGACATCTACAAGCTCGAGGTGGTGGAGATCCCCACCAACATGCCGGTCTCGCGCATCGACGACGATGACGAGGTCTATCGCAGCGCCGGCGAGAAGTACGCCGCGATCATCGAGCTGATCAAGGAGTGCGCCGAGCGCCGTCAGCCGGTGCTGGTGGGCACCACCTCCATCGAGAAGTCCGAGCTGCTCGCCGACCTGCTGGCCGAAGCCGGCTTCAAGCAGATCGACTTCTCCGACCCGGCTCTCATCGCCAAGGAGCGCTCGGGCAAGGCGTTCGCCGTGCTGAACGCGCGCTACCACGAGCAGGAGGCCTACATCGTCTCCCAGGCCGGCGTGCCGGGGGCGATCACCATCGCCACCAACATGGCCGGCCGCGGCACCGACATCAAGCTGGGCGGCTCGGCCGACATGCGCATCGCCGCCGAGCTGAAGGACCTCGCCGAGGACGAGGGCCGCGCCGCCGCCGAGGCCCGCATCAAGGCCGAGGTGGAGGAGCTGAAGGTCAAGGCGCTGGAGGCGGGCGGCCTCTACGTGCTCGGCACCGAGCGCCACGAGAGCCGGCGGATCGACAACCAGCTGCGCGGCCGCTCCGGCCGCCAGGGCGACCCCGGCCACTCCAAGTTCTTCCTCTCGCTGGAAGACGACCTGATGCGCATCTTCGGGTCCAACCGGCTCGACGGCATGCTGCAGAAGCTCGGCCTCCAGGAGGGCGAGGCCATCATCCATCCCTGGATCAACCGGGCCTTGGAGAAGGCGCAGCAGAAGGTCGAGGCGCGCAACTACGACATGCGCAAGAACGTCCTCAAGTATGACGACGTGCTCAACGACCAGCGCAAGGTGGTGTTCGAGCAGCGCGTCGAGCTGATGAACGACGACGACGTCAGCGAGACCGTGGCCGAGATGCGCCATGCCGTCATCGGCGAGACGGTGGCCAAGTTCATCCCCGAGAATGCCTACCCCGAGCAGTGGAATACCGCGGGCCTGCACGAGGCCATCCAGGAGTTGCTCGCCCTCGAGCTTCCGGTGAAGGACTGGGCGCAGGAGGAGGGCATCGCCGGGCCGGAGGTGACCGAGCGCATCACCCGCGCCGCCGACGAGTGGATGGCGGCCAAGGTCGCCGCCTACGGCCCCGATCTGATGCGCTACGTCGAGAAGTCGATCCTGCTGCAGACGCTGGATCATCTGTGGCGTGAGCATATCGCCATGCTCGATCACCTGCGCCAGGTGGTGGGCCTGCGCGGCTACGGCCAGCGCGATCCGCTGAACGAGTACAAGTCGGAGGCGTTCAACCTCTTCTCCGCCCTGCTGTCGCGGCTGCGCGAGACGGTGACCGCCCAGCTCATGCG
>CALMSN010000145.1 GCA_937872325.1 uncultured Xanthobacter sp. | reverse complement strand
AAGCCGATTGCGGGCTGTTGAAAATCTGGCACGGCGGCTGCAATCACCACAACCACAAGACCAATCGGGAGGAAACAATGAACGTCCCCGCCTTTCTGCCGGGCCAGCACGTCTCGCCCTTCAAGTCGCGCTACGGCAACTTCATCGGCGGCGCGTTCGTCGAGCCGGTGAACGGTCGCTATTTCGAGAACATCTCCCCCATCACCGGCAAGGTGATCTGCGAGGTCGCCCGCTCCGACGAGCACGACATCGAGTGCGCGCTCGACGCCGCCCACGCCGCCAAGAAGGCCTGGGGCCGTGCCCCCGCGGCCGAGCGCGCCGGCGTGCTGCTGAAGATCGCCGACCGCATGGAGGCCAACCTCGACCTTCTTGCCCGGGCCGAGACCTGGGACAACGGCAAGCCGATCCGCGAGACCACCGCGGCGGACATCCCGCTCGCCATCGACCACTTCCGCTACTTCGCATCGTGCGTCCGGGCGCAGGAGGGCGCGCTCTCCGAGATCGACCACGATACCGTTGCCTACCACTATCACGAGCCGCTGGGCGTGGTCGGCCAGATCATCCCGTGGAACTTCCCGATCCTGATGGCGGCGTGGAAGCTCGCCCCGGCGCTGGCCGCCGGCAATTGCGTGGTGCTGAAGCCGGCCGAGCAGACCCCGGCCAGCATCCTGGTCTTCGCCGAGTTGGTGGGCGACCTGCTGCCGCCGGGCGTGCTCAACGTCGTCAACGGCTTCGGGCTGGAGGCGGGCAAGCCGCTGGCCTCCTCCACCCGGATCGCCAAGATCGCCTTCACCGGCGAGACCGGCACCGGCCGGCTCATCATGGGCTATGCCAGCCAGAACCTCATTCCGGTGACGCTGGAGCTGGGCGGCAAGTCGCCCAACATCTTCTTCGCTGACGTGGCGGCCGAGGATGACGACTTCCTCGACAAGGCGGTGGAGGGCTTCGTGATGTTCGCCCTCAACCAGGGCGAGGTCTGCACCTGCCCCAGCCGGGCGCTGGTGCAGGAGAGCATCTTCGACCGGTTCATGGAGAAGGCGCTGGCCCGGGTCGCCGCCATCAAGCAGGGCTCGCCGCTCGATCCCTCGACCATGATCGGCGCCCAGGCCTCGTCCGAGCAGATGCACAAGATCCTGAGCTATATCGACATCGGCCGGGCCGAGGGGGCGCAGGTGCTGGCCGGCGGCGAGCGCAACCTGCTCGACGGCGAGCTCTCCGACGGCTTCTACGTGAAGCCCACCGTGTTCCTCGGCAGGAACGACATGCGCATCTTCCAGGAGGAGATCTTCGGGCCGGTGGTGTCGGTGGCCACCTTCAAGGACGAGGCCGAGGCGCTGGCCATCGCCAACGACACCCTGTTCGGCCTCGGCGCCGGCGTGTGGACCCGCGACGGCTCGCGCGCCTACCGGGTCGGCCGCGAGATCGAGGCGGGCCGGGTGTGGACCAACTGCTACCACGCCTACCCGGCCCATGCGGCCTTCGGCGGCTACAAGCAGTCCGGCATCGGCCGCGAGACCCACAAGATGATGCTCGACCACTACCAGCAGACCAAGAACCTTCTGGTCAGCTACTCGCCGAAGAAGCTCGGCTTCTTCTGATCCCGCGTTGGTTTACCCCCCTCCCGGGGCGACTGGCCGGGGGCGGCCCGCACATACGGCTTCAGCATCTGCCCTGGCGCTGAAGCCGGCGGGCCGCCACCGGCCCCTTTCATTCCTCAACCCAAGTCCCGCGCCGCCGCGCCCCCCACGGCCGACGCCTTCCGGCAGGCGGGTTCAGGCGCAGGCATCCACCCATTGGGCGCCCACCAGGTCCGCCATCCGCTGCGGGGTGATCCGCACCGCGCTGTTGATGGCGCCGGCGGCCGGCACCACCTCCTCGAACGCCTGCAGCGACACGTCGCAATAGACATCGAGCGGCGTCGCCAGCCCGAACGGGCAAACCCCGCCCACCGGATGGCCGGTGAGCGCCACCACCTCATCCGCCCCGAGCATCCGCACCTTGCCGCCGAAGACCGCCTTGGCCTTGCGGTTGTCGAGCCGCGCGTCGCCCCGCGTCACCAGCAGGATGTTGCGCTCGCCGGCGCGCAGCGACAGGGTTTTAGCGATCTGGCCGGGGTCGACGCCATGCCCGAGCGCGGCCAGAGCCACGGTGGCGGTGCTGGTGGCAAGCTCGATCACCTCGATGTCGGGGGCGTGCGCGGCGAAGAAGGCGCGGACGGACTGCAGGCTCATGGGGTAGTTCCGTGGGGGAGGGGCGAGCGGGATCGTCTCCGCCGCGCCGGATCGGGTTATTCTACCATCGACGCCGCCGTTCGGCCGGAGCGGAGCGGGTTCGCTCGGACGCGGCGCGGAGTTCGCATCATCGGCGGGCCCTGGGCCGATGATGCCCGGGCGCCGGATGGGCCCCACCAACGGCCGATGCCCTAACGGCGGGGGCTTTCGGCAGGACCCGCATGCGGCGCCGGACCGGCCTCCCGCATCGAGAAGCGCCGGGGATGTTCCGGCAGATGCGGCGGCATGTCGCATCCGGCATGGCGAGGCATCGCGGCCGCTGCGGCAGATGGAGCGGCGGCGCTTCCCTGCGCTTCGAATCACCCCATAGTGGTGGCCGGATACAAAAGCCGCCCGATTCGCCCGCGGATCCGGGACGGACAGGCCGAAAAGGCCTCACGGGAGGACCGCGCAGTGATCACCGTCCATCACCTCAGCTTCTCGCGCTCGACCCGCATCCTGTGGCTGCTGGAGGAGCTCGGCCTGCCCTATGAGCTGGTCCGCCATGATCGCAACGAGCGATTCAAGGCTCCGGCGGCGCTCGGCAGCGTGCATCCTCTGGGCAAGGCGCCGGTGATCCAGGACGGCGACCTGGTGCTGGCCGAATCGGCGGTGATCCTCAGCTACATCAACGCGCGGCACGGCGGCGGGCGCTTCGCTCCGGAGCCCGGGACGCCGGCCTTCTACAAGCATGAGGAATGGCTGCACTACGCTGAGAGCACGGCGGGGTTCCCGATCATGTCCATGCGCATCGGGGCGCTCACCGGCGGGGTGTCCGAGGGCCTGAAGAGCTTTCTCGCCCCCGTGCTGGCCAAGACGCTGGACCATATCGCCGGCGCCGTGCGCATCCATCCCTACCTGATGGGGGAGGAGCTGACCCTCGCTGATATCCAGATGTCGTACCTGATCGAGGTGGCCCAGCGCACCGGGCTGCTCGGCGGCCATCCGGACCTGTCGCGCTACCTGGAGCGGCTGAAGGCCCGGCCGGCCTTCCAGAAGGCGGAAGCCGCCGGCGGGCCCATGACGCCGCCCTAGAGCATTGATTATAGAGTGTTTCTTATCCGGCCGGAAAACGCTCTCCGCAATGCCGGGGGCGGAGGCCCCCGGCGGGCGAGCGGATCAGCGCTGCTGCAGGCAGGTGGCGGCGGCCAGGGCCATGTCGCGGGCGGTGGTGTGCGGGATCTGCCCGGAGAGCACCAGCTTGCGGGTCTGCTCGGTCACCACGGCCCGGCCGTCGGCGCCGCTCACCAGCAGCGGCGCGCTCGCGGCGTAGATGGCCTTGGCGTCCTTGGGGAGCTTGGCGGCGCAGCGATCGGCTTCCGCCTTGGCGGCGAAGGCGATGCCGCCCATCATCACGGCGCCGGCGCAGGCGACGGCCATCGTCTTCATCATCATCGGGATGCTTCTCCGGGCGCGCCACCTTCCGGCGCCCGCCCCATCAGCCGCATCGTCGCGCGGAAAGCAAGCGCACGGGTGACGCAACCGGCCGCGATGCTGCGTCCGTCCCGCCGGGCGTCGCCTTCGGGAAGATCGCCGCTGCGAACAGGGGCAGGAGGATAGGGGTCGCCCGTTGGAGGGGGCGGGTAAGGTCCTGATCGAGAAGCTGGAATCGGGCCCGGCTCCGGGCCACCGCGCTGCTTTCCGTATTCGCTGCGGGCCGGCGCGCGCAGGGGCGCGCCATTGCGGCGGATCGGCTCTCTTCCGAGCGCGCCATCCGCAAAGGCCGGATCAGGCCGCTTCGTGCGCTGCCCCGCTGTTTCGCCCCGTCCCGATCAGCCGGCGAGGCCCGGCTTGCCGGCGCCCGGGGCCGGGCCGGCGACCACCCTGGTGACGTCGGCCGCTGCATCCGCCGGGCCGGCGCTTTCCTGCGCCGCGTCCTCCTGCGCCTCGAAAAGCACCCCGGCCGAGACCGCCACCAGGATCATGAAGCCGGTGCCCAGCAGCCAGGACAGGTACCAGGGGCCGTAGTCGCCGAGGATGACCGCCAGCACCACGGCGATGACGGCGATGGCCATGGCGATGATGTACTGAAGGAACATGGCGTCATCCTCAGGGCGCTTTCGAGCGCAATGGGTACCGGTCCGCGTCGCGAAAACGCATTAAATCTTATGTCTAGAGCGCGTGCTCGGAACCTTCGATCTGCTTGGGATCGACCTTGCCCCGCATCACCCAGAAGGCCCAGCTGGTGTACCAGACGATGAGCGGCATGAAGACCAGGGTGAAGCCGAGCATCCAGCTCAGCGTCCGCAGGCTGGATCCGGAGTTCCAGACCGTGAGGCTGTGCGAGGGATGGGTGCTGGAGGGCATCAGGAACGGGAACATGGCCGCGCCCACCGTGCCGATGACCCCGACCCAGGCGAAGGCGCCGAGCCACCACCCCACCAGCGGCCGGCGCAGCACCTGGGCCAGCACGCCGAGCAGCAGGGCGCCGTAGACCAGCCCGGGGAAGGCCCACAGAAGCGGCCATGCGGCGAAGTTGGCGAGCAGCCCGCCGGGCACCCGGGCCACCTGCTGGTGCAGCGGCGTCTGGGCCGCTTCCGGCGGCGGGCCGGAGACCAGGCGGAAGCCGTCCATCTGCGATACGAGGTAGCCGGCAAGGGTGAAGATCGCCAGCGCCAGCAGGCCGGCGGCGATCCCCGCCCGTCGCGCCCGGGCCGAGACCGGATCGGCGGCGCCGCTGGCAAGGGTGGCCCCGCCCATATAGACGGCGAGCGCCACCGACATCAGCCCGCACAGCAGGGCGAACGGATTGAACAGGGCGATGAAGCTGCCGGTGTAGGTGGAGACCAGCCGCCAGTCGAACTGGAACGGCACCCCCTGCAGCACGTTGCCGATGGCGGCGCCGAACACCAGCATGGGCACGAAGCCGCTGATGAAGAGCATGGCGTCCCAGGCATTGCGCCAGCGCTCCGACGGCAGCTTCGAGCGATACTCGAAGCCGAGCGGCCGCACGATCATGCTCCACAGCAGCACCAGCATGACAATGTAGAAGCCGGAGAAGGCGGTGGCATAGACCAACGGCCAGGCGGCGAAGATGGCGCCGCCGCCCAGGATGAACCACACCTGGTTGCCGTCCCAGTGGGGCCCGACGATGTTGATCGCCACCCGCCGCTCGGCATCGGTGCGGCCGACATGGCGCAGCAGGGTGCCGACCCCCATGTCCATGCCCACCATCACCCCGATGCCGGTGAGCAGCACCCCCAGCAGCAGCCACCACACCACCTTGAGGGCGGCATAAGCCTCGAAGGCATAGGCTTCCATCTCAATAGGCCCCCGCCAGCCGCGTCGCACCCGCCGGGCCGTGCGGTTCCGGGCCCTTGCGGATGAAGTGGAGCATCAGGAAGATCTCGATGATCGCGAAGATGGTGTAGAGCAGGATGAAGCCCGACAGCGAGAAGATCATGTAGGCTTCCGAGTGGGTCGAGACCGAGAGCCAGGTGGGCAGCATCTCGTAGACCGTCCAGGGCTGGCGCCCGACCTCGGCCACCAGCCACCCCATCTCGCAGGCGAGGAACGGCACCGGGATCATCAGCACCGCGCCCCACTGGAACCAGCGATTGTGCTGCACCCGGTTGCCCAGCGACATCAGCATGGCCAGAACCGTGTAGGCGAGCATCAGCAGGCCGAAGCCCACCATGGCGCGGAACGCCCAGAACACGATCCACACCTCCGGGATGGTGTCGCGGGCGGCCCTTGCGACGTCGGCGTCGGTCACCTTGGAGAGGTCGCCGCCGGCGGCGTAGCGCTGCACCAGGAAGCCGTAGCCCACATCCTTGCCGTGGGCCTTGAACCGGGCGAGGGCCTCGGCGTCCTTGGGGTCGGCGCTCAGCTTCTCCATGGCCTGGACCGCGGGGATGCCGTTGCGGATCCGCTCGCGCGCCTGCACCTCGAGCTGGTCGATGGCCGGCACGGTGCCGGAGAGCGAATGGGTGACCAGCAGCGACAGCATCGCCGGAACCCGGATGGCGAAGTCGTTGCGCTGCTCGGCCTGGTTGGGGAAGGCGATGGCGTTGAAGGCCATGGGCGCAGGCTCCGCCTCCCACAGCGCCTCCATGGCGGCGAGCTTGGTGGGCTGCACATGGGCGCCCACATAGCCCAGCGCGTCGCCGAGCGTCAGCACCCCGGCGGCGCCCATCACGCCGAACACCGAGGCGACGCGGAACGAGCGCCGGGCGAAATCGAGGTGGCGCCGCTTCAGCATGTACCAGGCGCTGATGCCGCACACGAAGATGGCCGCGGTCACGTAGCCGGCCAGCACGGTGTGCACGAACTTGGCCTGGGCATCGGGATTGAAGAACAGCTCGCCGAAATTGGCGAGCTCCATGCGCATGGTGATCGGGTTGAATTCGGCCCCGGCCGGATGCTGCATGAAGCTGTTGGCGATCAGGATCCACAGCGCCGAGAAGTTGGAGCCCAGCGCCACCAGGTAGGTCACGATCAGGTGCTGCGCCTTGGTCAGGCGGTCCCAGCCGAACACCATCAGGCCGATGAAGGTGGATTCCATGAAGAAGGCCATCAGGCCCTCGATGGCCAGCGGCGCGCCGAAGGTGTCGCCCACGAAGCTGGAATAGAACGACCAGTTGGTGCCGAACTGGAACTCCATGGTGAGGCCGGTGGCCACCCCGAGCGCGAAGTTGATCAGCAGCAGCTTGGTCCAGAACTGCGCCATCTCCTTATAGATCTCGCGACCGGTGGTGACGTAGATCGTCTCCATCACTGCCAGCAGGACGGTGAGGCCGAGCGTGAGCGGGACGAACAGGAAATGGTAGAGCGCCGTGGCCGCGAACTGGATCCGCGAGAGCTCCACGACAAGATCGTTCACCATCGCCAACCCCATTGCTGCAAGCCGGCACCCCGATCCCGGCGCTGCCGCGCGGCGCGATGCGCCGCCGAAATTCCCATCCAGAATGCGGATTTTTCAAGCTTCGTCAATACATTGGAGTTGGTCAAAAATTGCTGTCGGCAGAGGCAGGTCAAGTCTGTTCGGAACAGCTCCGCCGTGATAGCTTATCTTCTTCCATATCCAGTCAGCGTCACTCCATCGGGGCCGGGAATGACTTTCCGACGCGCCTGCTCCGGACATCTTAAGCTTGTCATAGCCGGTTTGGGGCGTCGTGATCCTTGATCGCCCCGACGGGATGCTTGCGCGGCGCGTGGCCGGGCGATTCCCGGGGCCCCGCTCGCCTCGAACCCCCGCCTCGCGCCCCCGGCCCGCCGCCCGTGATGCGGCCTCACGCGAGGCCGGTGGGGCCGCGGGCTGGCGGCGGGGGCCGGATGCCGGCCTTCGCCAGGGTCCGCTCCAGCAGCTCGGTGTAGATGGGGCGGCCGCCGCACCATTGCGCCATGAGGTTGGCGGTGGCGCAGGTGACCATCAGCGGCAAGGCCAGCGCGTAGGAGCCGGTGAGCTCCAGCGTCAGCGCCACCCCGACGATCGGCGCCCGCACCGAGGCCGTGAACAGCCCGCCCATGGCGACGATGGCGAATGCCGCCGGTGTCGCCCCCGCATCGGGCACCAGCATCTCAACGCCGCCGCCGAAGGCGAGCCCCACGCAGGCCGCCAGCGCCAGGATCGGCGCGAAGATGCCGCCCGGAACGCCGCTGGAATAGCTGCCCACCATGGTGACGAACCGGATCGCTCCCAGCGCCAGCAGCGCGGCGATGCCCATCTGCCCGCCGGCCAGCTCCAGGATGACGCTCTCGCCGCCGGTCACCGCCTGCGGCAGCAGGATCAGCAGCGCCCCGACGAGAAGGCCGATCGCCGCCGGGTAGAGGTACGGCACCCGCTCCTGCAGGGCGGCCCCGAAGGCCACCGCGCGCAGGATGCTGCGGTTCAGGACCACGCCGATCACCCCCACCACCAGGCCCAGCAGCAGGAAGGCCGGGAGCAGCGCCAGCGCGGTGCCCGCCGCCGGCAGCGGCAGGTCCGGCCCGGTGCCGCCCAGCAGCTGGGTCACCACCGTGGCGGCGATGGCGGCGAAGATGACGCCGAGATAGGTGCGGAAGGTGTAGGGAAACTCCTTGTGGGTCTCCTCGATGATGAAGAGCACGGCCGCCAGCGGGGCGTTGAAGGCGCAGGCGAGCCCGGCGGCGGCGCCGGCCGCCAGCAGGCCGCGCCGCTCCAGCTCGCTGGTGCGGAAGGATTCGGCCACGGCCGCCGCGGCGGAGGCGCCCATGTGGATGGTCGGCCCCTCGCGGCCCAGCACCAGCCCCGAGCCGAGGGCGGCGATGCCGGCGAAGAACTTCACCGGCAGCACCCGGCGCCAGCGCACCTCACGCAGCCCCTCCATGGCACCCTCGATCTCCTGCACGCCGCTGCCGCCCGCCTCCGGCGCGAACCGGCGCACCACGAAGGCCGCGACCACGGCGCAGGTCATCGTGATCGCCGCCGCCGCGCCCACCAGCATCCAGCCGTCGAGATGCCGCTCCAGCAGCCGCGGCCAGACGAGAATCCGGTCGATGACGAGGTGGAAGATTGAGCCGATGAGGCCGGCCAGGGCGCCGGTGAGCACGGCAAGCGCCATGTAGCGCGCTTCGCCGGGCGGGTCGCCGGGTTGGCCCTGGGCCAGCAGATCCTCGTTCATGTGCGGTGTTGCCTGCCGGTTGGAGCGCTTGGCGCGAAGCGGAAGCCAGTTCGCGTGAAGATGCCGCCGAAGTCCATGCGGCGCGGTGCCGGGCTGTGGATCGATCTGAGACCGGGCCAGCGGATAGAGGGCCGGAAGCCCCGCTCCCGATTGCGGGGGAGGGCAGGGAGGGATGGCTTTTTCAAACGGCCTCGACAAGGCCGGAGAGAGGCTGCGGTTCTCACCCCATCCCGAACTCTGCCCGCTCCGCAACCGGCCCCGCAAGTCCCCTCCTCAGGCCTCTCCCGCAGGTGAGGATGGCTTGCGGGCTCTGATCATGCGCGCAGAACGCGGCAGCGGGTGAGCTCTTGCGGCGTTGAGGGCGGGTCCCCGCGTGTTTCGACCGCCTGAGGCGGTGCCGATCCTCGCTGATGGTTGCGGCACGGCGTGCGGTCGGCCCCGGGCCGGGGGACCAAGGCGCCTGGAGCGTCCTCCGCCCTGAGATTTTGTGAGAGGCGCCAGGCCGAGCCAAGGCCTTGCCGCCGGATGATGAAACCGGCGCGCCGGCATCCATGCGCCATCTCGATCATGCAGAACGCGGCAGCGGGCGAGCTCTTGCGGCGTTACGGGCGGCCGCCCTGGTGTTTCGACCGCCTGCGGCGGTGCCGATCCTCGCCAATGGTTGCGGCATCGCTCGCGGTCGGCCCCGGGCCGGCGGACCAAGGCCCTGGAGCGTCCTGCGCCCTGAGATTGTTTGAGACGCTCCAGGCCGAGCCAAGATCGTGCCGCCGGAAGGTGAACCGGCGCGCCGGCATCGATCCGCCCTCGCGATCATGCGGCTTCGCCTGCCGACGCATCCTTCGCGACACCCCCCTCAACACCTCCCTGCGCGACGGCGCCCGCGCCCGGAACGAGAGCGCCAAGGGATGCGTCCGGCGCAGGTCCAGGTTGCGGGCTCCGGGTAGCTCCCGGCCGGCCGCCGGGACGGCGGTCAAAAGATTCCAATATATGTCAATGCGATGACGTCATGCCCCGGCCCCCTCGCTGGCCGCCGTGGCGACGGCCCGGCGGGGCGCCGTCGATAAGTCGCATCCGCGGCGGATCGCGGCTGTCCTATGGGGCGGCGGAACCGATCGGCCGCCCTCGCGCGGGCGCGCCGCAAAACGATGGGAGAGCCCAGATGCCGCACGACAGAATCCGCATGTCCTCTCTGGCCGACCGGGTGGTGACGGCCGATGCGGCGGTGGAGCTCATCAAGGACGGCATGATCGTCGGCATGAGCGGCTTCACCCGCGCCGGCGAGGCCAAGGCGGTGCCGCTGGCCATGGCCCAGAGGGCCAAGCGCGAGCCGTTCAAGATCACCCTGATCACCGGCGCCTCGCTGGGCAACGACCTCGACAAGCAACTCGCCGAGGCCCACGTCCTGTCGCGCCGGATCCCGTTCCAGTCGGATCCGGCCCTGCGCAAGGCGATCAATGCCGGCGAGGTGATGTTCGTCGACCAGCATCTGTCGGAGACGGTGGAGCACCTGCGCAGCCGGCAGCTCGGCCCCATCGACGTCGCCATCGTCGAGGCGGTGGCGATCACCGCGTCGGGCGGCATCATCCCCACCACCTCGGTGGGCAATTCGGCGACCTTCGCCATCCTGGCCGAGAAGGTGATCGTCGAGATCAACCTCAACCAGCCCCTGGCGCTGGAAGGGCTGCACGACATCTACATCCCCACCCGCCGGCCGTTCCGCGAGCCGATCCCGGTGGTGACCGCGGAGAGCCGCATCGGCCTGCCCTTCATCCCGATCCCGCCGGAGAAGATCGCCGCCATCGTCATTACCGAGAAGCTGGATTCGGCCTCCACCGTGCTGCCGCCGGATGCGGAGACGGCGGCCATCGCCGGCCACCTCATGGATTTCCTCGGCCGCGAGGTGAAGCAGGGCCGGCTCACGCCCCGCCTGCAGCCGCTGCAGGCCGGCATCGGCACCATCGCCAACGCGGTGATGCACGGCTTCATCGCGAGCCCGTTCCACGACCTCACCATGTATTCGGAGGTGCTGCAGGATTCCACCTTCGACCTGTTCGATGCCGGCAAGCTGAACTTCGCCTCCGGCTCGTCCGTCACCCTGTCGAAGGACAAGTATGCCCAGGTGATGGGCGACATCGCCCGCTACAAGTCGCGCCTCATCTTGCGGCCGCAGGAGATCTCCAACCATCCGGAGATCATCCGCCGGCTCGGCATCATCGGCATCAACACGGCGCTGGAATTCGACATCTACGGCAACGTCAACTCCACCCATGTGGGCGGCACCCAGATGATGAACGGCATCGGCGGCTCGGGCGACTTCGCCCGCAACGCGCATCTGTCGGTGTTCGTCACCAAGTCCATCGCCAAGGGCGGCGCGCTGTCGTCGGTGGTGCCGATGGTGAGCCATGTGGACCACACCGAGCACGACGTGGACGTGCTGGTCACCGAATGCGGCCTCGCCGACCTGCGCGAGCTGGCGCCGCGCGAGCGGGCGCGGGTCATCATCGCCAATTGCGTGCATCCGAGCTATCGCGATGCGATCGGCGACTATCTCGAGCGGGCGACGGCGCGCGGCGGGCACACCCCGCACGTCATCGAGGAGGCGCTGTCCTGGCACGTCCGGGCGCGCGAGACCGGCAGCATGCGGGCCGTGCCGCCGCTCGACGCCGCGGGGTGAGGCGCCGCCGCTGAGGGGATGCGCCAGCGGCCGGTGACGGTGCCCCCTTCCGCACCGCGAGGGCGCCTTCTAGAGTGGGGACGGGCCGACGCCCCCGCCGAGGAAGGCCGCCGCCATGTTCGTGCCGATCGCTGATTCGAATCCGCTGGAGCACGTCCGCCGGCCGTATGTCACCTTTGCGCTGATCCTGCTGAACGTCTTCGTCTTCGCCGTGCTCCAGCAGGGCATGGGGGGCGAGGTGAGCGAGGCCGGCGTGCTGGCCTACGGCGCCATCCCGGCGGTGGTCACCGGCACGGCCGTGCTGCCGCCGGGCTACGAGCGCATCCCCGCCGCCTTCACCCTCGTCACCTACATGTTCCTGCACGGCGGCTGGCTGCACCTCATCGGCAACATGGCCTTCCTGTGGGTGTTCGCCGACAATGTGGAGGATGCGCTGGGCCACGGCCGCTTCCTCGCCTTCTACCTCTTGTGCGGGGTGGCGGCGGGGCTGGCCCATACCGCCGTGCAGCCGGATTCGGAGGCGCCGCTGGTGGGCGCGTCGGGGGCGGTGGCCGGGGTCATCGCGGCCTATCTGATGCTGCATCCCAACATCCGCCTGTGGGCGCTGGTGCTGATGAAGATTCCGCTCCGGGTTCCGGCCTACTGGGCGATCGTGGCCTGGCTCGCCTTCCAGGTCTGGCAGGTGCTGGCGGATACCGAGAAGGATACCGCCTGGTGGGCCCACCTGGGCGGTTTTGCCGCCGGCGCGGCGCTGGTGGTGGTGATGCGCCGGCGGGACGTGGCGTTGCTCGACCGCGACCCGAGCGGCATTCCCTCGCCGCGCCGGGGTCCGCCGGTAGCAGGAAGCGGCGCGGGCGGCGACGATGAGGGCCGGGCATGAGGCCCGGCGCGGGGCGCGGATGGCGGCGGCGGCGTTGACACCGTTGGAGGGCACTTCTAGGTTGCCGGCCCCAATGCATACTGCGATGCAGGTGGGGGCATCGGGGGCGTCCGGATGGCATCGTCGCCCTCCGTTTCCGGCATCGTCCTGCCGTATCCCATCACCAGCGGTCCAGAAGTTCGAACACGTTCGGGACAGGGGGAGCGCGTCTCCATGAAGATCTTGGTGCCAGTGAAGCGAGTTGTTGACTACAACGTCAAGGTCCGCGTGAAGACGGACGGCTCGGGTGTCGAGCTTGCGAACGTTAAGATGTCGATGAACCCGTTTGACGAGATCGCGGTTGAAGAGGCGCTGCGTCTGAAGGAGGCGGGGAAAGCGAGCGAGGTTGTTGTGGTGTCGATCGGGCCGTCGCAGGCGTCTGAGACGCTGCGCACGGCGCTTGCGATGGGCGCGGACCGGGGGATCCTGGTGAAGGTGGATGCGGTGGTCGAACCGCTGGCGGTGGCCAAGATCCTGAAGGGGATCGTTGAGGCCGAGGCGCCGGGGCTTGTGATCCTGGGCAAGCAGGCGATCGACGACGACTGCAACCAGACCGGCCAGATGCTGGCGGCGCTGCTGAACTGGCCGCAGGGCACGTTCGCCTCGAAGGTGGTGCCGGGCGATGGCGCGGTGGTTGTGACGCGAGAGATCGACGGCGGGCTTCAGACCCTTGAGCTGAAGGGCCCGGCGATCGTGACCACGGACCTGCGGCTGAACGAGCCGCGCTACGCCTCGCTTCCGAACATCATGAAGGCGAAGAAGAAGCCGATCGCGGAGACGAGCGCGGAGAGCTACGGGGTGGACGTGGCGCCGCGGCTGAAGGTGCTGAAGACGGCGGAGCCGGCGGGCCGCAAGGCCGGTGTGAAGGTGGGCTCGGTGGCCGAGCTGGTTTCGAAGCTCAAGGACGAGGCGGGGGTGATCTGATGGCGACGCTGCTTCTGGCCGAGCATGACAATTCGGCGCTGAACGGGGTGACGGCGAAGGCGCTGACGGCGGCGCTGGCGCTTGGCGCCCCGGTGCACATCCTGGTTGCGGGCAAGGATGCGAAGGGTGTCGCCGAAGAGGCGGCGCGGCTTTCGGGCGTGGAGAAGGTGCTGCTGGCGGACGACGCGCTGTATGCGCACCGCGTGGCGGAGCCGCTGGCGGCGCTGCTCGTGGCGCTGGCGCCGGGCTACGGGGCGATCGTGGGCCCGTCGACGTCGGTGGCGAAGAACGTGCTGCCGCGGGTGGCGGCGCTGTTGGACGTGATGCAGGTCTCGGACGTGATGAAGGTGGTGACGCCGGACACGTTCGAGCGTCCGATCTATGCCGGGAACGCGATCCAGACGGTTCAGGCGAGCGACCCGAAGACGGTCCTGACGGTGCGGACGGCCTCGTTCGCGGCGACGGGGGAGGGCGGCTCGGCGGCGATCGAGAGCGTGGCGGCGGCGGGCGACCCGGGCCTGTCGACGTTCGTCGAGGAGACCATCGCGGCCTCCGACCGTCCGGAGCTGACGGCGGCGAAGATCATCGTGTCTGGCGGCCGTGCGGTGGGCTCGCGGGAGAAGTTCGCGGAGCTGATCGAGCCTTTGGCGGATGCGCTGGGGGCGGCGGTTGGCGCCTCGCGGGCAGCGGTTGACGCGGGCTACGCGCCGAACGACTGGCAGGTGGGGCAGACCGGCAAGGTGGTTGCGCCGGAGCTCTACGTGGCGCTGGGCATCTCCGGGGCGATCCAGCACCTGGCGGGCATGAAGGATTCCAAGATCATCGTCGCCGTCAACAAGGACGAGGAGGCGCCCATCTTCCAGGTCGCAGACTACGGCCTCGTCGGTGATATCAACACCGTCATCCCCGAGCTGAAGGCGGAGATCGCCAAGGTCAAGGGATGAGGGCAGGCTGAGCCGGGAGAAGGCCCCGGGTCGCCTGCGGCGGCCCCGGGCATCCCGCCTCACTGAGAGTTCTAAGAGCGGCTGGGCGTTTTCGTGAAGCGCTCAGATGCTCCAGGCAGCCCATCCGGGCCGGCTTGATGTCCATGCCGAACAGGGGCGCCGCCTCCGGCGCCCAAGGCGGAAACGGGTGCTCCGGCGCCCAAGGCGGAACGAAAGCACATGCCGTTCGAGATCAAGAAGGTTGGGGTCATCGGCGCCGGCCAGATGGGCAGCGGCATCGCGCATGTCTGCGCGCTCGCCGGCTATGACGTGTTGCTCAACGATGCTGATCCCTCGCGGATCGGCACCGCCATCGAGGGCATCGGGGCCAACATGGCCAAGCAGGTGGCCAAGGGCGGCGTGACCGAGGACGACCGGCAGGCGGCCCTCCAGCGGCTCAAGCCGGCGGCCACCATGGCCGAGATGAAGGATTGCAGCCTGGTGATCGAATCCGCCGTCGAGCGGGAAGAGATCAAGCGGCAGATCTTCGTCAGCCTGTGCGACGTGATCTCGCCGGAGACCCTGCTCGCCTCCAACACCTCGTCCATCTCCATCACCCGCCTCGCCGCGGCCACCGACCGGCCGGAGCGCTTCATCGGCATTCACTTCATGAATCCGGTGCCGCGGATGGAGCTGGTGGAGCTGGTGCGCGGCATCGCCACCGACGACGAGACCTTCGAGGCCTCCAAGACCTTCGTCTCCCGCCTGCACAAGACCTATGCGGTGGCCGAGGACTTCCCGGCCTTCATCGTCAACCGCATCCTGCTGCCGATGATCAACGAGGCCATCTACACCCTCTATGAGGGCGTCGGCTCGGTGGAGGCCATCGACCGGGCGATGAAGCTCGGCGCCAACCATCCCATGGGGCCGCTGCAGCTGGCCGACTTCATCGGCCTCGACACCTGCCTCGCCATCATGCAGGTGCTGCACGAGGGCCTCGCCGATTCCAAGTATCGCCCGTGCCCGCTGCTGGTGAAGTACGTGGAGGCCGGCTGGCTCGGCCGCAAGTCCAAGCGCGGCTTCTACGACTATCGCGGCGAGAAGCCGGTTCCCACCCGCTGAGGCCGCGCCAGCGGCTGGATGGTTTCCGAGACGGGCGATCCGACCAGGCATCATCGATCTGGTCGGATCGCGCAGTTTCCGGCGAGGCGGAGTTCCAGGACCATCACTGATAAAAAGGCCCGTGAGCTTGCTCACGGGCCTTTTTCATGCCCGCGCGACCCTGCGACCGACGCCATAGCGTGAGCGCCGGAGACCGTCGCGTGTCCCCAGGCCGTGAAACGCAAGACGGGTTCGGCCGGACCTGTCTCCCAACCTCACCGTGCGTCGGAGCGCCGTCGCGGCGCAGGCACTACCGGCTGCCGCCGGGCACCCAGAGCACGTCGTCCCTGCCGCGGTCGTTGACGTAGCGGCCGGCCACGAAGAGCAGGTCCGACAGGCGGTTCATGTAGCGCAGCGCCGGGGTGCCGACCGCCGGCTGGGCGTCCTCCCCCTCTACTTGGTTCAGCTCCACCATCTCCCGCTCGGCCCGCCGGCAGATGGTGCGGGCGAGGTGCAGGTGGGCGGCGGCGGCAGAGCCGGCCGGCAGGATGAAGGAGGTGAGGGGCGAGAGCTCGGCGTTGAGCCGATCGATGTCGCCCTCCAGCCGCTCCACCTGCCCGGCGACGATGCGCAGCGCGCTGCCGGGCGCCTCGTCGGCCACCGGCGGGGTGCACAGGTCGGCGCCGAGGTCGAACAGGTCGTTCTGCACCCGCGCCAGGATGGCCGCGACCTCCGGAGAATCTGCGAGGTGGAGGCGGGCGAGGCCGAGGGCCGCATTGGCTTCGTCCACCGCGCCGTAGGCCTTCACCCTGAGATCGCATTTCAGCACGCGGGCGCCGGTGCCGAGGCCGGTGGTGCCGTTGTCGCCGGTGCGGGTGTAGATCTTGTTGAGCTTGACCATCGGCGCTCCTGGAGGGCGTGTCGGTTGGGACTGAGATCGACGGCCGGGCAAAGCCGCGGGCCGGTGCTTCGGCCGCGCTGCGGGCGGGCGGAAGCTCCCGGCTACGCGGCGCCGGGTCCGCCTCGCGGCGAGAGGGGGCCGTGCCGCCTAATGGCGAAAGGCGAAGATGGCGATCATCACCACGACCACCGCCAGGAACTGAAACAGCACCCGCAACTGCATGAGCTTCTGAGAGCGCTGGGGCGAACCGCCGCCGGCGAAGTTGGCGAGGCCGAGAATCAGCACCCCTGCCACCGCGGCCAGAGCCAGGGGGACGATCAGGAAAACGGTCCAATGCAGCATCATCGCCTCCCCGCGCGCCTGCCGCGATCGCGAGCGCACCGCGGCGCCGGTGCCCGCCTCAATTCAGGACCGCGATGGCCAGATTGAGCGATGTCGCAAAGCAGATCCACGCCATATAGGGCACCAGGAGCCATCCGGCGAGCTTGTCCACCGCGAAAGCGGCGCGAAGCGTCATGGCGAGGGCGAACACCAGAAGCACGATGATCGCCAACCCGGTCCATAGCGCATGGGCGCCGAAGAAGACCGGCGACCACAGCGCATTGAGCGCCAGCTGCGCCAGGAACCAGAACAGCGCGCTTCGGCGGGCGGGGCCGGCGGGGTCCTCCCACAAACGCCACAAAGCGACTGCCCGCAGGGGGTAGAGCACGGGCCACCCGGTGGGGGAAACCCCGTCGGGGGGGGGGAAGGCCGGCTTGTGCAGGCCCGCATACCAGCCCGCGATCTCCGGCTGCGTCACCCGCGCGCCGGCTGCCGCCACCGCCGCCACCAGCAGGAAGCACGCGAGGAGCCGGAGTATCGCCATCGCCGGGGCGCCGGCCGGCGGAGGGGCGGATATGGGCGTGGATCGCGGGGTGGACACGGGCCGGCTCCTGAAGGCGGGGAAGTTCCGCCTGAACGCGCCGGGCGATCCCGGGAGGCGATCCTTGTCGCGCGCGGCGTTAAGGGTCAACGCCTGAACCGGGCGGCTGGATCCGCGGGCCTGCGGCGCTTTGGCAAAGGCGTTTCGCTTGCGTCAACATGAAGCCCATGAGAGCATCCACATTCGAATTCAGGTTAATGGTCCCACCGTGGGTCCGGAAGCGGATTCCGGGCGCGGTTGTCGGGACCAAGGGGCGAAAGCCATGCCGTTTCTCGTCAAGTTCCTGTTGCGCCACGCCTTGATCGGAGTGGCCGTCGCTACGGTTTTCGTCGGCGCGCTCACGGCGCTGGACGTCGGCGGGCTGGGCACCCTGCTCGCCAATTCGCCCGATGGCTGGCTGGCGCTCGGCGTCCTCACCTACGCCCTGGGCCTCACCTTCGGCAGCGTGCAGATGGGCTTCGCGGTCATGCTGATGTCCGGCCGCGACGACACCATGGGCGGCAAGCGGGCGCCGCTGAAGCGGCTGGTGCTGCGGCCGGCCCGCATCGCGGTGCGCCGCTAGAGCACGCCAAGGTATTGAATTATCAAGGGTCTCCGCCGGAGGCCCTTTTGATCCGTGATTTGAAGAGGCTTGTCGCGCGAAGCGGTATCCGCTTCGAGTGATGCCGCGTGAAAGCCACGTCTCCGGCGAGCTCCGTGCCCCACGCGCCGCTACGCCCAGGCGGAAGCCGCGCCATGGGTGGAAAATCCTCAACGCTGCAATAATTTAGAGCGCGAACTCACAGCCGGGATCGAGGCCGCGCGCGGCATTTCCCGGCTCCTCCTCCGTGCGGTTTTCACGGTGCCTGCCCGCAGACCGCCCGCGCCGTCCGGCGTGAGCGGGCATTTGCCCGGGGAAGCGGCGCCGTCCGCCCTCAGCGGCACTCGATATAGACGGTGAAGCCCCGCGCCCGCTCGGCGATGGCGGCGGCGTCGAGGGCCGGACCCGGGGCGGGATCGGCCGGGGTTACGCCGTTGGTATCGAGGAAATTCAGCGCCACGCCGCTCTTGATGGCGAAATTGACGTTCTGCGCCACATCGTTGGTCACCGCGGCCAGGCGCAGCGCATTGAGCTTCGAGACCACCACGCCCACCACGTTGGCGGACTGGTCGAGCAGCGGCCCGCCGCTGTTCCCGGGCTGAACCGGCGCCGAGATCTGCACCATCCGCGTATCGTCGTTGAGGCCGGCGGCCGCCGTCACGTTGCCGACGGTGAAGTTGCCGCTGGTGGCCAGAAGCCCGGCCAGCGGGAAGCCGAACACATAGATGTTCTCGCCGATGCGGGCGCGGGGCGCGAAGGCCGGCACCGTCTCCGGCGGCTCTGTCACCTTCAGCAAGGCGAGGTCGTTGGTGGGATCCTGCGCCAGCACCTTTGCCGGCTCCTGGGTGGCGCCGACGCGGGTGATCTGCACGCTCTTGCACCCCTCCACCACATGGTGGTTGGTGAGGATGTGGCCGCTGCGCGAGACGAAGAAGCCGGTGCCGGTGCTCAGCTCGCCCTCCTTCTTGCGTCCGCCCTCGCCGCCGCGCTCGCTTCCGCCCTTGGCCTGCGCCTTGGGGCTGCCGCCAGCCGACGGGCCGCCGCGGGCGATCAGCATCTTCTGGCAGTCGAGCACGGCGCTCAGCGCCGCCATGGAGCCATCGAGGGAGAGGCGGGCGATGGATTTCTCGTCATAGACTACATTGACGCCGCCGGCCCGGGCGATGTCGGCCACGAAGTCCGCCTTCAGGTTGTCGGCGATCAGTATCCTGCGGCCGGAATCCTCCACCCCGGTGAAGTCGCCGCGCCAGTTTCCGGCGCCGCGCGCCAGCAGCTTGAGCTTGTAGGTGCGGCCGTCCTCGATGGAGCGCCAGCGCGGGTTCGACAGGGCGAAGAAGGCCTTCATCCCGCCGGTGAAGCCCATCCAGATGGTGGTCTCGTCGCGATAGGTGGCGGTGGCCAAGCACCCGCCCATGGCGGTGTTGATGCCGAGGTCCCAGCCGCGCACGCGGCCGAGCTGCTCGTCGAAGGCCAGCATGGGGCCGGCCTGCGCGCTGCCGGCCACCCCGAGGACAATGGCCACGAGCGTCGTCACCACGGCGACGGCGGCGGCGATCCGGGTCGATCCGGTCGATGACCCCGGCGTGCCGGACGATGGGGTGCTGGGCGCTCCCGCGCGCGGCGATCTCATGGCTTGGCGCCCGTGGGAATGGCCTGGGCGCCGCCGGCCGGCGCGAAGGGGTCGTCGCCGGCCTTGCCGGCGGCAGGTTGCGCGGCGGGGCCGGCGGAGGCGTCGGCGCTCATGCCGTTCTCGCCCTGGGCGGACGCGGCCTTGGTCTGCGGCTTCGGCTTTCTGGCGGCGGCCTGTTTTCGCGGCGGCGCGGCGCGGGCGCTGCGGGACTGGGCGATGGCGCCCACCACGGCCGCCCCGAGCAGCACACCGGCGGCGACGCCGAACGCCCGGCGGGCGGATCCGGCGAGGGCCGGCTGCGGGATTGCCAGGATTGCGGCGAGAAGGGCCGCCACGCCCCATCTGACGGACCGACGTTTCACGCTGATCATGTTGCCGCCCCAAAATCGAACTCGGACCGCGATCCGATCCGCCTCAACCGGTCCGATCGCGGTTCGCAAAATCCCTGGCGGAGCGGGTGCCGGTCAGCTTGCCGCGCAAGCCCGCCGGCCATGCTCCAGAAGCGTTTCGATGGTCCCGCGGCGCATCGAAACGCCCCGACTGCGCCGCGATCCGCCGTCCTGCCCCGCGGCCGAAGAGGCCGCAGGTCCCTGGCTCACGGCTCGCCAGCACAACCTTGACGTTCAGGCTAGTCCTGCGCTCGGATGGATTCAAGCGGGGGCAGGGCGGGCCCGGCCCTTTCTGCCATCGACGCCGGCCGTCGCCCGATGCCGGGCGGGCAGGCTGAGGCCCCGCGCCTCAGGGGCGCGGTCCTGCGGCCTTCTGCGCCGGCGCGGGAATGCCGTCGCATGGGCGCCTTCGATCACTCAGGGGCGGGGGCCTGGTGGATCTCCGGGGCGCCGCTCGTCGGCGCCCGGCCTTATTTATCCTTGCGCCGCATAGCCTCGGCGAGGGCCGCGCCGAAGGCGCCACCGGATGCATCCCTTGGCGCCGCCGGCTTCGACGGACGGGGATCGCGCGCCGGCGCAGGATTGCCCCCGGCCCGCTCGCCGCCGGCGGGGCGGGTGCCCGCATCGTCCTTGCGCATGGAGAGGGCGATGCGCTTCCTCTTCTCGTCCACCTCCACCACCCGCACCTTCACCACGTCGCCGGCCTTCACCACCTCGTGGGGGTCCTTCACGAAGCGGTCGGCGAGCGCCGAGATGTGCACCAGCCCGTCCTGGTGGACGCCGATGTCGACGAAGGCGCCGAAGGCCGCGACGTTGGTCACCGTGCCTTCCAGCACCATGCCGGGCTTGAGGTCGGAGAGGGCGTTGACCCCCTCGGCGAAGGTGGCGGTGCGGAATTGCGGGCGCGGGTCGCGGCCCGGCTTCTCCAGCTCGGCGAGGATGTCGCGCACGGTGGGCAGGCCGAAGCGGTCGTCGGCGAACACTCGGGGGTCGAGCGCCTTCAGGGCCGCGCTGTCGCCCATCAGGGTGCGCACGTCGCGCCCGCAGGCGGCGACGATCTTCTTCGCCACCACATAGGCTTCCGGATGCACGGCCGAGGCGTCGAGCGGCTCGTCGCCGTCGGGGATGCGCAGGAAGCCGGCGGCGAGCTCGAAGGTGCGCGGGCCGAGGCGCGCGACCTTCAGCAATTCGCGGCGGGTGCGGAAGCGCCCCGCGGCATCGCGATGGGCGACGATGGCCTCCGCCAGCGACGCCCCGAGCCCGGAGACCCGCGCCAGCAGCGCGGCGGAGGCGGTGTTGAGGTCGACCCCCACCGCATTCACCGCGTCCTCCACCACCGCGTCGAGGGCGCGGGCGAGGCGGGGCTGGTCGACATCGTGCTGGTACTGGCCGACGCCGATGCTCTTGGGCTCGATCTTCACCAGCTCGGCCAGCGGATCCTGCAGCCGGCGGGCGATGGAGACCGCGCCGCGGATCGAAACGTCGATGTCCGGCATCTCGGCGGCGGCCACCGCCGAGGCGGAATAGACCGAGGCGCCGGCCTCGCTCACCACCACCTTCAGCGGCTTGGGCTCCGGCAGGTGGGCGATCAGCTCGGCGGCGAGCGCGTCGGTCTCGCGGCTGGCGGTGCCGTTGCCGATGGCGATCAGCTCCACCCCGTGGGCGCGGATGAGGCGGGCGATCTCCGCCTGCGCGCCGCGCACGTCGTTGCGCGGCTGGAACGGATAGACGGTGGAGGTGGCCACCAGCTTGCCGGTGGCGTCCACCACCGCCACCTTCACCCCGGTGCGGATGCCCGGATCGAGCCCCATGGTGGGCCGGGCGCCGGCCGGGGCGGCCAGCAGCAGGTCCTTGAGATTGCGGGCGAAGACGTGGATCGCCTCCTCCTCGGCCCGCTCGCGCGCCTCGCCCATCAGCTCGACGGTGAGGTGGAGCGAGAGCTTCACCCGCCACGCCCAGCGGGCGACGTCCAGCAGGAAGGCATCGGCCGGGCTGCCGCCGGCCGGGGGAATGGCATAGGCCTCGGCGACGAGGCGCTCGGCCGGCTTGAGCCCGGCGGCGTCGGCATCCACCTCGAGGTCGAGGGTCAGCACCTCCTCGTTGCGCCCGCGCAGCATGGCGAGCACTCGGTGGCTCGGCGCCTTCGCCCACGCTTCGGCATGGTCGAAATAGTCGCGGAACTTGGCGCCGGCCTCGGCCTTGCCCTCCACCAGCCGGGCATGGAGCACGCCTGCGCCCTTCATGTGGGCGCGCAGCCGGCCGACCAGGTCGGCATTCTCGGCGAAGCGCTCCACCAGGATGTCGCGGGCGCCGTCGAGGGCCGCCTTCACATCCGCCACCTGGTCGGTGAGGAAGCGGGCGGCGGCCTCGGTGGGCACCAGCCGGCGGTCGGCCAGCAGCGCCTCGGCCAGGGGGGCGAGGCCCTTCTCGCGGGCGATCTCCGCCTTGGTGCGGCGCTTGGGCTTGTAGGGGAGGTAAAGGTCCTCCACCTCGGCCTTGGTGGTGGCGGCGGCGAGCCGGGCGGCCAGCACGTCGTCCAGCTTGCCCTGGCCTTCGATGGCGGCGCGCACCGCGGCGCGGCGGGCCTCCAGCTCGCGCAGATAGGTGAGGCGCTCCTCCAGCGTGCGCAGCTGGGTGTCGTCCAGGCCCCCCGTCACCTCCTTGCGGTAGCGGGCGATGAAGGGGACGGTGGCGCCCTCGTCCATCAGGCCGACGGCGGCTTCCACCTGCGCCGGACGAGCGGCGATCTCGGCGGCGATGATCCGGGCGATGGCGCCCGTGGTCTGGGGGTCGCTGGCCATGGGCGCTCCTTAGATCCGACTGCGGACGGGGGCGCCCGGATAGCTCAAGCGGGGGACATTGTCATGGCCGCGGCTGCGAAGGCCACAGGAAATCGCGGCCGGGCGGCGGGGCGGCCGTCGGTTGGGGCGGTTTCTGCGCCGCCGGGCGCTCGGGCTCAAGTCACTCTCCGCGCCGGGCGCTGAGATGCCTGCTCACTCCGCCGCCACCGCCCGATGCTCCGGCGGGGCGCGGAAGCGGGCGAGGAGGGCGGCCTCTTCGGCCTTCGCCGCCGCCAGGCTCGCCGCCTTCACGTGGCCGTAGCCGCGGATCTTCTGCGGGATATCGGCGATCGCCACCGCCAAAGCGTGATTTTCGGCGTCGAGGCGGGGCAGGATCTCGGCCAGCGTGGCGGCATAGGCGGTGATGAGGGCGCGCGCGCCCCGCCGCTCAGCGGTACGGCCGAACAGGTCGAACGGTGTGCCGCGCAGCCGCTTTAGCCGCGCCAGCAGGGCGAAGCCGCGCATCATCCACGGGCCGAGGCGCAGCTTCCTCGGCTCCCCGGTGGCCGGGTCGCGGCGGGCGAAGAGCGGCGGGGCGAGGTGGAAGGTGAGGCCGGTGACCCCGTCGAAGGCCGCATCCACCTGGGCGCGGAAGGCGCCGTCGGAGAACAGCCGGGCGACCTCATACTCGTCCTTGTAGGCCATGAGCTTGAACAGGTTCTTGGCCACCGCCTCGGTGAGGCCGGAGCGGCCGGGCACCCGGGCCGCCTCGCCGGCGCGCACCTGCTCGACCAAAGCCTCGTAGCGCGCGGCGTAGGTGGCGTCCTGGTATTCGGTCAGCTCGGCGACGCGGCGGGCGATGACCTCGTTGAGGCTGCGGGAGATCCGGCGGGCATCGCTGCCGGCACCGGCGCCGGCGCTGGGAGTTGCGACCTTCTCCACCGCGGCCGGATCGTGGGCCGCCCGGCGCCCCCACAGGAAGGCGGACTTGTTCATGGCCACCGCCTCGCCGTTCAGCTCGATGGCCCGCTCGATGGCGGCGGCGGAAAGGGGCAGGGCGCCGAACTGGTAGGCGTAGCCCACCATGAAGATGTTCTGCGCAAGAGCGTTGCCGAACAAGGCCGTGGCGAGCCGGCTGGCCTCGATGAAATGGGCCTGCGGCGCGCCCGCCGCCTCGCGGATGGTGCGCTTGATGCGTTCGGCGGGCAGCGAGTAGTCGGCATTGCGGGTGAAGTCGCCGGGCAGCACCTCGTGGGTGTTCACCACCACGATGGTGGCGCCGGGCTTCACCGCCGCCAGCACCTTCTTGGTGCCGGCCACCACCAGGTCGCCCCCCAGCACCACGTCGGCGCCGCGGGCGGGGATGCGGATGGCGGTGATATCGGACGGATCGTGGGCGAGGCGGATGTGGCTGTAGACCGCGCCGCCCTTCTGAGCGAGGCCGGCCATGTCGATCATGCCGCAGGCCTTGCCCTCCAGATGCGCCGCCATGCCGAGGATGGCGCCGATGGTGACCACCCCCGTGCCGCCCACCCCGGTGGCGATGATGCCGTAGGTGCCGTGGATCTCCGGATGCGCCGGCTCCGGCAGCTCCGGGAAGGCGGCGGCGCCGGCCGCAGCGCCAGCGGCCTTCTTGGGCTTCGCCCCGTGGACGGTGACGAAGGACGGGCAGAAGCCGTTCACGCACGAGAAGTCCTTGTTGCAGGACGACTGGTCGATCTCGCGCTTGCGGCCCCACTCGGTCTCCAGCGGCTGCACCGAGACGCAGTTGGACTTCACGCCGCAATCGCCGCAGCCCTCGCAGACCCGCTCGTTGATGACCACCCGCATGTCCGGATCGGGGAAGTCGCCGCGCTTCCTGCGGCGGCGCTTCTCGGCGGCGCAGGTCTGGTCGTAGAGCAGCACGGTGACGCCGGGCACCGCCGCCAGCTCGCGCTGGACCTGGTCGAGCTCCTCGCGCGGATGGAGCGTCATGCCGGTGGGCCAGACGATGCCGGGGGGATACTTTTCCGGGTCGTCGGCGACCAGCACCACCCGCTCCACCCCCTCGGCGGCCACCTGGCGGGCGATCATGTCGACGGTGAGGCCGCCCTCATGGTGCTGGCCGCCGGTCATGGCGACGGCGTCGTTGAACAGGATCTTGTAGGTGACGTTCACCTTGGCGGCGAGAGAGGCGCGCAGCGCCAGGATGCCGGAATGGTTGTAGGTGCCGTCGCCGAGGTTCTGGAAGACGTGGCCGCGCTTGGAGAACGGCGCCTCGCCGATCCAGTTGGCGCCCTCGCCGCCCATCTGGGTGAAGCCGGTGGTCTGCCGGTCCATCCACTGCACCATGTAGTGGCAGCCGATGCCGGCATAGGCGCGCATGCCCTCGGGCACCTTGGTGGAGGTATTGTGCGGGCAGCCGGAGCAGAAATAGGGGATGCGGGTGGCGACGTCGCTGGTCGCCGCCAGCACCTTCTGCGCCTCCTCCAGCATCGCCACCCGGGCGGCGATGTCGGGGATGTCGCCATAGGCGAGCAGCCGGCGGCCGAGCTGGATGGCGATGTCGTTGGGGTCGAGCGCGCCCTTCACCGGGAAAAGCCAGCGGCCCTGCTCGTCCTTCTTGCCGATGCACACCGGCTGGCTCGCCGAGCCGTAGAGCTCCTCGCGCACCTGCACCTCGATGAGGGAGCGCTTCTCCTCCACCACCATGATGAGGTCGAGGCCGCGGGCGAAGTCGATGAGGCCCTGGGTCTCCAGCGGCCAGGGGCAGGCGACCTTCCAGATCCGAAGGCCGAGGTCGTTGGCCCGCACCTCGTCGATGCCCAGCTCGTCCAGCGCCAGGCAGACGTCGAGATAGGACTTGCCCACCGTGGCGATGCCGATGCGCGGGCGCGACCCCCCGGAGGTGACGATGCGGTTCAGCCTGTTGGCGCGCACGAAGGCGATCACCGCGTCGCGCTTGTATTCCTGGACCCGCTCCTCCTGCAGGATCGGGGTGTCGCCGAGGCGGATGTTGAGCCCGCCCGGCGGCATCATGAAGTCGTCGGGGTGGACGATGCTCACCCGGTCGAGCCGGCCGTCGACGATGCCGGTGGATTCGATGGTGTCCTTGACCGCCTTGAGGCCCACCCAGGCGCCGGAGTAGCGCGAGAGCGCCCAGCCGTAGAGGCCGAAATCGAGGATCTCCTGCACCCCGGCCGGGTTCAGCACCGGGATCATGACGTCGACGAAGTGGAACTCGCTCTGGTGGGCGGTGGTGGAGCTCTCGCAGGTGTGGTCGTCGCCCATGAGGGCGAGCACGCCGCCGTGCTTCGAGGTGCCGGCATTGTTGGCGTGGCGGAAGACGTCGCCGGAGCGGTCCACCCCCGGCCCCTTGCCGTACCAGAGGCCGAACACCCCATCGAACCGGCCCTCGCCACGGAGTTCCGCCTGCTGGGAGCCCCACAGCGCGGTGGCCGCGAGGTCCTCGTTGAGGCCGGACTGGAACTTGATGTCGTTGGCCTTGAGGATCTTCTCGGCGCGGCCGAACTGCTGGTCGAGCCCGCCCAGCGGCGAGCCGCGATAGCCGGTGACGAAGCCGGCGGTGTTCAGCCCGGCGCGGCGGTCCCGCTCCTTCTGCATCAAAGCGAGGCGGACCAGGGCCTGGGTGCCCGAGACGAAGATGCGCTCCTTCGCGAGGTCGTACTTGTCGTCAAGGGAGACTGATTTGATGGCCATGGAGTGCCTCCGCCGGGCCTCTCCGCCCGGGGCATGGCAGGGCGGCCATTTGCCTCAACAGGCTGGCACGGAGTGTCGCACCCCGCAATTTCGTTGTTCCAATTCAAAAGGCAACAAAATTGCTCGAAACGCGGGCATGACGAATTTTGGTGCACTGCATCCGGAATGGTGCGCCGCGGGTGGCGGCTTCAGCCCGGGAGCAGGCGCTCGCTGGCGAGGTAGCCGGAGAGCAGAGCGAGGCCGAACAGGGTGACCAGGATCGCCCCGGACAGCTCCAGCATCGCCAGCGCGATGGCGCCGCCCCGGCTGTCGGCGCCGGCGAGCCGAACCGCGATGCGCTTGGCATAGACCGCCAGCGCGGCGATGACGGTGACCGCCAGCGCGGTGCCCAGGCCCATGACGAAGGTGGCGATCACCCCGCTGAGATAGACCCCCTGGGCCAGGGCGAAGGTGAGCAGGAACACCGCCCCCGAGCAGGGCCGTGCGCCGGCGGACAGCACCGCGACGCTCGCCCGCTTCCAGTCGCTGCCCGGCGCCAGAAGGGCGGGATCGGGGGCGTGGCTGTCGCCGCAGCCGCAATCGTCACCGTGGGCGTGGACCGGCACGCCGCGCACCGCGGCGATGAGCCCGCGCCCCTTCACATATGCGAGATAAAGCCCGAACGCGACGATGGCGCCGTAGGCGGCGATCTCCACGGCATCCACGGTCCGGCTCATAACCGCGGCGGTATGGCCGAGGATCAAGGCAAGGACCGTGACGAGCAGGATGGCGGTGGTCGCCTGCACCAGCCCCGCCGCCAGCGCCAGCACGGCGCCCTTGCGCAGGGTGCCGCCATCGGCGAGCAGGTAGGCCGAGATCACCGCCTTGCCGTGGCCGGGGCCGGCGGCATGGAAGACGCCATAGGCGAAGGCGAGGGCCGCCAGCAGGCCGGTGATGCCACCCTGGGTCTTGGAGGCCCGCACCGCCTGCACCATGGCCCGGTAGAAGTCGGCCTGCCGCGCCATGAGGTAGCCGGCGATGCCGGACGGCTCCGGCGCCGCCGCGGGGCCCAGCCCGAACGGCGTCGGCCGCGGCGCGCCGAGGCCCTGGGCCAGCGCCGGATCGGGATGCAGCAGCAGCGCCGCGACCAGCGCGCCGCCGGCGAGAACCGCCAGGGCCGTCGCTGGCGAGACGCGGGGCCATTGCATCCGCGGCCGGCTCACGGGCACTTCACCACCGCCTTCTCGGCGAACTGGGCGCCATAGGTGCTGGTGGCGGTGAGGCTGTTGAAGAAAGATTCGCTGAGTGCGCCGGCCTGCGGCGCCTGCGGCGAGATCACCTCCGGGGCGCAGTTGGCGGGCGCCCCCTCCACCTTCAGCGGATCCGTCTCGGCGAAGGAGAAGGAGATGAAGACGGTGGGGTCGTTGACCTCGACGGTCAGCAACCCCTTGGCCGGCATCGGCTTGGCCAGCGGCAGGGTGAAGTGCAGCGTCAGCAGGTCATCCTTGAAGGTCAGGTAGTAATCCACCGGATCCTTGAAGCCGAACTTCGCGGTGGCGGTCTTTCCGGTGCTGAAATAGCCGTACTCCTTCAGCGAGGAGACGTTGACCTCGGCGAGCGGCTTCAGCACGTCGTCGCCATAGGAGCCGTCCGCCTTGCGGTCCAGCCCCTGCAGCGCGAAGGCGGTGAAGGCGTCGTCGAAGGTCCAGGCCTGGCGCACGGCGGTCAGCTTGCCGTCGGCGAACACCAGCGCGCTGCGCATGGTCACCCACACATGGGGATGCGCCGCTGCCTGCCGCGGCGCGAGCACCGGCAAGGCGAGGAGAATGCAGAGCAGAGCGAATCGCCGCATGAAAATGTCCGACCGTTGGCGCCCCACACTTCCCCGCTCAGTTCGGCGGAATGGTGGCGGCCGGATTTTCCTCCGGGCGGGGGTCGACCCGCCTTCATCCAGGCCGGTCGAGCCCCGCGGGTCCCTTAGGGGCGTGGGCGCGTCGGCGCCGGCGGGCGGGCGATCCGGGCTTCGCAAGGCCCGGACGCCGCCGCGCAGCGCCCTCAGTTGCCGGCGAGCAGGGAGGCCAGCTCGGCGCGGAATTCCGGGGAGATGTCCGGCCGCGACAGGGCATAGGCCACGTTGGCCATGAGGAAGCCGATCTTCGAGCCGCAATCATAGATGGCGCCGTCGAAGGTGGCGGCGAAGAACGGCTCGCTCTCCATCAGCTTCAGCATCGAATCGGTGAGCTGGATCTCGCCGCCGGCGCCCTGCTCCTGGCGGGCCAGCAGGTCGAAGATGGTGGGCTGCAGGATGTAGCGGCCGGAGATGGCGAGGTTGCTCGGCGCGGTGCCGGCCTTGGGCTTCTCCACCATCTTGGTGATGGCGTGCACGCCCGCCGCCCTCGCCTCGCCGGTGCCGACGATGCCGTACTGGTGGGTCTGGTCGTCCGGCACCTCGTAGACGGCGATCACGTTGCCGCCGGTCTCGGCATAGGCGTCCACCATGCCGGCGAGGCAGCCCTTGCCGCCGCCGTTGCCGGGCTTGGCCATGTGCAGCATGTCCGGCAGCAGCAGGGCGAAGGGCTCGTTGCCGATGATGTCGCGGGCGCACCACACCGCATGGCCGAGCCCGAGGGGCAGCTGCTGGCGGGTGAAGGAGGTGGTGCCGGCCTTCGGAGTATCGCGGTCGAGCTGCTCCAGCTCCTTCGTCTTGCCGCGCGATTCGAGGGTGCGCTCCAGCTCGAACTGGCGGTCGAAATGGTCCTCGATCACCGCCTTGTTACGGCCGGTGACGAACACGATGTGCTCGATGCCGGCGGCCCGCGCCTCGTCCACCACATGCTGGACCACCGGGCGATCCACCACCGTCAGCATTTCCTTCGGCACCGCTTTGGTGGCGGGCAGAAAGCGGGTGCCGAGGCCGGCGACCGGCAGAATGGCTTTGCGAATGGGCTGACGCATGAAAAAATCCTGCTGGCAGGAAAAGGGAAGGTGGGCGAACGGGTGGTAGCACGAGTGACCCGGCCGGCGCCATTAGACCACGGTACCGGTTACGGATTCGGCAAGGGCCGGGAAAGGCTTCATCGCGAAGCGAGGCAAAATCTCGCCCTACGTTAACCGCGACGCAACCCCAATTGCCCCCCATTAGATGCGACACGATGGAGGGTCCGTGTCGGTGGCGGTATCGCGGAACAGTCCGCGCACCGTCTCCCAAGCCGGGCGGCAGGCCCCGGCGGCACGAGGCCCGACCGGCACACGGGACACGCGAGAGGGTGGACGCGATGGCTTTTCGGATTTTTCGCCGCGAGGGAACCGGGCTGGGCAGGGCGATCCTGCGGCGCGGCCGCGCAGACGGGTCCGAGGCGGCGTCCGGCCGGCGGGCGGTGGGCCGCGCCCTTCTCGGCGCGGCCGGGCTGGCCACGCTGGTGCTCGGCATCGGCGGACCGGCCGCCGCGCAGGCGCAGACCACCGGCTCGCTGTTCGGCATCCCGGCCCCGGCGCAAAGCGGGATGCATCCGGCGATGACCCCCGCCGCCATCGCCCAGGCGCAGGCCAATTTCGGCAATTGCATCGCGGCCATGTGGCCGCTGGCCCAGTCCAAGGGCGTCTCCCGCCGGACCTTCGAGCGCTACACCTCGGCGCTCGAGCCGGACATGAAGATCATGGACTTCCTCGACAGCCAGCCGGAATTCTCCAAGCCCATCGGCGCCTACGTGCAGATGCTGGTGACCGACTTCCGGGTGAAGAAGGGCCGCGAGATCCTGGAGCGCTACAAGCCCGTCTTCGACCGGGTGGAGAAGGCCTACGGCGTCGATCGCTACGCGGTGGCGGCCATCTGGGGCATCGAATCCACCTATGGCGATCCCAAGGGCATCGGCTCGCGCTCGGTGCTCACCTCCACCGCGACGCTGGCCTGCATCGGCCGGCGGCAGGACTATTTCCGCGACGAGTTCATCGCCACCCTGCAGATCCTCGACAAGGGCGACGTGCGGGCGGACCATCTCGTCGGCTCGTGGGCCGGCGCCTTCGGCCCCACCCAGTTCATGCCCACCTCGTTCCAGCGCTTCGCGGTGGACTTCGACGGCGACGGCAAGCGCGACGTGGTGGATTCCATCCCCGACATCATCGCCTCCACCGCCAACAACCTGAAGCTCGACGGCTGGAGCCTCGGCCGGCCCTGGGGCTACGAGGTGGTGCTGCCGGAGAACTTTGACTACCGCTACGTCAATCGCGCCAACAAGCAGACCCTGGGCCAGTGGAAGGCGCTGGGCGTCGGCCGGCCGGGCGGCAAGGCCTTCCCGCGCGCGTCCGATCCGGCCTACCTGCTGCTGCCGGCCGGCGCCGGCGGCCCGGCCTTCCTGATGATGGGCAATTTCGACGCCATCCTGAAATACAACCCCGCCGATGCCTACGCTCTGGCCATCGGCCATCTGGCGGACCGGCTGCGCGGCGGCGGCGGCTTCTCCCACGCCTGGCCCAAGGAGGAGCGCGGCCTCTCCAAGACGGAGCGGCAGGAGATCCAGAGCCGGCTCGCCCAGCGCGGCTACGACATCGGCAACGCCGACGGCATTCTCGGCCAGAAGACCCGCCTCGCGGTGCAGGACTTCCAGGTGAAGACCGGCATGCTGCCGGACGGCTATCCCGACCTCACGGTGCTGCAGCAGCTGCGGCGCTGACGGCGGCAGGATCAGTACCGGCGGCTGCGGGCGCCGGCGCAGCACGCCGTCCCCGGGTAAGCCGGAGACGGGCAGGGTGGCGACGAAGGGGCGATCGCCCCCTTTTTTGCGTCTCGGCAGGAGAGCGAACGCGCAGGTGCCGGGCCGTTTGGGCCGGGCTGCTGGCCGCCCCCAAGGCATAGCCCGCGCTTCCGGCCTCGTTGCAAGCGGGACCGCCGGGGCGGCGGGCTGCTGAGAGCTGAGCTCCCGCTTCGACCGGGCAGCGGGCCGGCGAGACGACGCCGTCAAGGCCGGGCCGGAGATCGCGCGTTAGGCCCGCGGACCGCGTCATGCAAGATGCCGATGGGTTGTGAAGGCCCAGGCGGCGCTCGGGCGTCAGCGAAGGCGAGAATGTCGATCTGAGGCACATCGCCTGGGGCGCGAGGCAGCGGGAGCCGACTCCGCACTTCGGGTTGCTTCGCCGCTGGGGACCTTGCCGGCCCGGATCGGTCCTGGAAGCCTGCTTCAGACCGTGGGCGGCGCATCGGGCTGGCGGACAACGCTGGGAATGATGATCCCAAGAAGCCGGATCGTTTCAGTGCGTCATGGAATCGCTCAGGCGATTCAAAGCTTTGATTATATAACACTTCTTGTCCGACTGGATGTGCCATCCGGTCGAGAAGCGCTCCAGCAAGATCCCATCGGGTCGGCTCGCCGGGTCTTTCGGCCCCCTGCGACGGTGCCGAGCCTCGCCGATAGTGCCGGCATCGATTGCGGTCGGCGCCAGGCAGGGAGAGCCCCTCCGCCATCCTCGGGCTCAATGCTCCACGCGAACCGGCCCACGTCGCTTGAGCCGCCCGGGGCGGAACGGCCCGCCTCGCCCCCGGCTCTCGGGCCTCCCAATCATCCGCGCAAACGAAAACGCCGCCCGGAGAGGGCGGCGTCATCGGGTTTCGCGGGCTGCCGCGCTGCTGCTGCGCCGGCGATCAGAACAGGCCGGAGGTCGGCCGGCTGACGGTTCCGGACGGGCGCGGCGCGGTGGACGTCGGGGTCGCGGCGGGACGCGTGCTGGCCACGGTGCCGGACGGCTTCTGCGCGCTGCCGGTGGTCTGCACCGGCTTGGGCTTCTTCTTCGCCGGGGCCGGGGCCACCGCCGCCACCTTGGCGAGCTCCGGCCGGTGCATGGCGATCAGCTCCGACACGGTGACGAACTTGAAGCCCTTGGCTTTGAGGTCGTCGATCACGCTCGGCATGGCGGCCACCGTGGTGGGGTGGATGTCGTGCGCGAGCACGATGCCGCCGGGCTGGGTGTGACTCACGATGACGTCGTGGACCTTCTTGGAGTCCTTGTACTTCCAGTCCAGCGGATCGACCGACCAGTAGATCAGCGAGAGGCCGTACTTCTCCTCGATGTGCTTGCGCAGGGCCGGGGTCATGGCGCCGTAGGGCGGGCGCATGATCTTCGGCTTGGTGCCGGTGGCGTTCTCGATCGCGGCGTTGGTGTCCTCGATCTGGCGGTCGGCATCGGGCAGCTTGATCTTCGGCAGGATGGGATGGCTCCACGAATGGTTGCCGATCTCATGGCCCTGGGCGGCGATCTGCTTGAGCACGTCCGGATAGGCCGCCGCCATCTTGCCGACCACGAAGAAGGTCGCCTTGACGCCGCGGTCCGAGAGGATCTTCAGCAGCTTCGGCGTGGTCTCCGGGCTCGGGCCGTCATCGAAGGTGAGGGCGATGTAGGGCCCGTCCACGATCATGGAGGTATAGGCGGTCGGCCCCTGCGGCGCTGCCGGCCCCGGGGGCGCGGCCGCGGGGGCCTCGCCCGAGCTGGCGACGGGCCCGGGCGCGGCGGCGGGCCCGGGCGGGGCCCCCGCGGCCGGGGCCGGGGACCTGACCTCAGGCGCGGCGCTCTGGATGCCGGCGGGCCACAGGCCCTGCGCCGAGGCGGAAGAAAGCCCGAGGACGCCGGTTGCCAGAAGAGCGAACAATCCCATCGATCGAGTCACGGCGACGGCTTTCCATGCTGAAGCGCGCCCGCTTCCCGGACGCGCGGATGATTGCGCAGTGTCACGCGACATGTGTGGATCAATTATGAACTCAAGAGGGCGCTCGCGGCGGCTCCCGGTGCCTTGGTAAGGCGGCGCGGGCACTTTCTTTGCCGGCAGATGCCGCAAAGACACACTGTCGCACCCCAAAGGCGCCCTTGGGGCAGCTAGAGGCGCCGCAGGCTGACCTCGGCGACCTCGTGGTCGCCCGCCTTGCGCAGGATGAGGTCGGCCCGCTGCCGGGTCGGCAGGATGTTGTCCATCAGGTTCGGCAGGTTGATTCGCCGCCAGATGGACAGGGCCCGCTCGCGCGCCTCGTCCTCGGTGAGCTGGGAATAGCGGTGGAAGTAGGAGTCCGGATCGAGGAAGGCGGTGTGCCGCAGGGTCATGAAGCGCTCGACATACCAGCGCTCCAGCACGTCCTCGTCGGCATCGATGTAGATCGAGAAGTCGAAGAAGTCGGAGACGAAGGGGATGGCCTTGCCGTCCTTCGGCGGGCGGGTGGTCTGCAGCACGTTGAGGCCCTCGACGATGAGGATGTCCGGCCGGTCCACCTCCACCGTCTGGTCCGGCATCACGTCGTAGAAGAAGTGCGAGTAGAGCGGCGCCCGCACCGGCCGGCGGCCGGCCTTGATGTCGGTGAGGAAGCGCAGCAGCAGCGCCACGTCGTAGCTCTCGGGGAAGCCCTTCTTCTCCATCAGCCCCTCGCGCTCCAGCACCGCGTTGGGCAACAGGAAGCCGTCGGTGGTGATGAGGTCCACCTTCGGGGTGTGGGGCCAGCGGGCGAGCAGCGCCTGGAGCACGCGGGCGGTGGTGGACTTGCCCACCGCCACCGAGCCGGCCACCCCGATGATGTACGGCATCTTGTCGGCGTGGCCGTTCTCGCCGTTGCGGGCGTCGAGGAAGCGGCTCATGGCCTGGAACAGGGTCTGCGTCGCCTCCACGTAGAGCGACAGCAGCCGCGACATGGGCAGGTAGATCTCCTCCACCTCGCGCATGGAGAGCTGGGCGCCGAGACCCTCCAGCCGGGTGATCTCCTTGCGCTGCAGGGTCATGGGCGTGTCGCGGCGCAGCGCCGCCCAGGCCTCGCGTGTGAAGGCGCGATAGGGCGAGATGCCCGTGTCGATGCGGCGGTCCATGGCGCGCTCGGCCTCCCCCGGTCCCATCACTTGCCCTGACGCGCGGCCTTCTCGGCCAGTCCTGATTGCCCGGTGCGCCGGGCAAGCTCGGCGTGAACCGCGCCGAGGGGGATGGCCCGTGCCTTGAGCAGGACCAGCAGATGGTAGAGGAGATCGGCGCTCTCCGCGATCAGCGCTTCGTCGGAGCCGCTGACGGCGGCGATCACCGTCTCCACCGCCTCCTCGCCGAGCTTCTGGGCGCACTTGGGCGTCCCCTTGTCGATGAGCGAGCGGGTGTAGGAACTGCCGTCGGCGACATCGGCGCGGGCGGCGACGATGGCCTCGAGGTCGGCAAGGGTGAAGGAAACGCTCATGGCTGGCGCCTCACGGCGGCGGGAGGAAGACGAAGGTGCGTCGGCTCAGGCATCGCGGCGCACCGGCAGGCCGGCGGCGGCCAGGGTGGCCTTGGCCTCGGCGATGGTGAAGGTGCCGAAATGGAAGATGGAGGCGGCCAGCACCGCCGAGGCGCCGCCCTCGCGGATGCCGTCCACCAGGTGCTCCAGCGTGCCCACCCCGCCGGAGGCGATCACCGGCACATGGACGGCGTCGGCCACCGCCCGGGTGAGGGCGCAGTCGAAGCCGAGCCCGGTGCCGTCGCGGTCCATGGAGGTGAGCAGGATCTCGCCGGCGCCCAGCTCCACGACCTCGCGGGCATACTGGATCGCGTCGATGCCGGTGGGGTTGCGCCCGCCATGGGTGAAGATCTCCCAGCGGTCGGCGGTGCCGGGGGCGCTCACCTTCTTGGCGTCGATGGCCACCACGATGCACTGCTCGCCGAACTTCGCCGCCGCCTCGCCGACGAAGGCGCGGCGGGTGACGGCGGCGGTGTTGATGGCCACCTTGTCCGCCCCGGCATGAAGCAGGGTGCGCACGTCGTCGACGGTGCGCACGCCCCCGCCCACGGTGAGCGGCATGAAGCACTGCTCGGCGGTGCGGCTCACCACGTCGAGGATGGTGCCGCGATTCTCGTGGCTGGCGGTGATGTCGAGGAAGGTCAGCTCGTCGGCGCCGGCGGCGTCATAGGCGCGGGCCGCCTCCACCGGGTCGCCGGCGTCGCGCAGGTCGACGAACTTGACGCCCTTCACCACGCGGCCGTCCTTGACGTCGAGGCAGGGGATGACGCGGACTTTCAGCATCGCGGCCTACCGTCCCGCCACCAGGGCCAAGGCGGCGCGGGCATCGAGCCGGCCGTCATAGAGGGCGCGGCCGGTGATGGCGCCGGCGAGCTTCTCCGCCCGCGGCTCCAGCAGCGCCTCGATGTCGTCGAGGGAGGCGAGGCCCCCCGAGGCGATCACCGGCAGCGCCACCGCCTCGGCCAAAGCGATGGTGGCGTCCAGGTTGAGGCCCTTCATCAGCCCGTCGCGGGCGATGTCGGTGTAGATGATGGCGGTGACCCCGGCATCCTCGAACCGGCGGGCGATGTCCTCGGCGGCGAGGTCCGAGGTCTCCGCCCAGCCCTCCACCGCCACCCGGCCGTCGCGGGCGTCGAGGCCGACGGCGACGCGGCCGGGATGGGCCCGGGCCGCCGCCTTCACGAAGTCCGGGTCGCGCACCGCCGCGGTGCCGAGGATCACCCGGGTGACGCCCTTGCTCAGCCAGCCCTCGACGGTGGCGAGGTCGCGGATGCCGCCGCCGAGCTGCACCGGGATCGAGACCGTCTCCAGGATCCGCTCCACGGCCGCGGCGTTCACCGGCGCGCCGGCGAAGGCGCCGTCGAGATCCACCAGGTGGAGGTAGCGGAAGCCCAGGGTCTCGAACTCCGCGGCCTGGGCGGCGGGATCGCGGTTGAACACGGTGGCACGCGCCATGTCGCCCTGTTCGAGGCGCACGGCGAGGCCGTCCTTGAGGTCGATGGCCGGAAAAAGGATCACGGATGCCATTTCAGGAAATTGGCGAGCAGAGCGAGGCCGAGGGTCTGGCTCTTCTCGGGGTGGAACTGGGTGCCGGCCACGTTGCCGCGGGCGATGACGGCGGTGACGGCGCCGCCGTAATCGGTGGTGGCGACGAGGTCGTCCGGATCGGCCGGCTTCAGGTGATAGGAGTGGACGAAATAGGCGTTGAGCCCCTCTTCGCCGGTGCGGATGCCCTGAAGCAGCGGGTGCGGGCGCAGCGGGGCGAGGGCGTTCCAGCCCATGTGCGGGATCTTGAGGTGCGGGTCGGCGGGGGCGATGCGGTCCACCTCGCCGCCCATCCAGCCGGGGCCGGCGGTCTCGCCATGCTCCAGCCCCCCCTCGGCGGGCAGCTGCCGGCCGACGCAGATGCCGAGGAAGGGCCGGCCCTTCCCCTTCACCGCCTCGGTCATGGCCTCCACCATGCCGGGCACGGCGTCGAGGCCGCGGCGGCAGTCGGCGAAGGCGCCGACCCCGGGCAGCACCACCCGGTCGGCGGCGCGCACCACCTCCGGATCGGCGGTGACCACCACGTTGGCGCCGCCCGCGCTCTGGGCCGCCCGCTCCATGGCCTTGGCGGCGGAATGCAGGTTGCCGGAGCCGTAGTCGATGATGGCGACGCTCACGGCGCGCCTCCCGGGAAAGAGCCGATGACGGACGGCTGCGGCGCCGCCCCGGGGAAGGCCTCGCGCGGGGCGGGCCGGACCAGGGGCAGATCGGGCAGCAGGTCGTCGTCGTCGGAAGGGCCGGCGGCCGGATCTCGCGGGGCGCTGTCGCGGACGGCGGCGCTCCGCGGGGTGGCCGCCGCGCCGGCGGTCTCGCGACGCTGCGCCGGCCCGGCCAGCGCCATGTCGTCGCGCAGGAGCGTGGTAAAGAAGCGCCGTTCGGCCTCGGTGCGGTTGCGGGCGATGACCACGCCGCAATCGGCAT
>CALMSN010000144.1 GCA_937872325.1 uncultured Xanthobacter sp. | reverse complement strand
GTCCACCTGGCTGCCCCGCGCTGCCGCCCTCCCCCGCCGTCGCCGCGGCACGCTGGGGACGCAATCGCCCCCCGAACACCGCCTCGACCGGATGTGCGAGATGAACGTGCAGATGCAGATGCGCCGTCTCGCCGCGACCCCGGTGCTGCGGTCCGCGTGGGGGCGCGGCGCCGAGGTGACGGTGCACGGCTGGATCTACGGCATCGGCGACGGACTGCTGCGCGACCTCGGCACCACTATCTCCTCCACCGGCGAATTCGCCGCCATGCCGCCCCTCGACGCCCTGCTGGCGGTGCCGGCCGAGCCGATGACCGCGGCGCGGCGCCACGCCATCGCGGCCTTCCTCGACATGGATCCGGCAACCGCTAGCGCCATCGACGCCGGCCGCGGGGCCGGCCTGCCCCACCCTGCCGCCTGCACCTGCGGCGACGCCACAGCGCCATCCGCCGTCCGGGCGGAGGAGACCTGACATGCCCGTCCGTTCGCCCGCATCCCCGCAGGCCTCGCCGCCATCGTCCTGCGCCATGGTCGACCTCTTCGGTCGCCGCATCAGCTATCTGCGCCTGTCGGTGACCGACCGCTGCGACCTGCGCTGCGTCTACTGCATGTCCGACGACATGACCTTCCTGCCCCGCGACGCCGTGCTCTCCATCGAGGAGCTGGACCGGCTGGCCGGCGTGTTCATCGCGATGGGGGTCACCAAGCTGCGCCTCACCGGCGGCGAGCCGCTGGTGCGAAAGGGGGTCATGGACCTCTTCGGCTCGCTCTCCCGCCATCTCGGCAGCGGGGCGCTGAAGGAGCTGACCCTGACCACCAACGGCACCCAGCTCGGCCATCACGCCGAGGCCCTGGCCCGGTGCGGGGTGAAGCGGATCAACGTCTCCCTGGACACCCTGGATGCCGCCCGCTTCCGCGCCATCACCCGCCGCGGCACGCTCGGGCAGGTGATGGACGGCATCCGCGCCGCCCGCGAGGCCGGGCTGAAGGTGAAGCTCAACGCGGTGGCGCTGGCCGGCACCACCGAGCACGAGGTGTTCAACCTCATCGACTTCGCCCACCGCCATGGCATGGACCTGACCTTCATCGAGACCATGCCGCTGGGCGACGTGGGGGTGGACCGCATCGACCAGTACCTGCCGCTCGACGCCCTGCGCCGGCAGATCGAGACCCGCCTCGATCTGGTGGACACCTGCGAGCGTACCGGCGGCCCGGCGCGCTATGCGCGGGTCGCGGCGACCGGCGGGCGCATCGGCTTCATCACCCCGCTGACCCATTCCTTCTGCGAGAGCTGCAACCGGGTGCGGGTGAGCGCCACCGGGGTGCTCCACACCTGCCTGGGGCAGGAGGATGCGGTAGACCTGCGCACGCCGCTGCGTGCCGGCGGCGATGCCGCGGTGGGGGCCGCCATCGCCGGCGCCATCCGGAGCAAGCCGCGCGGGCATGACTTCGTCATCGACCGCGGCGGCGCCCCGGCCCTGGCGCGGCACATGTCGGCGCTTGGCGGCTGATGCACGGAACAGAGAGCGCGTCCTGATCGATCGGGAAACGCTCTACAATCAAAGCGTTGGATCGTTTCAGCGTTTCCACGACGCACTGAAACGATCCAGGAGGCAAACCATGGATGACATCACCCTTGCCCGGGCGCTGCACGTGCTCAGCGTGGTGCACTGGATCGGCGGCGTCTCCTTCGTCACGCTGGTGATCCTGCCGCTGGCCCGGCACGAGGGCGGGACGCTGGGGACGGCGCTGTTCGACCGCATCGAGCACCGCTTCTCGGCGCAGGTGCGGGTCTCCATCCCGCTGGCCGGGCTCTCCGGCTTCTGGATGACCTGGCGGCTCGACCTGTGGGACCGCTTCGCCCAGGCGTCCTTCTGGTGGATGACGGCCATGGTCGCCCTGTGGACCGTGTTCATGCTGGCGGTGTTCGTGGTGGAGCCGCTGCTGCGCCCGCGCTTCGAGGCCATCGCCGCGCGTGCGCCCGATGCCCTGCTGCGGCGGAGCATCCGCATCCACCTGGTGCTGCTGGCGCTGGCCGCCGCCACCATCCTGGGCGCCACCGCCGGCGCGCACGGGCTCTATCTGTTCTAGGGCGCGATCCGACCGGACTGGATCAATTCCGGTCGGGGACACGCCCTCTAAACTCTTGATGGAGAACGCGCTCTGCTCGGATCGCGGTCTCAGGCACTGAAACAAGCGCGCGCTCCTGAGCGCCGCCCGATCGCAGAAGAGCGCGCCCCGCGGCGCGCGGAAGGACGACGACCATGGCCACCGCGCAGACCCTGCGGAGCTTCACCGGATTGGCGCTGCTGAGCCGCGGCTTCCGCCCCTTCTTCCTCGGCGCCGGCCTGTTCGCCCTGGCGGCGGTGGCGGTGTGGCCGGCCGTGTTCACCGGCGACCTGAACCTGCCCACCGCCTTTTCCGCCATCGACTGGCACGCCCACGAGATGCTGTTCGGCTATGGCGGCGCGGTGGTGGCGGGCTTCCTGCTCACCGCCATTCCCAACTGGACGGGCCGCCTGCCGGTGGCCGGCGCCGCCCTCGGCGGCCTGGCTCTGCTCTGGCTCGCGGGGCGGGCGGCGGTGCTGGTCTCGGGTTGGATCGGCTGGCCGGCGGCGGCGGTGATCGATGCCGGCTTCTTCGCCGTGTTCTGCGCCGTCATCGCCCGCGAGATCATCGCGGGCAAGAACTGGCGCAACCTGAAGGTGGCGGCGGTTGTGGCGCTGCTGGCGGCGGCCGATGCCGGCTTCTTCATCGAGGCGCACCTGCGCGGCACCGCGGACTATTCGGCGCGGGCGGCGCTGGCGCTCATCATCTTCCTCATCCTGCTCTTCGGCGGCCGGGTGGTGCCGAGCTTCCCCGGCAACTGGCTGGCCAAGCGGGGCGAGGCCCGCCGGCCGGCCCCCTTCGACCGGCACGACGGCATCGTGCTCGGCGTGTCCGGCGTCGCGCTCGTCGCCTGGGTGGCGTTTCCCGATGCCCGGGCGAGCGGGCTCGCCTTGCTGCTGGGCGGGGCAGGCAATCTCTACCGCCTCGCCCGCTGGCGCGGCTGGCGGACCGGCAGCGATCCGCTGGTGCTCGTGCTCCACGTCGCCTTCTTGCTGGCGGCGCTCGGCTTTTTCGCCGCCGGCGCGCATGCCCTGTGGCCGGAGGCGGTGCCCGCCGCGGCGGGTATCCATGCGTGGGCCATCGGCGGGATCGGGATGATGACGCTGGCCATGATGACACGGGCCACCCTCGGCCACACTGGCCGGGCGCTGGCCGCAAGCCGCGGCACGCAGGCGGTCTATGCCCTGGTGGTGGTTGCGCTGGCGGCGCGGATCGCCATGGCCTTCCTGCCGGAATGGACCATGGCGTTGATGATCGCGGCAGCCACCGCGTGGTGCCTGGGCTTTGCCGGCTTCGTCGCCATCTACGGCCCGATGCTCGCCAAAGCGCGATGATGCCGGAGGCCCATGAGCTTGGCTCACGGGCCCCTTTTGCCTCATCGGGGTTCGGTCATCCCGGCCCGGCGCCTGAAGGCCACCCGCCGGCGCCGGGCGGATAGCGCCCTCCCCGACCGGATCGCGGGCAGGGATCAGGCAGGCGGAGCCCGTCGGGCCGCCATTCAATCAGCACAGGAAACGGCCCGGCCCTGGTGGAAGACCAGGGCCGCGGGCCTCAATTGTCGAGGAACGAGCGGAGCTTGCGCGAGCGGCTCGGATGCTTGAGCTTGCGCAGCGCCTTGGCCTCGATCTGGCGGATACGCTCGCGGGTCACCGAGAATTGCTGGCCCACCTCTTCCAGCGTGTGATCGGTGTTCATGCCGATGCCGAAGCGCATGCGCAGCACACGCTCCTCACGCGGGGTGAGGGAGGCGAGCACCCGCGTGGTGGTCTCGCGCAGATTGCTCTGGATCGCCGCATCGATGGGCAGGATCGCGTTCTTGTCCTCGATGAAGTCGCCGAGATGCGAATCCTCCTCGTCGCCGATGGGCGTTTCGAGGGAGATGGGCTCCTTGGCGATCTTGAGCACCTTGCGGACCTTCTCCAGCGGCATGCCGAGCTTCTCGGCCAGCTCCTCCGGGGTCGGCTCGCGGCCGATCTCGTGCAGCATCTGGCGCGAGGTGCGCACGATCTTGTTGATCGTCTCGATCATGTGCACCGGGATGCGGATGGTGCGCGCCTGATCGGCAATGGAGCGGGTGATGGCCTGCCGGATCCACCACGTGGCGTAGGTGGAGAACTTGTAGCCGCGGCGGTACTCGAACTTGTCCACCGCCTTCATCAGGCCGATGTTGCCCTCCTGGATGAGGTCCAGGAACTGCAGGCCGCGGTTGGTGTACTTCTTGGCGATGGAGATGACGAGGCGCAGGTTGGCCTCCACCATTTCCTTCTTGGCCTGCCGGGCCTCCTTCTCGCCCTTCTGCACCATCTGGACGATCTTGCGGAACTCGGCGATCTCGAGGCCGGTCTCGGTGGCGAGGCCGTGGATGTCGCCGCGCAGGTCCTTGATGGCGTCCTTCTCGTGGGCGACGAAGCCCTTCCAGCCCCGCGAGCCGAGCTTGGAGACCCTGAGCACCCACTTGGGGTCCAGCTCGGAGCCGAGATACTGCTTGAGGAAGTCGTCGCGGGCGACGCCGTAGCTGTCGGCGAGGCGCAGCAGGCGGCCTTCCAGCGAGACGAGGCGCTTGTTGATCTCGTAGAGCTGCTCCACCAGGCTGTCGATGCGGGCCTGGTTGAGGGCGAGGCTCTTCACGTCGGCGACCAGCTCCTCCTTGAGCTTCTTCGCCTTGCGCTCCTGCGCCGGGGAGAGGGTCTCGTTCTTGAGCTTCGATTCGACGTTCTGGTCCTGCAGCCGGCGCAGCTTGGTGTAGCTGGAGGCGATGCGGTCGAAGGTTTCCACCACCTTCGGCTTGAGCTCGGCCTCCATGGCGGCGAGCGAGATGGATTTCTCCATGTCGTCCTCGTCGCCGTCCGGCACCGCGCCGTCGCCGAGCAGGCCGTCCTCGCCGGCCTCGGGGGCGAGGGCGGCCTCGTCGCCCATGGCGGCGGGCGGGTTCTTGCCCTCCGGCCCGGCATAGGTGGCCTCGAGGTCGATGATGTCGCGCAGCAGCACGCGGCCCTCGGTGAGCTCGTCGCGCCAGATGATGATGGCCTGGAAGGTCAGCGGGCTCTCGCACAGGCCGGCGATCATCGCCTCGCGGCCGGCCTCGATGCGCTTGGCGATGGCGATCTCGCCCTCGCGGGAGAGCAGCTCCACCGAACCCATCTCGCGCAGGTACATGCGCACCGGATCGTCGGTGCGCTCGGCGGGCTCGGACTTGGTCTCGGAGCGGGCGACGGCGCGCGGGGCGGGCTCGGTGAGCTCGCCGCCCTCCGCCTCCTCGGGCTCGTCGGCGGTCTCGCCTTCCTCGGCGCCCTCCTCGGCCTCGGCCTCCTCGGCCTCGATGACGTTGATGCCCATGTCGTTGAGCAGGGCCAGGGTGTCCTCGATCTGCTCGGAGGTCACCTCCTCGGAGGGCATCACCTCGTTGAGCTGCTCGTAGGTCACATAGCCACGGCGCTTGGCATTCTTGATCATCTTCCGGACGGCGGCGTCGGAAAGGTCGAGCAACGGCCCGTCAGGGGCGTCGGTCTCCTTCTCCGGAGCCTCTGTCGTCTCGGCAGATTGCTTCGCCATGGATTTCTCCTGCTGGTCTCGCCGGGGCGCAACGCCAGAACGGCGGCGCGGCCCCTCGGCCACGCCACCTGTCGCCTGCTGCCCCGGGAGCGGCTTCTTTGACGCCATCCCGTTAAACCAGCCTGAACGCGCTTCCAACCCCTATGGTGGCGGCGTCGGCTGCCTTCCGATTTTGTGCGGCATCGCCGCGCCACGCAGTCGCGCCCTCGCGCCGCGACCATCCAGGCCGTCGCTGCGGCCCTGCTTAAACCGAACGCGCCGAGGCACGGCCCGAAGAGGATCCAAACCCCTCCACCAGGGCTTCCGTTCCGTCGAGGGCGGATAAACGCTCGCGAACGTCACGGAGCCAGGCGAAATTGGCCTCGCTGGGATCCTCTCCCAGGCTGCGCTCGGCATCCTTCAACTCTCTAGATAACGCGTAAGCCTTGCGATGCAAGGCTGTGCGCTGATGCCACCACAGCCGGACATCCACTTCGGCGGTATTTTCATACACCGGCCAGTCCATCCGGGGGTTCGCGAGGGCCGAAACCCGGCGCCCCAGGGCCTCCCGGTCGGCCGGGTCGATGCCGGCTTCGCCGTCCAGATGCGCCGCCAGAATCGCCTGGCGCAGGCGCTCCGCATCGGGGTTGGCGAGCGGCAGGCCGGCGACCTCCTCGCTGGCCTCGTCCAGCAGGAAGGGATGGTTGGTCAGGCAGAAAAGCAGCAACGCCTCGTTGCGCGGCAGCGCCGCCAGCGGCCCGCGGACCAGCGCCGTGCGGCTGATCTCGCCGCCCCGGGTCACGAGCGGCGCCAGGTCGCCGCCGCCCCGCCCCCCTCGTCCGGCTCCGCCGCGGCCGCCGCTGCGGGCGCCGCCGCCGGACTGCCAGCCGGTCGACCAGCCCTCGCGCCCGCCCCGCTCCCCCCGTCGCTCCTGTCCCTGCCCCCGCCGGTCCTGTCCCCAGGCGGCGGGCTGGAGCAGCGCCCGCAGGCGCGCCTGCAGTTCCTGCCGGTAGTGCTTGCGCACCGTCTCGTCGGTGATGGCGCCCGCCAGCTCGTTGAGCCGGACCTCCAGCGCGGCCCGCCGCTCCGGGGTGTCGAGGGCGACGCCTTCGATCTCCCGCGCCCACAGGGCGTCCACCAGAGGCCGGGCGCCGGCCAGAACCTGGTCCATGGCCTCGCGCCCGGCGCGGCGGATCAGGTCGTCGGGGTCCTGTCCGTCGGGCAGGGTGGCGATGGCGAGGCTCCGCCCCGCCGCCAGATGCGGCAAAGCGAGCTGAATCGCCCGCCCGGCCGCCCGCTGCCCGGCCTTGTCGCCGTCGAACAGCAGCAGCGGCTCCTCCGACATACGCCAGAGAAGCTGGAGCTGGTCCTCGGTCAAGGCGGTGCCGAGCGGTGCCACGGTGCCGGCAAAGCCGGCCTCCGCCATGGCGATGGCGTCCACATAGCCCTCCACCGCGATCACCCGGGCGCCCGACTGGGCGGCGGTGCGGGCCGAGAAGCCGTTATAAAGCAGCGATCCCTTGTGGAAGAGCGGGGTTTCCGGCGAATTGAGGTACTTTGCCGGAACATCCTTTTCCAGCGCCCGGCCGCCGAAGCCCACCACCCGGCCCTTGAAATCGGTGATGGGGAAGATCACCCGGTCGCGGAAGCGGTCGTAGGGGACCGCGATATCCTCGCCGGCGATGAGCAGGCCCACCTCCACCATGTCGTCGACGCCGATGCCGGCCTTGCCCAGCGCCTCCTTGAGATGGAACCGCTCCGCCGCCGCATAGCCGAGGCCGAAGCGGGCCTGGGTGGCGGGCCCGATCTCCCGGTCGGCGAGATAGCCGCGGGCCTTCGCCCCCGCGCGGGACTGCAGGGTCTCCTGGAAATGCCGGGCGGCGAGGGCCATCACCTCGTGCAGGGTCTTGCGGCGCACGGCCTTCGCCGTCGCTTCCGGCGTGACCCCCGGCAGCGGCAGCCCGGCCATGGCGGCCAGCCGCTCCACCGCCTCGGCGAAGGGCAGGCCCTCGGTCTCCATAAGGAAGTCGAAGGCGTCGCCGTGCTTGCCGGAGGAGAAGCAGTGGTAGAAGCCCTTCTGGTCGTTGACGAAGAAGGAGGGCGTCTTCTCCGCGTTGAAGGGCGAGAGGCCGGCGAACTCGCGTCCCTGCCGCTTCAGCTTGACGCGCCGGCCCACCACCTCCGAAACCGGCAGGCGGGCACGGATCTCGTCGAGGAATTCGGGCGGAAAGCGCATCGACACACCCTCCCCCGCCTCTGTCCGACAAACTGCAGCATAATTCGGGCAGCCGGCGAAGATAGCCGCGCCCCGGCCGAAACCCAATGGCGGGGACGTCCGGGGAAAATTTCTCTCGGGCCCCCCTGAGGTCACAAGACCCCCGCCGGCGAGAAAAACAAGGGGGGACCTACTGCCCAAAAATTGCAT
>CALMSN010000143.1 GCA_937872325.1 uncultured Xanthobacter sp. | reverse complement strand
CGGGGGGAGGGGGGCGGTGGGGGGGGGCGGGGCGGGGGTCTCGTCGAGGGCGGGGCGGTCGCGCTTGCCCCCGACCCGCCGGCAGGCGTGGGCGACCGTGGAGCGATCGCGCTGGAAGGCCCGCGCCACCTCTGCCTGCGGCAGGCCCAGCTCCACATGGGCGAGGTACATGGCCACATGGCGGGCGGTGGCGACCGGGGCGCTGCAGCGATGGTCCGCCAGTACCGCATCGATCGGGATGCCGAGGGCGGTGGCCGCCAGCACGATCGCGGTCCGGGCGGCGGGCGTATCGCATCGCGCCGATTCCGATACCGCCGCGCCCGGCTGCCCGCCGCATTCCGGCGCCGCCGCGCGGACAACCCGGGCGGCCTGATGCGGGATGGCGCGGGCGGGCACAGATCCCGCGGGCGATGCGGCGGCGGAAAGGCGAGGGGCGATCATGCAGCCTCCAGGTTGTAGGTTTTTCTTCCTACACGCATCATGCAGAGGTGCAAGTGAGGGGGAATAAAATCCGAGATTGTGCTGAGATTATCCACGTCGCCGTGGTCCGGCTGTCCGCATCCGGTGAGGGAATACCGAGGGACCGGCGGGCGACGAGGGATAGGAACTTATCCCCCTGCCGATCGACGCAGGCCAGCATCCGCCTCGTCTTGCGAGGAGGCCGGCGGGATGGGGAACAGGGGATGTTGCGCCAGGGATGGCCGGTTGCGGGCGTTCCGGCCCGGCGATCCGGAGACGGATGTGCGTCGGCGGATGGCGGCGCTGGCGGTTCTGCTGTCGCGTCCGGAGGACTTGCGCCGGGCGTTGCGTGATTCGCGCAAGGCCGCCCGGTCCGGCGCGGCGGGATATGACCCGGCCCGCCATGCGGCGTTGCTGCGCCTGCTGGCTGCCCCGGGCGGGAACCGCCCAGGTCACGCTACCGCGCGGGAACAGCCCAGATAGCTTGATCGGCGGGAACCGCCCCGATCACCGATTCGGCGCGGCCCGGATCTCCGATCGGGCGCAAGCCGTCTCGATGACCGGCTCAGGGGCAAGCGCCCCCGGCTATGCGATCGGCGCCCGTCCCTGGTCAGGAGATCGGGGAGGCGCCGCCCTCGGAGCTTTCACGAGGGCGGCGGGATCGTTCCCCTACAGCCCTTCGAACAGGGCGGTGGAGAGGTAGCGCTCGGCGAAGGAGGGGATGATGGCGACGATGGTCTTGCCGGCCATGTCCTCCCGCACCGCGATCTCCAGCGCCGCGGCGATGGCCGCGCCCGAGGAGATGCCGCCGGGAATGCCCTCGTAGCGGGCGAGCGCGCGGGCGGTGTCGAAGGCGGTCTGGTTGCCCACCGTCACCACCTCGTCGATGATCGAGCGATCGAGCACCTCGGGCACGAAGCCGGCGCCGATGCCCTGGATCTTGTGCGGGCCCGGGGGGCCGCCGGACAGGACCGGGGAATCCTCCGGCTCCACCGCCACCATGCGCAGGCTCGCCTTGCGCGGCTTGAGCACCTGGCCGATGCCGGTGATGGTGCCGCCGGTGCCGACGCCGGAGACCACCACGTCGACGTTGCCGTCGGTGTCGTTCCAGATCTCCTCGGCGGTGGTGCGCCGGTGGATGTCCGGGTTCGCCTTGTTCTTGAACTGCTGCGGCATCACCGCCTTGGGCAGCTCGGAGATGAGCTGCTCGGCCTTGGCCACCGCGCCCTTCATGCCCAGGTTGGCCGGGGTCAGCACCAGCTCGGCGCCCAGTAGCGCCAGCATCTTGCGCCGCTCCACCGACATGCTCTCCGGCATCACCAGGATCAGCCGGTAGCCGCGGGCGGCGGCGACGAAGGCCAGGGCGATGCCGGTATTGCCCGAGGTGGGCTCCACCAGAACGGTGTCGGCATCGAGCGCGCCGGCCGCCTCCATCGCCTCGATCATGGCGACGCCGATGCGGTCCTTGACGCTGGAGATGGGGTTGAAGAACTCCAGCTTGGCCAGGATGGTGGCCTTGGCGCCGCGCAGCTGCGGCAGGCGCTGCAGCTTTACCAGCGGCGTGCTGCCGATGGTCTCGGTGATGGATTCATAGACCCGGCCGCGCCCCGGGCGCGAAGCGGGTTCGATCTTGTGGGCGGGTTCGGCCATGCGCTGCTCCTCGCGATGGATGTTCAGGGGGCGGCTTCGGGGACGGGCCGGCGAAGCCGAAAAGGCGGTCAGATGGCGAAGTCGATGCGGTCGTGATCGGAGCCGTGGCCCTTCTCGTCGGCGGCGCGGCACAGGTCCTCCAGCGTCACCCCGTCGAGGGCGACGTCGAAGGTGTCCTCCGCCGCCGCGACGGCAGGCTGCACCACCTCGAGGACGAGGGGCGGCAGCACGATGTCCTTCTCCTCCTCCGCACCTTCCACCACGCGGACGATCTCCGCCACCGAGACCCGCCGCCGCTCGCGGGCGAGCTCGTAGCCACCGCGCGGGCCGCGCACGCCCTTCAGCACGCCGGCATGGACCAGCGCCTGCAAGACCGGCTCCAGCCGGCGGGGCGGCAGGCCGTGGCGGGCGGCCAGCGCCTTGGCGGCCACCGGCGCCCCCCGGGCGTGGACGGCCACGTCGACCACGGCGGCGATGGCAAGCAGGCTCTTGTCGGAAAGGCGCGGCATGAAAGAGGGGCCCGGAAAGCACGTACGACGATTGTGATTATTTCGTCACGATGCCTCCGCCCAGGCCTGTCGACCCAAAACCACCGGCACCGCGTGCAGTTTCACCCAAATCCCCAGAATCTTCCAGCATTATTTGCGTGACCGGGGCGACCACCAGCTGGGCGATGCGCATGCCCCGCTCCACGGTGAAGGGATCCGGGCCGAAATTCACCAGCAGCACCATCAGCTCGCCGCGATAGTCCCAGTCGAGGGTGCCGGGGGCGTTGAGCACCGTCACCCCGTGCTTGCGCGCAAGGCCGGAGCGTGGCCGCACCTGGCCCTCATGGCCCTCGGGCAGGGCGAAGGCGAAGCCGGTGGGGATGGCGGCGAAGGCGCCCGGCTGAAGGATCGCCGGCCCGTCCTCCGGCAGGGCGCAGGACAGGTCCAGCCCGGCGGCGCCGGCGGTGGCGTAGGCAGGCAGGGGCAGGCCCTCGGCATGCGGCAGCCGAAGGATGGAGACGCGCAGGCTCATTTCGATTCCCCAAGGGCAGCGGCGATGCGGGCGACGAGGTGCCGGGCGACCTCGGCCTTGGCGGCGGCCGGCCAGTCCTCGATCCCGGCGGCGGTCACCAGGTGCACAGTGTTGACGTCGCCGCCCATCACCCCGGAGGCGGGGGAGACGTCGTTGGCGACGATCCAGTCGCAGCCCTTGCGGGCGAGCTTTGCGCGAGCGTGGGCGACGACGTTCTCCGTCTCCGCCGCGAAGCCCACCACCAGCCGAGGTCTGAGGGTGGGATGGCGGGCCACCGCGGCAAGGATGTCGGGATTCTCCACCAGCGTGAGGCTGGGGGCCTCGCCGCCGGCGGCCTTCTTGATCTTCTGCTCGGCGGCGTCCGCCACCCGCCAGTCGGCCACCGCGGCGGCGAAGACGGCAGCATCGGCCGGCAGGTTCGCCTCCACCGCGGCCATCATCTCCCGCGCGCTCTCCACATGGATCACGCGCACCCCGGCCGGGTCGGCGGCCTCGGCCGGGCCAGAGACCAGCACCACCTCGGCGCCGGCCGCCGCGGCCGCTGCGGCCACCGCGTGGCCCTGCTTGCCGGAAGAGCGGTTGGCGATGTAGCGCACCGGATCGATGGGCTCGTGGGTGGGGCCGGAGGTGATGAGGATGCGCCGCCCCTTCAGCGCCCCGTCGCCGGCCGGAGGGGCGAGGCGGGCGGCGATCGCGGCCAGGATCTCCATGGGCTCGGCCATGCGGCCTTCGCCGAACTCGTCGCGCTCGGCCATGGCCCCGGCATTGGGGCCGACGCGGGCGATGCCGTCGGCGGCGAGCTGCGCCATGTTCCGCCGGGTGGCGGGATGGGCCCACATGCGCGGGTTCATGGCGGGGGCGATCAGCACCGGCTTGTCGGTGGCCAGCAGCACCGCGGTGGCGAGGTCGTCGCCGAGGCCGTGGGCCATGCGGGCGATGAGATCGGCGGTGGCGGGGGCGACCACCACGAGGTCGGCCTCGCGGGAGAGGCGGATATGGCCGATATCCTGCTCCGCCGTGAGGTCGAACAGCTCCGTGAGCACCCGCTCGCCGCTCACCGCGCCCACCGACAGCGGGGTAACGAACTCCCGCGCCGACCGGGTCAGCACGGTGCGCACGCTGGCGCCGCGCTCCTTGAGCCGGCGGATCAGATCGAGGCACTTATAGGCGGCGATGCCGCCGCCGATGATGAGCAGGATGCGTTTTCCGGTCAGCATGGGCATTCCGCCATGGCGCGTCCTCCGCTTGCCCCCCTGCTTTGGCGCGCCGCGCGCGGGGAACTGCATCGCCTTTGCGCCATATAACCGTTGCGAGAAGTCATAGCGAGGCCAGATCCCGCGCCGGTCAGAGCCGTCACCGACGCCGCTTGCGGGGGCCATGCGTCGGTGAAGCGGGCGCGTCCCTCGCCTTTAGCCGCGAGATGCTGCGCTGCAACACAGGATGTCGGCGCGATCTTATTCCGTTACTTCTCGATCATGCCGATACGGCGATCGCTTTTTGGGATGAATAGCCGCTCTATTCGCGGGGTGTACGGGTCGGTTGGCAAGTATTTCTTCACAGGAAAATAAGTTCATCTGCCGCTGTGGTGCACCGAAATGGGGTTCATTTCCTGCGCTCCCGTCTTCGTCGCCTCGCCAAATCGGTGCGAATGCGTGAATTCCCGTGGGTTCGCCTAAATCTTCCGCAGCCTTGCCTTCATGATGTGCACGACATCAGAACAAAACTAAATCAAAATGTCGCTAAACAGACAAAAGCAACCGGGTGAGGAGCTCAGGGTGATGGAGACAGCACCATGGTCCACAAGGAAGTGTTGGGCATTGAGCGCGGTCACGCGGCGGATCCCGGCAGCGCCGCTTCCGCCCACATCCCGCTCGTGTCGCTGAGCGATGTCGCGCTCACCGGGATCTATGAGATCTCGAAGATCCTGACCGCGCCGAACCGGCTCGAGACCACCCTGTCCACGGTGGTCAACCTGCTGTCGTCCTTCATGCAGATGCGCCACGGCGTGATCTCGCTGCTGGAGGACGACGGAATCCCCGACATCACCGTCGGCGCCGGCTGGAACGAGGGCACCGACGAGCGCTACCGCGCCCGGCTCCCCGAGAAGGCCATCGGCCAGATCATCGCCACCGCCGTGCCGCTGATCGCCGAGAACGTCGCCTCCCATCCCGCCTTCAGCGCCGCCGATGCCGCCCTGCTCGGCGCCAATGACGAGACCCGGGTCGCGTTCATCGGGGTGCCGATCCGGGTTGCCGCGCGCATCATCGGCACCTTGTCCATCGACCGGGTCTGGGAGGGCCATTCCGTCTTCCGGCTCGATTCGGACGTGCGCTTCCTGACCATGGTGGCCAACCTCATCGGCCAGACGGTGCAGCTGCACCGCGTCGTCTCCCGCGACCGCGAGCGGCTGCTGGCGGAGAGCGGCCGGCTGCAGAAGGAGCTGCTGGAGCTGAAGCCCGCCGTCCGCGAGCGCAAGAAGGTCTATGTGGACGGGATCATCGGCGAGAGCCCGGAGATCCGGACCCTGCTCGACAAGATCATGATCGTCGCCAAGTCCCACTCGCCGGTGCTGCTGCGCGGCGAATCCGGCACCGGCAAGGAGCTGATCGCCAAGGCGATCCACGAGCTGTCCAACCGGGCCAAGGCGCCGTTCATCAAGCTCAACTGCGCCGCGCTGCCCGAATCGGTGCTGGAGTCCGAGCTGTTCGGCCACGAGAAGGGGGCCTTCACCGGCGCGGTCGGGGCCCGCAAGGGTCGCTTCGAGTTGGCCGACAAGGGCACCCTCTTCCTCGACGAGATCGGCGAGATCTCCCCGGCCTTCCAGGCCAAGCTGCTGCGGGTGCTGCAGGAGCAGGAGTTCGAGCGGGTCGGCGGGTCGCACACCATCAAGGTGAACGTGCGGGTGGTCACGGCCACCAACCGCAACCTCGAGGAGGCGGTGGCGCGCAACGAGTTCCGCGCCGACCTCTACTACCGCATCAGCGTGATCCCGGTGCTGGTGCCCTCTCTGCGCGATCGCCGGGTGGATATCCCGCTGCTGGCCAACGAGTTCCTGGATCGCTTCAACCGCGAGAACGGCCGCGACCTGTGCTTCGAGCGCGAGGCGGTGGACGTGCTGATGAGCTGCGGCTTCCCGGGCAACGTGCGCGAGCTGGAGAACTGCGTCCAGCGCACCGCCACCCTCGCCCAGGGCCACGCCATCATGGGCGACGACTTCGCCTGCCGTCACAACGAGTGCCTGTCGGCGCTGCTCTGGCGCAGCCCGCTGGAGATCGCCGCCCGCCGGACGCTGGAGTCCCCGGCGACGGCGTCCGTTCCGGCTCCCGCGGCCGAGGCGGGGCATGAGGAGCCGTTCTCCAGCCCCCTGGTCAAGCTCACGGTGCCGCCGCCGCGCCCGCCGGCCTATGCCCCGCCGGTGTCGTCCCATGCCGCCCCGGCCGCCTATGCGCCGCCGCCGGCTTACGTCGTGCCGCCGCCCCGGCCTTCGGCCTCCGAGGAGGATCTCTCCGAGCGGGAGCGGCTGGTGGACGCCATGGAGCGGGCCGGCTGGGTGCAGGCCAAGGCGGCCCGCCTGCTGGGCCTGACCCCGCGCCAGATCGGCTATGCGCTCAAGAAGCACGAGATCGAGATCAAGCGCTTCTGAGACGCAGTTTCGAAAAGCGCGCCAAGGACTTCGCTCCAGTGGGCTGTCGCACTTGTGACACGGTGTCGGGGCCGCGACAGCCCGATCCGGGGCGCCTCAGAAATTCCGGTGCCGGATCCGTGGGTTAGCCGGTGGCACGGGGCTTGAAAGGGAAGTGGGCCTGCCACTGTCGCATCCAGCGGAGCTAGCCCATGGCCTACAAGATCGTCGCGTCTCAGTGCACCGTATGCGGTGCCTGCGAGTTTGAGTGCCCCAATGCGGCAATCAGCCTCAAGAACGACATGTATGTGATCAATCCGAAGAAATGCACCGAATGCGAGGGCGCGTTCGAGTCCGCGCAGTGCGCGATGGTTTGCCCGGTCGAAAACACCTGCATACCGGCTTGACGGCCGCCGACCGGCAGTTTTGCTGGTCCGCCGGCCTGCCGCGCCCCCGATGAGCCGGCCAAACCCCTTGCGATCCTGACCGGGCAACCTAGGTTGCACACAGGATGATCCGATCGCAGGACCGGGCCGGCCTCATTCCGCGGCGCAGCGGGGCGGGGCTGAAACCGATGCGGCCGCGGCTAGCGCCGCGCCCTCGGGCTCGAAGGCCGGGTTGGATAAGAGTTGTGCGACGCGCTGCAGGCCCGGCAGCGCCGGTCACGGGAAAGTTGAACGGAGGGACAAATGGCGGCCGTACAAGACACAGTCGATCAGGTTCGCTCCGTCGACGTCGACCAGTACAAATACGGTTTCGAGACCAACATCGAATCCGAAAAGGCCCCCAAGGGCCTCTCGGAGGAGGTGATCCGCTTCATCTCGGCCAAGAAGGACGAGCCGGAATGGATGCTCCAATGGCGTCTTGACGCCTACCAGCGCTGGCTGTCCATGCCGGAGCCGGAGTGGGCGCGCGTCGAGTTCCCGAAGATAGATTTCCAGGACCTCTACTACTGGGCGGCGCCGAAGGCGTTCAAGGCGCCCAAGTCCCTCGACGAGGTCGATCCGGAGATCCTGAGGACCTACGAGAAGCTGGGCATTCCCCTGCGTGAGCAGGAGATCCTCGCCGGGGTCGAGGTGCCGGAGGGCGAGCGCACGAAGATCGCGGTGGACGCGGTGTTCGACTCGGTCTCGGTGGCCACCACCTTCAAGGCGGAGCTCAAGGCTGCGGGCGTCATCTTCATGCCCATCTCCGAGGCCCTGCACGAGCATCCCGATCTTGTGAAGAAGTATCTCGGCACCGTGGTGCCGGTGACCGACAATTTCTACGCCACCCTCAACTCGGCGGTCTTCTCCGACGGCTCCTTCGTCTACATCCCCCCGGGGGTGCGCTGCCCGATGGAGCTCTCCACCTATTTCCGCATCAACGAGAAGAATACCGGCCAGTTCGAGCGCACGCTGATCATCGCCGACAAGGGGGCGTACGTCTCGTACCTCGAGGGCTGCACCGCCCCCATGCGCGACGAGAACCAGCTGCACGCGGCGGTGGTGGAGCTGATCGCGCTCGACGACGCGGAGATCAAGTATTCCACCGTCCAGAACTGGTATCCCGGCGATTCCGAGGGCAAGGGCGGCATCTACAACTTCGTCACCAAGAGGGGCGACTGCCGCGGCCGCAATGCCAAGATCTCCTGGACCCAGGTGGAGACCGGCTCGGCCATCACCTGGAAGTATCCGAGCTGCGTGCTGCGCGGCGACGGCTCGTCCGGCGAGTTCTATTCCATCGCCATCTCCAACGGCCGCCAGCAGGTGGACAGCGGCACCAAGATGATCCACCTCGGCAAGAACACGTCGAGCCGGATCATCTCGAAGGGTATTTCCGCCGGCAAGTCGAACAATACCTATCGCGGCCTCGTCTCCGCCCACCGCAAGGCGGACGGCGCGCGCAACTTCACCAATTGCGACTCGCTGCTGATCGGCAACGATTGCGGCGCCCATACCGTGCCCTACATCGAGGCCAAGAACCCCACCGCCCAGTTCGAGCACGAGGCGACCACCTCGAAGATCTCCGAAGACATGCTGTTTTACTGCATGCAGCGCGGCCTCTCCCAGGAGGACGCGGTGGCCCTGGTGGTGAACGGCTTCGTGCGCGACGTGCTGCAGCAATTGCCCATGGAGTTCGCCGTAGAGGCGCAGAAGCTTATTTCCATCAGCCTGGAAGGCAGCGTCGGCTGACGCTGCCTTCCAGGCTGCATTTTCAGAACCAGAGGATCTTTGCCATGGCCCCCCTGTTGGAAATTAAGGACCTTCATGCCGAGATCACGGGCGGGCGGAAGATCATCAACGGCATGAACCTCGTCATCAATCCGGGCGAGGTGCACGCCATCATGGGGCCGAACGGGGCCGGCAAGTCCACCTTGTCCTATGTCCTCTCGGGCAAGCCGGGCTACGAGATCACCTCCGGCGAGGTGCTGTTCCGCGGCCAGGACCTGCTCGCCTTCTCGCCGGACGAGCGGGCGGCGGCGGGCATGTTCCTGTGCTTCCAGTATCCGCTGGAGATTCCCGGCGTCTCCAACATGGCGTTCCTCCATACCGCGCTGAACAGCCAGCGGCGCAGGCGCGGCGGGGTCGAGCTGACCAGCCCCGAGCTGCTGCGCAAGGTGCGCGAGCTGGGCCGGCAGCTCGGCATCGATCCCGACATGCTGAAGCGGCCGGTGAATGTCGGCTTCTCCGGCGGCGAGAAGAAGCGCAACGAAACCCTCCAGATGATGCTGCTGGAGCCTTACATGTGCGTCCTCGACGAGGCGGATTCCGGCCTCGACATCGATGCCATGAAGGTGGTGGCGGCCGGGGTGAACGCGCTGCGCTCGGCCGAGCGCTCGATGCTGGTGATCACCCACTACCAGCGGCTGCTGGACTACATCGTGCCGGACGTGGTGCATGTGTTCGCCGCCGGACGTATCGTCCACACCGGAGGCAAGGAGCTGGCCCTCGAGCTCGAAGCCACCGGTTATGCCCAGTACCAGAACGAGGCCGCGTGAGACCATGGCCGCCGATGTCCGCATGATGAAGACCGCCGCCGAAGTGGCGCTGGCCGAGACCTTTGCCGCCGTGCACGCGGCGCTGCCCGGGGACGGGACCGTGGCGGCGCAGCGCTCCGCCGCGTTCGACCGTTTCGTCGCCACCGGCCTGCCGCACCGGCGGGTGGAGGCGTGGCGCTATACCGACCTGCGGGCGATGATGCGCGAGGCGCTGCCGCTGGCGGCGCCGCCGGATGCTGCCGCTCTCGCCCGGGCCGGGGACGCCGGCGCCATCCTGGCCGAGGTGGAGGCCCGCCGCCTCTATCTGGTCAACGGCAGCTTCGCCGCGGCCCTGTCCGACCTCGCCGACCTCGAGCCGGGGCTGACCATCTCGTCCATGGCGTCGGCCCTGGCGTCCGGCGACCCGGTGGTGGCCGCCCATCTCGGCAAGACCCTGCTGGTGGATGATCCGGCGCTGGCCCTCAACACCGCCCTGATGGGCGACGGCGTGGTGATCCATGTCGCCGCCGGCGCCAGCCTGGCCCGGCCGCTGCTGCTGATCAGCGTGACGGCACAGGACACCCCCGCGGCCATCTTCACCCGCTCCCTGATGGTGGTGGAGGACGGCGCCGCGGCCAGCCTGATCGAGATCCACGAGGGTCCGGCCGGCACCGCCTACCAGGTCAACACCGCCCTCGAGCTGGTGGTGGGCGCGGATGCGCAGGTGGAGCGGGTGAAGATCATCCGCGAGGGCGCCGGCGCGATGCATCTTGCCACCGTGCTCGCCCGGGTCGGCGACCGGGCCCGGGTGGCCGTGTCCGGCTTCAACCTCGGCGGCGGCGTGGTGCGCAACCAGCTGATGGCGCAGCTCGCCGGCGAGTTCATCGACGCGAGCATCTCCGGGGTCAGCCTGCTCGGCGGCAAGCAGCATGCCGATACCATGCTGGTGCTCGACCACACCGCGCCGAACTCCCAGAGCCGCGAGAATTTCCGCGCTGTGCTGGACGGCGCCTCCCGCGACATCTTCCAGGGCCGCATCGCGGTGCACCAGCGGGCGCAGAAGACCGACGCGCGCATGCTCAGCCGGGCGCTGCTGCTGAGCGACGCCGCGGAATCCGACAACAAGCCGGAGCTGGAGATCTTCGCCGACGACGTGCAATGCGGCCACGGCTGCACCACCGGCACGCTGGATCCGCAGCTGAAATTCTATCTCATGGCGCGCGGCATCCCGGCCAAGGAAGCGGAGGCGCTGCTGATCCAGGCCTTCGTCGGCGAGGTGATCGACGGCGTCGCGAACGAAGGCGTCCGTGCCGCCTTGACCGGGGCGACCCAGGCCTGGCTGCTGGAGCGTGAGTGACCTGATGCATCCTGCAGTTTCAAATGGCGGCTACGACGTCATGCGCGTGCGGGAGGATTTTCCGATCCTCTCGCTGAAGGTGAACGGCAAGCCGCTCGTCTATCTGGACAACGGCGCCTCGGCCCAGAAGCCGCAGGTGGTGCTGGACCGGATGAACGAGGTCTACACCGCGCAATATGCCAACGTGCACCGCGGCCTGCACTACCTCGCCAACGCCGCGACCGAGGCCTATGAGGGCGGGCGGGAGCGGGTGGCGCGGTTTCTCAATGCCCGGCGCAACGAGGAGATCATCTTCACCCGGAACGCCACCGAGGCCATCAACCTTGTCGCCGCCAGCTTCGGCCGGACCCATATCGGCGAAGGCGACGAGATCGTGCTGTCCATCATGGAGCACCACGCCAATATCGTGCCCTGGCACTTCCTGAGGGAGTCAAAGGGCGCAGTGATCAAGTGGGCGCCGGTTGACGAGGACGGCAACTTCCTGATCGACGAATTCGAGAAGCTCCTGACGGAGCGGACCAAGATCGTCGCCATCACCCAGATGTCGAACGTGCTGGGCACCACGGTTCCGGTGAAGGAGGTGGTGCGCATCGCCCACGCCCGCGGGATCCCGGTTCTGGTGGACGGCTCGCAGGGCGCGGTGCATCTCGACGTCGACGTGCAGGACATCGACTGCGACTTCTACGTCATCACCGGCCACAAGCTCTATGGGCCCACCGGCATCGGCGCGCTCTACGGCAAGTATGAGCTGCTGGAGGCGATGCCGCCCTACAATGGCGGCGGCGAGATGATCCGCGAGGTGACCCGGGACCGGGTGACTTATGGCGATCCGCCGCACCGGTTCGAGGCCGGCACTCCGGCCATCGCCGAGGCGGCCGGGCTTGGTGCCGCGCTGGACTATATCGACTCCATCGGCAAGGACCGCATCCGGGCGCACGAGAATGAGTTGTGCGCCTACGCCACCGAGCGGCTGCGGGAGATGAATTCGGTCCGCATCATCGGCAATGCGAGGGAGAAGGGCGCCATCATCTCGTTCGAGATCAAGGGCGCCCATCCCCACGATTTCGCGACCTTGATCGACAATGACGGCGTGGCGGTGCGCGCCGGCACCCATTGCGCCATGCCGCTGCTCGAGCGGTTCGGGGTTTCGGCTACCTGCCGGGCGTCCTTCGGGCTGTACAATACCCGTGAGGAAGTCGACCTCTTCATCAAGGCCTTGCTGAAGGCGCAGGAACTGCTGCTCTGAATCATGACGCTCCAGAATTATAGTTCCGGAGCGGGCCGGAAGGTCTTTGAAACAGCGAGGCGCTCCTGAAGCGCCGATGATCTGCGCGGCGGCCGGCCCCCCCCTGGGTCCGGCCGTTTCCGTTTGTGCCGCGCTGCGCCCGGCGCGCGGGTGCCAGCAGCGGCCAGAAGTGTCCCCGTGCCGGCCGCCGCCGCGCGTTTTCTCTTCGCTCTTCTTTGCCGCTCCCTCCGGCGCGCGGCGGTCACCGCCGGGCGAGGCCCGCACCGGCCGCGGCAAGGCTGCGGGCTCACCTTGTACCATTTCCAACAGATCTTCCCGACGGCCGCATGAAGGGGCGGGAATGTCGGGTTCGGAACACCTGCACGGGCGCTCGCCGCGCGGTAGCAAGGCAATGAAAATAAACGACTTTCCATGACCTAGGTCACTGGCACGCGGGTTGCAAAGATGGGCCAGGGACGAAAGGTGCAGGCTTTGTCCACCCGCGACAGTGCCGCATCCGCGTCAGGCGCACGAGCGGATCGGGTGTGCCCGCGCAATGGGGCGCGCCGGCAGGGCGGCTCCAGGCGCCGGCACTTTAGGTTCGAAGGAGAGCAATATGTCTTCGCTGCGACAGATCGCGTTTTACGGCAAGGGTGGTATCGGCAAGT
>CALMSN010000142.1 GCA_937872325.1 uncultured Xanthobacter sp. | reverse complement strand
ACAAATCACCCATCGCAGCCTCCGCAACGGAGACTGTGAATCACAACTCAACGCAAATTAATAGGTCCTGAGCCTAGTCAGCAAAGTAGTGGTACACAATTGGTGCTGCCATGCCCCCGAGTGTTCGACGAGCGGGTTATGCAGCGCAGGGATGCAACGGAGTGGTGGCGACCCACGTCACCATTCATGGTAATGACGGACCCAATATATCGGGTGTATTGGCGAAAGTGCAGCCTTCCGGAGTAAGAAGGGCGACGTGACGCCGCCGCCGAGGGCGATGTCTGCTTCCAGGCAAGCATGATACCGTCCTCTATGACCGACAAGCGGCGCAAAGCGGAGGTCTCTGAAAGGGCAGTCGAGGGTTGGCAAAGGGTCAGATCGCTCCTCTTCGCCATCTCACATTTGCAGCAGCATGAACATGAGCACCACTGCCCCAACGATACCGGGCAGGCCCCATACCGCGTAATACACTCTATAATTGTATATATTAACCCCTACATGACCGTTTGTTATCACGGTGGAACCGTTATCTCTCTCTGTCGATCTCCGGAATTATCTGTCGTTTATTCCGGATCCCGCCAATCCTCTCCGGTCCTCGCCGGATAGGTCTCGGCCGAACGCTTTTATGCCTCCCCCTTCGCCTGCCGCCGCATGCGCTGCCAGAAATCGTAGGCGGCGGTTCGCGAGGGCGTCCGTTCCGACCCGAATCGCTTCCGGCATTCGGTGAGGATCGTCAACATGTCCGCCTGACCGAGGCGCTCTATGAAGAATGCCGCGACTTCGGCGTCCTTCTCAATGGGCGAGCGCGGCGGGACGGCGAGGCGACGGGCGGCGTCGCTTTGCACCCCGACACGGCGCCGGCAGTCCAGCAGCTCGGCATATTCGGCAAGCGGGATGGTCACCACCTGGATGCCGGCAATGGTGGAGACAATCGAGGAAGCGGCCGACGCGTCGGCCGCAGCCGATCGTTCAGCTTTTTGTTTCGTCATTACGACTGCACTCCTCTGGGCATTGTTGGGGTCGGAGCGGGCCGGCGTCCCGCCACCGCTTGCGCATCCGGGAAGCGGTGCGCCGAGTGAGGCCGGAGAGTTGCGCGGCCGTAGCTGCACTTGCACCGCTCTCCAGCGCCGTAGCCATGATGCGGCGGGCATTGGCCATTGCCCCGGTAGGGCCACGGGGAAGGGCGAGCTCCACGCCGATCATCCGACCCTCCGGCGAGCCCACCCGAAAATGCGCACTCAATGCCTCGGCCGCCTCCCGACCGATGGTGCGTGCCAGCCAGTGGTCCGGCGGGATGCTGGCCGGAATGCTGATATTGGTACCCCCGCGCGCCTCGCACAGACACACCAGCGCCTCGACGCCGATCACCGAAGCCAGCTCTGCGAACAAGGCGGTATCCTCTGTCTGGGCAAGTCCGACAGGCGCAGAAGCCTCCGATTTTCCTTTGCATCCGCTCATTGAATCAATTTTCCTCAGCCTTCGCTGACGGTGCCGTGGCCGCCCTGACAACGGCAGTTTTTCGGTGGCGGGGCGATCCGTTCCGAACCGCCCCGCCTTGGGGCTCAAGGCCCTCTGCCCGGCCGGCACCGCAGGACGAACCGGAGCCGGCTCGGTGTCTATTGCGGCGATCGGCCAGCTTCCTCTTCCGCGGTGCGCTCCAGCATTGCCTTCATGAGCGCTCCGAAGCGCGTATGCTCCAGGACACCATAGGCGTTGACGTACAAAGCGAAGCGCAGGTCATGAAGGATCGCCTCCACGTCCTGGAGCGAGCGGCCGTCGAGGCCAGCGGCGATCCGGTCAGCGACCGGCGAGCGGGCGTAGAGCGCGGCCGCCGCCGAGCCGTCCATGCCGCTGAAGCTCTGCACCCAGGCGATCTTGCGGGCGTCTTCAACCGCCTCTTCGGCCTTCTGGAGGTCGAGGTGCACAAGGTGCTGGTAAAGGGCGTGGGCGACGGTGCGCGTATTGGATGAAGCCTGCGTCATCACGGCACCACCGACTTGTAAAGGCCCCGGAAGTCGGTCACCGCACCACCGTAGACGTGGCGGAGCTTGTAGGTGATGACGTCGTTCGTGAAGAGCGAGCCTGCGCTCGGGTTGTCCTGGATGAAGAGCTCGGGCTCCTCGTTTCCATCGAGGAAACCCACCTCCACGGACGGGATGTCGGCCTTGTCGGCGGACAGGCACCAGTCGGATGTGTCCGTCCAGTACCACACCGGCCTGATCTGCCATTGCAGCGACTGCACGAAGTTGGACTCGGTGTTGGTGCCGAGCCGGAACAGGTCGAAGGCGGCCTGCTCCAGGGCGTCCGGCACCCACAGGAAGCGGGGCGGGATGCCGAGAGCCTCTTCGCTGTCTTTCTCCTTCTGCGCCTTCATCGCCAGCCGGGCGGCCGCGATGGCGGAGGCCGAGAGCGCCGCGGTCCCGGTATTGCCATGGCTGGCATGGAACAGTGCGACGCCATCATAGATGGCGCCGTTCGTTCGCAGGAAATCGAGCACGAACTTGGACAGGGTACGCTTGGCGGCGCGGGACAGGCGAATGGGCACGCGCTGGACGGCGGTCACGTCGTCGTTCTTGATCATTTCCAGGGTGACCGATTCCGTGCCGCCGCGCTTCTGCACGCGGTAGACGGCTTCCTCGTCGGTCGGACTGTCAACGGGCAGATAGGGCGCCGCCTCATTCACGATGGGCATGTCACTATAGCCGCCGTAGCGGACCCGGTGCTGGTCGCGGAAGTCTCCCACGGTCACGATGTTGGCGAGGTCGCGCCACACGTCGTAAATGCCCATCTGGCGATACTCCGTCAGCATGCGGCGCTGGACGGCATCGCCGAGCGCGTCGGGAAAGCTGGTGCTGTCGAGAGCCTCGGAGAGGCGGACATGGCGCGGCGCTCGCCCGGTCACGTCCCGATCGCCGGTGATCGCGACATAGCATTCGCGGATGGAGCGGACCGACCGGTCGGCCGGATTGAAAAATGCATCAAGCATGCCGGCATGCTTATCCGCCTGCGATTCGATCACGCGAGCATGGCGGGTGCCCATGCCGAGCCCGGTCACCTTGCCCCGCTCGTCGCCGAGCGCATGCGCGATCTCGGTTTCCTGGGCCGTCGCCTCGCCGATGGCTTCAGCCAGGCGCGCTTCCGTGACCTCCTCGGCCGCCTCCAGGTCATGGATGAGCCGATCCTTGGAGAAGGTGGAAAGCGCGGTACGTTCGATACGCCGGCCGATTTCAGCGGGAGAAAGAATGTTCATTGAAGTACCCTTGAAAGCTTCGGTGAGACCGGTCACGGCGCCGCCGGCGGCGGGATCGACGACGACGTCAACGGCGGTGACTTCGACGAAACGGCCGGCAACGCGATCACGGCCTTTGCGCTGGCTCTCCACCAAGGCGATGATGGAGAGGCCAAACAGGCCGGTCATGCCGTGTTGGACGGCCGTTGCCATCCGGCGGATGACAGGATCGGCGGGATCGAGGGGCTCAAGCACGCCATCGATCCCTGCCGGGCGACTGGCGGTAGCGGTGACGAACGTCGGGTCGACGATACGGCCGATGAGATTTCGCACATCCTTGCCGCCATTGGTCAGATGTTCAGCGTCAGACTTCACGAACACCCGCACCCCTTCGAACAAGGGCACCGCGGCGCGCAGCACCGCCTCGGGATAGACGTTGTTGTTGAGGGACCGCCCGGCATTGATGATACGGACGGTGAAGCGACCTGAGGTACCGGCTGTGGCGGGCAGCTCGGCATTCTGGGGATCGGCGGGCATCGCCAGAGGCAGGTTCGTGCTCACGGTTTCTTTCCCGAAAGGAGATGAGGCGTGGGGCCGGCGGAGAGGCTCGAAACGTCATTTTCGTCAAATGACTCACGAAGATCGCGCGCTGCTCTGAGGTACCTATCCGCCTGCCTAAGCGTCTTTTTAATATTCACGCCATCTGGCCTTAGATACTCCCGGACGGAAACATCAGACCGGTGCAATATCCGGGCGATTTCCTGGCCACTCAGGCCCTGCCCGCGCAGATGGCGAGCGATGAACTTTGAAGCGACCGGAATGCGCATTGTCCGACTGGTTTTGTTCGTGAGCTTTTCGGCCAGCGCTCTCGCAGCCTCCTGCCCGAGGCAGGTCACAAGCCTGGAATTGCTGTCGGAGCGTTTTGCGCCGAAGTTCAGCGCCGCTCCACCAAGCTCCATGATGAGTTTGACCGTCAACTCCAACCCGATGGCGCCGACGATACAACTCACATGCGCCGGAATCCTGCCCGCGTGGTGGTTTCCCCTGCTATCCGTCCAGTTCTGCATGCGCATTCCTCAATGACTATAGCGCCGCAAGCGCTTGAGCCATACGCAAGCGCTTGCAGTACAATAAATAGCCTGACGGATGCATCGTTGCTGGCGGTGACTCCTGTCACCGGATAAACGTCGACCGTGAACGATCCACTCAACTGGGCCGACGATTTCCCGATTGTTGAGGCGGCCACGCCCTCGACGGGCCCCATCCGACCCACTCAACATCGATCGACAGCGAGCGTCGCTGACGGTCGTTCATGTGCTGAAGGCTGACGTTGTCACTCGGCCGCGAAAGTCGCCGTCCATCGCGTTAAATGGGCCTTTAATTTCGATCCTGCGGACAAGAGAGCGGCCGGAACCTGCATTGGCCCCCGGCCGATCCGAAATCAGGGAGTGCTTTGCTCCTCACGAAGCCTTCGCGGCCTCATTCAAGCGCTTCCTCCCCATCATGGCCTCACAGGGCGGCGCCCTCTCCGTTCGCCCTCGCGGCCAGTTCGCTTCTTAACGCGGCCCGCATCAGTTCGATGCACAGTTGCCGCTCTGCTGGATCGGCGGAGGCTCTACAAATCCCATTTATCCATCGGAAGGCAGTGCAGCTAAGTTCATGTATTGCTATAGAACCACATGCATTCCGATATACGTCGGAAATGGCCGAGTATATCTCTCCCCATTGAGCGGGAGTGAGGGGAACAATGTGACGTTGTTATTCCAGTGGCACAGTAACTTCACCGGATTACATTGACCCCTCCCTGGATGCAAGCCCCTTCGCGGGCGGCCTCGCGCTTGCGGCGCGTCATGGTCTTCAGGCCGGTGATCGCTTTGCCGACCGATGTGGCTGGCAGGAAGCGCAGCGCCGAGACGTGAAAGGAGCGCTCCAGCCACGCATTCAGGGCGGCGTCATCGTCGCTGCCGGACCATTGCCGCCACATCTGGCGGATCAGGTCCACCTGCCGGGGCGTCGCCATGCCGGCCCGCTCGCCGTAGGTGCGCTTCGTCCATGTGGAACGGAAGCCGCAGGCGGTGAAATAGGCCATGACGCGCTCAAAGCCGCGCGCATCCAGGTCGGCAGCGCTCTCCGCGCAGCCGTGGAGTTTCAGGACGGAGCGATATAGCTCTTCATCCATTCCGAGGTGCTTCTTCGCGAGGTGCACGACGGCGAGTTGCTTTGGAGTGGGCATGGGCTCACGCCTCCCGCGCGGTCGCGTCGTGAGCCTGATCGCGACCGCCTTTCAGCGGGCGGAGCCCGAGCACAGGATATCTCGTTCCCCGCTCGCAGCACGAAGCCAGCCGATCAAGGGGGAGAAGATGATGTTGCCTGAATCCTGCAAGTTGCATGTCACGGGAAAGCGCCCTGGCTCTTTTTGCCAACCGATAGATGTATTCCACCCTAGGGCGCTCCTGCAGAAAGCTCATCCTGGCATATTCCGCTTTCTGGCTGCTGAGATGCTGCTTCACGTTGCGGACCGGATGCCCCCATTTGCGTGAGATTTCTTGAGCTGTATAGCCGCTGGCATGCTCCAATTGCCACAACAGATTCTTCTCGGTATCGGAGAATTTGTGCCGCTCACGCATAGCTTCCCCGTTCGCGGTCCGCCCTGCGGCCGCGTCATCAACGTCAGTCATTTTGATTTTCCTCTGTGGTTTAAACGCTTAAGCTGGGAACTCAGCCCGCCCTACGGCGCACCCGCTTCGGTTCAAGGGTGGATCGGTATTGGGTGAGACTGTCGAGCGCATCGAGAATGTGCTGTCGCTTGATCGTTTCATGCTTGGCGAGACGCCGTGCCAGATTGAGCACATCTACGACACCATCGGCATGGAAGCGTTTCCCTATCGCGCGCATGGCTTCATAGGCGTCCAAGCCCTCGACGCCGAAGGAGTTGCTCAGGATGTCGGAGTCATCGTCTTCAATGGCGTTGATCTCGGCCCGGTACTTGATTCTTCTGGCGTTCTGCGCAAGGGCGCCGCGATCCGTATTGACCTGTTTTATGACGTCTTCGTTGCTACAGAAGACGAACATGAGTGGGCCGCCATCGGTGGGGCTGAAAGAGAGCAGGTCACGCAGCTTATCATAGGGCAACATTTGAGCTTCATCTATGATGATGAGCCAGTCACCGACATAATAGCGCTCAGTGAACGATTTCAGGTCCTTGTGAGAATCACCCCGCCACGCTGGGACGTCCATTGCATCGCAAAGGCTGTGAAGTATTTCACGCATTGATCTGGCAATAGACTGATTCATGGTCAGGCGTGCGATCCTGATACCATCACGCGTGTAGGCGTTGAGGGCCGTCGTCTTTCCCACTCCCGCCGCGCCGATGATCGCAGCGTTCTGACCCATCACCACTGCCGTATCAATGGTTGTGAAAATGCGCTGGAAAACCGAAGTTTCAACAATTCCCGTCATGGCCTGCCTCCGGCGATGCGCCTTAAATTTTCTTTCATCGCTCTGAGTTGATCGCGAGATTCCTTCTCCATGGCCGTGCGCCGCCTCTCCTCCCGGTCTGCCGGATCTTCGGCCAACCCGCGCGCCACCTCCGAATTCACGCTGATCCGGCCGGCGATGGGAGCGGCCGGCAGCGCTGGAATATGCGCGGCGCTCTGCATGATCTCTTCCGTGGTGCTCACATCGGGAGCGCTGCGACCGAGCTGTATCACCGCCGCCTGTTTCAGGCGGGCGCGGCGCTCCGCTTCCCTTGCCCCACGCGGATCCAGCACCGAGAACACCTCGACGGGTTCCGCGAGGCCGATCAGGGCGCCGGCACCGTCCAGAACCGGCAGGACGGCGGGGTCCTCGTACTTCGGAATGCGGACGGTGACTGCTGTCCCAAGGTGCGCGGTCAGTGCGTCACAGGTCCATTGCTGCCCGCCATGCGAGATGGCGCCCTTGCGCAGTTTTAGCACCTTCTCCGTCACGAACACGCTGCGCAGCTGGTTCGGGTCTATCGTGACCCGTTGCCAGCCTTCTTCCAGAGCGGCTCGGTAGGCGTCGGCCGGGGATCGGTTCTTGAGGTCGCCCTTCTGCGGCATGTCCTGGTAGAGGGCGATGTACCTGGCGATGACCCGGCGGAGGGCGTCCGCGTCGCCGGGGAACGGCTCGGTCGGACGTCCCACCTTCGCCGTCTTCTTGTTCATGCGGTTGCCGCCGGCCCATCCCTCGATGGTATTGAAAATGTACCGCTCAAGATGGCCGAAGATGCCCTCGATCACCTTCGCCGCTGCATTGTATGGCTTGGCCCGCACGGTGGCGGACTTGTCCCGTCTGTCGCAATATTCGATCGACGACATGAAGCCCGGAGTGTGCGCCCGCACGAGCTTCATCGCATCGTCCACGAACTCGAGCCATTTATACTCCGAACCATTGTCGAGGTAGAGCATACGCGGCATGCCCCACGTCTCATCCTGTGTCATGGCGATGAAGGAACGCACCACATCTGCATTCCGGATACCCTCGCCCTTCTCCAGCAGGACCATGTCCACGCGAATCCGCCTGGTCGCCTGATCCGCCCAGGCGATGAGCTTCGGCCAGGCTGTGCTGCCGTCCTCCCGCCGGATGACGATATCGAGATGGTGAACATCGCCCACCACGACATCCATCGGCCACATGCCGGCGGCGGTTCGGGAAATCCTCGGCCGTTCGTTGTCCTCATAGGCCTTCCGGTCGCGCTTGAAGGTCGCGACGATCCGGAAGCGGGCCTCGGCCTCTATGAAGCTGCGCGGCACCTTGCAAGCGGCCGAAGGAATCAGCGCCTCGGTGTCGCAGTCGATGCCGTGAGAGCGGAGCAGGTAGACGTTGGAGAGGTCGCGCAGCTTCTCGCCGGCAAGGCGGGAGACAATGCCGAACGCGGCGCCATCCTTGTACAGGCCCCGGATATAGTCACGGAGGCGTCCGACAACCTCGGCCTTCACGTCATCCGAAAAGGGGGCGGACGCGTCCCATGCGCGCGAAATCACGACTCTGGCTTTGCCTTTGTCCAGCCGATGGTGGCGCGCGAGGCCCATGAGGCCGTGCCGCTCATAGGCGGCAATTTGGCGCTCCAGAGTGCGGCGTGATGGGGAGATGGGCTTGCCCGTCCAGTTCGTCAGCGGGCGGCCGAGGATGGCGGCGATTGCCGCACCGCGCTCGCGGGAACCTGCCGGGCACGCAAGGGCATTACGCAGCACACGATACCACCATTCGCGCTCTGCCGAGCTGGCAGCGACGGGAGCAGGCGGTTCTTCATCGAGCCTTTGAGCGGCGTTAAATCGCTCTTGAAGCTCCGGCGGAAGGGAGGAGACCAGCACCTCATAACGGAGGCCGGATCGACCGCCACGGCCTCGGACCGTGCGGACAGTGAGGGTGGTGCCGCGCCAAGTAAATTCTGGCTTGGTGACGGTGTGCAGAATGGCTTTTTCGACTGCCTGTCGCGAGACGGATGCCAATGAAGCAAGGCTGAGGACATCAATGAAGCGAGTCATTTGATCGTGCCTTGCCCACCGCGCTCTAACGCCGATAAGGCATCGATAGACACGCGATCGCACACATTCCCTTCATGCTGTACAGCCGCAACTAACCTGTCACGAAGCCGAATCGCGTTTGGTCCATTCCATTTTCCGATCAGACAATCGCGGGCATTTTGTCGATGGACACCATGTTCACGACACCATGCAGACAGCGAGGTCCCTCTCCGAACAAGGCCGGCACGCACCCTCGAAAGGAGCTCCCTTCCCGGCTCTTGCTGCAATTGCGTCGCACCCATGATAACTTCATGTTCCATGCGAACATGAATAGCGTGAGATTGCGTGTTATGGAAGAGGGTGACGCTAAAATTGGCATATCAAAGAGGTTGCGGCACGCAATCGCAGTCTGTGCGCCTGATTATACCCCCGGAAATGCAAAATGGTCTCTAAAAGTATTTTCAAGAGAATCAGGCATACCATACCGGACATTGCAAGATTATATATCCGGCTCACGCTTGCCGGGAGCTGACGCTTTGCAAAAAATTGCACGGCGCGGAGTGGATATAAATTGGATTCTGCTCGGAGATGAGCGCTCCCCCAAAACCGAGCGAGCGGATATCAATCCAGATTCCGAAAATGACACATATTCATTTGAGATTCCAAGTATCAATAATAGCGAGGCAAATGATATAATTAATGCAATGTGCTTGGATTTTGTAGATAAAATAAACTATTCCCATCGATCCATCGATAAAATAATTCCGTTCATTGCTCTTATGGAGTTGGCTGAAATATTCAGGGCCGAAATGATCACATCTTACCTACGCACCATAGACGCAATTCCGCATTTTGAAAGCAGAGGAATGACCGTTTTCGATATGCTTAACGTACTTCGGTCGGCGCTGGATCCATCATTTCAAGAATTAGCTCAAGCTACTATCAATAAATATGACGGATGGACTAATGCAACGCAAACCTTCGAAAATAATAATGACGATAAATCTAACGACTCTTCAGCGGGAAGTGATGTAAATAAAATAAATAAATGATAAATTTCGAGATTAATACAAAATATAGCTCATAAGCGAATTCAGCTCACCGACAGCGCCTCATGGCCAAAAACGGGAAACGAACGCCCTGCTATAACCAACGCGGTTGGCCAATGGGTTGGCCAATCGCTCCGAGTTGCTACACACAACGTCGAACGCATTGGCCAAAAAGCATCATCTTCCAATAGCTTCCGTAATTATCTGTCGTTTCCCCCATCAGAAGGTTTGCCAATCCGGAGATTGAGGAACTCCACTTTCGAGCATTTGCAGCGCTTTGCGGCGACTAAAACGACAGATAATGACGGGGAGCCGCCCCCGCTCCAGCGACAAAGAGCGATCGCGCTTCCACCGATATCGCTTTACCCCCCTCATCGCCGCAAAAGAACAAATTGCGAACTAGGAACAAACGAGGTACATCAGTGTCCGGATCATTTTTCTTGGCGCGATCAGCAGGGCACGGCAATGTCTCAGACCTCTCTCCGACTCGTCGAAGGCTCCTCCATGGATAAGACCAAAGCTCTTGACGCTGCGCTGTCGCAAATCGAGCGGCATTTCGGCAAAGGCTCGATCATGCGGCTCGGCAAGGGCGGCAAGGCCTTGGAAATTGAGAGCATTCCGTCCGGCTCCCTGGGCCTCGACATCGCTCTCGGCATTGGCGGGCTGCCCAAGGGGCGGATTATCGAGATCTTCGGGCCGGAATCTTCCGGCAAGACCACCCTCGCGCTGCACGCGGTGGCCGAGGCCCAGAAGCGCGGCGGGGTTTGCGCCTTCATCGATGCCGAGCATGCGCTCGACCCGATTTATGCCCGCAAGCTGGGCATCAATCTGGATGAGTTGCTGATCTCCCAGCCCGATGCCGGCGAGCAGGCGCTCGAAATCGCCGACACCCTGGTGCGATCCGGCGCCATCGATGTGCTGGTGATCGATTCGGTGGCCGCGCTCACCCCGCGGGCCGAACTCGACGGTGAGATGGGCGACAGCCAGCCCGGCATGCAGGCCAGGCTCATGAGCCAAGCGCTGCGCAAGCTCACCGCCTCCATCTCCAAGTCCAACACCATGGTGATCTTCATCAACCAGATCCGGATGAAGATCGGCGTGATGTATGGCTCGCCGGAGACCACCACCGGCGGCAACGCGTTGAAGTTCTACGCATCCGTGCGCCTGGACATCCGCCGGATCGGCATGATCAAGGAGCGGGACGAGGTGGTGGGAAACCAGACTCGGGTGAAGGTGGTGAAGAACAAGCTTGCACCGCCGTTCAAGCAGGTTGAGTTCGACATCATGTACGGCGAGGGCGTCTCCAAGACTGGTGAGCTCCTCGACCTTGGCGTCCGCGCCGGGGTGGTGGAGAAGTCCGGCGCCTGGTTCTCCCATGACAGCCAGCGCCTCGGACAAGGGCGCGAGAATGCCAAATCCTTCCTGCGGCAGAACCCCGAGGTGGCCGGGCGGATCGAAGCAGCGATCCGGCAGAATGCGGGGCTGATCGCCGATCAGATCCTCGCCGGCGCCCCGGAGGACGATGCAGAGGGCAGCGCTGCGGACGCGTGAGTACATCGCCGCCGGACACGCCCCGACGGCTGCGGCCAAAGCGTTTCTGGACAACCCTTCTGACGCTCGCTAAACGAGCCGATGAGGGTACCCGCGCGGTCTGCAAGGCGTTTCGTTCGGCGGCTGGCTCGCGCGCAGGGGTCCGAGAGGAGAGGCGCCGCTGCGCCGCAGCTTGAGGATGATGGCCGGCACATGAGTGGCGTCAACGAAATCCGGTCGACCTTCATCGACTACTTCGTCAAGAATGGACACGAGGCGGTGGCTTCCTCGCCGCTCGTGCCGCACAACGACCCCACCCTCATGTTCACCAATGCTGGGATGGTGCCGTTCAAGAACGTCTTCACCGGCATGGAGAAGCGTCCCTATTCCCGGGCAGTGACGGCGCAGAAATGCGTGCGCGCCGGCGGCAAGCACAACGACCTCGACAATGTCGGGTACACGGCGCGCCACCATACGTTCTTCGAAATGCTGGGGAACTTCTCCTTCGGCGACTATTTTAAGGATCGGGCAATCGAGCTGGCCTGGCGTCTGGTGACCGAGACTTTCGAGCTGCCGAAGGACCGGCTGCTCGTCACCGTGTTCAGCGAGGACGACGAGGCCTTCGGCCTGTGGCGGAAGATCGCCGGACTGCCGGAGGGGCGGATCATCCGCATCCCCACCTCGGACAACTTCTGGTCGATGGGGGATACGGGGCCGTGCGGCCCTTGCTCGGAGATCTTCTTCGACCACGGCCCGCACATCCCCGGCGGACCTCCCGGATCCGCGGATGCCGACGGCGACCGTTTCATCGAGATCTGGAATCTCGTGTTCATGCAGTACGAGCAACTGCCCGGCGGCGAGCGAGTGGCGCTGCCGCGGCCGTCCATCGACACCGGGATGGGGCTGGAGCGGATCTCCGCCCTGCTGCAAGGCACTCACGACAATTATGAAACCGACCTCATGCGCGCCATCATCGCCGAGGTCGCAGAGCTGACGGGCGTCGATCCAGAAGGCCCGCAGAAGGCGAGCCATCGAGTGATTGCCGACCACCTGAGGGCATCTACCTTCCTCACCGCCGACGGCGTGCTCCCATCTAATGAGGGCCGCGGCTATGTGTTGCGGCGCATCATGCGGCGCGCCATGCGCCACGCCCAGCTGCTCGGCGCCAAGGATCCGCTGATGCACCGTCTGGTCCCGATTCTCGTGCGCGAGATGGGCCGCGCGTATCCGGAGTTGGTGCGGGCGCAGGCACTGGCCGAGGAGACGCTGCTTTTGGAGGAGACCCGGTTCCGGCGGACCCTAGAACGCGGCCTCTCTATCCTCGAGGATGCCAGCGGCGGCCTGACCGCAGGAGCGCAGTTCTCCGGCGACGTCGCCTTCCGCCTCTACGACACATACGGCTTCCCGCTGGACCTCACTCAGGACGCGCTGCGCGCCCGCGGCATCAGCGTCGACACCGATGCCTTCGATTCGGCCATGGCGCGCCAGAAGGCGGAAGCAAGGGCCAACTGGACCGGCTCTGGCGATGCGGCCACCGATACGCTCTGGTTCGCCTTGCGGGACAAGGTGGGTCCCACCGAGTTTCTCGGCTACGAAACCGAGAAGGTTGACGCCGCGGTGGTGGCGCTGGTCCGCGATGGCCAGGAGGTGGACAGTCTGAAGGCGGGCACGCGCGGCTTGCTGATCCTGAATCAAACACCGTTCTACGGCGAATCCGGCGGTCAGGTGGGCGATACCGGGCGCATGACCGGCGAAGGCGGCGTTGCGGTCCGCGTCCTCAACACGCAAAAAAAGCTCGGTGATCTTTTCATCCACGATGTGGAGGTGGAAGCCGGGACGCTGGAGGTGGGCAAGGCGCTGTCGTTGAGCATCAACCACGCCCGGCGGGGCGCGATCCGGGCCAACCATTCGGCCACCCATCTCCTGCACGAGGCACTGCGGCGGGTGCTGGGCGAGCATGTCGCCCAAAATGGCTCACTGGTCGCTGCCGACCGGCTGCGCCTCGACTTCTCCCACCCCAAGCCGCTCTCCGCGGGCGAGATCGCCGAGGTGGAGGACATCGCCAACCGCTTCGTGCTTCGCAACGAGCCGGTCGAGACCCGCGTCATGGCAGTCGACGATGCCATCACCTCGGGGGCCCGGGCCCTGTTCGGCGAGAAGTATGGCGATGAGGTTCGCGTGGTCTCCATGGGCACCGACGAGGGCAATGGCGCCCCCTATTCGGTTGAGCTTTGCGGTGGCACGCATGTGAAGAGGACCGGCGACATCGGGCTGATCTCCGTGGTTTCCGAGGGCGCGGTCGCCTCCGGAGTCCGCCGGATCGAGGCGCTGACGGCGGATGTGGCCCGGCGGCACCTCAATGGCGCCAGCGCGGCGCTCCAGGCGGCGGCCGCGGCCTTGAAGGTCGCGACGCCAGACGTGGAGGCTCGCATTGGCACCCTTGTGGAAGAACGCCGCAAGCTGGAGCGCGATCTTGCAGATGCGCGGAAGAAGCTGGCCATGGGCGGAACTGTGGATAGCGCCGACCCGGTCCGTGCGATCGGTGACGTGCGCCTGCTCGCGCGGCGCGTCGAGGGCATCGAGATCAAGGATCTCAAGGGCCTGGTGGACGAAGGCAAGAAGCAACTGGGCTCCGGTGTGGTGGCCATCGTCGGCGTGACCGAGGATGGCAAGGCCGGCATCGTCGTGGGGGTGACTGCGGATCTCGCAGGACGCTTCGATGCGGTGGCACTTGTGCGGCGCGGCGCCGAGGTGCTGGGCGGCAAGGGTGGCGGCGGCCGCCCCGACATGGCCCAGGCCGGCGGCCCGGATGGCGCGAAGGCGTTTGACGCGCTCGATGCGATCGCGGCGGCCATCGGCGGCTGATCCGGCGGCGGTGGTGGTCGTGGCCAGCGGCTCTTGGTGACGGGTGAGTACGCTCGCTCGTCACTTCTCGCGGCGGCGCCATCCAACACCTGAGCTGAAATCACCAACCTTCGGCCGAGTTCGCCCGGCCGTGGAGGTGCTGCGAACCAACGGCAAGTTCGGCGATTTTCAACGCGGATCCGAGCGACAGCGACTCGCGGGAGGCCAGTCACGATTCAAGATGAGGCCGATGCGCTGGAGCGTCAGATCAGCGGCGGCACTCATTTTCACGGCTCTCAACGAGACGACGGCGGGGGCGCCTAAGCCAATGATCGCTCGGCCTCTACCGCGATGCGGAAGGGCTTCTTCGGCCGTCTCGCCGAGAACGTATCCCCGTTTGACGCTTCAAGGCACCACCGCCACAGGGGTTGGAGCTCCGGCAGAAACAGGACGCTTCTAATTCCGGCCTGGTTCGATGTTGAATGGTGCCGCAGGCGAGTTATGCGTCGTCAAGGGAGGCTGACCCTCCGATCCGATCGATGTGAGATGGGGCGGAGAAGAGTGATGGTGCGGGCGGTCGGACTCGAACCGACATATCCGTAAGGACGGCGGATTTTGAGAGACCGGATATGCCCTATCCTTTGTGTATCCGGCAGTATCCGTTTTCCCGATAACCGATTGTCAGCACTAGCTTTTTTCGGTTTTCAGATCACACATACCCAGCCGGACATACGCTACGGTTGGCTTTCTAGGTGCACCTATGTTGCACCTGAAATCCGACCTCAACGGAGGTTAGGAATGCCCAAAATCAAACTCACCAAGACCGCTGTCGACGCCGCAACCCCGCAGGAGCGCGATTACGAACTCCGGGATGCGACGATACCGGGGTTCCTTGTCAAGGTCACCCCGACCGGCCGCAAGATTTTCATGGTCGCCTATGTCGCCCACAACGGGCAGCGCCGAAAGCCCGCTATCGGCCGCTACGGCGAGATCACCGTCGAGCAGGCCCGAGGGATCGCTCAGGACTGGTTGGCCGAGGTTCGTCGCGGCGGCGATCCCAGTGCCGAGCGGGCCACCGCTCGGCAGGCGCCTACGGTCAAAGAACTCTTCGACCGGTTCATCACCGACTATTCGGAAAGCCGCAACAAGCCGTCCACCGTCCATTCGAACCGCGGCTACGGAAGGCGCTACATCATTCCGGTGCTCGGCCAACTGAAGGTGCCCGACGTCACCCGCGCCGACATCTCAAACCTGATGAAAAAGATGTCGAAAAAGCCGACCAACGCGAACCGCGTCCTCGCGGCCGTGCGGAAGATGTTCAACATGGCGGAGGTCTGGGGCATGCGCCCCGACGGGTCCAACCCCTGCCGCCACGTCCCGAAGTATCCGGAACGGGGAAAGACTCGGTTGATCACCGACAGCGAGATGAAGAAGCTCTTTGCGTATCTCGCGCGCGCCGAGGCCGAGGGTCTTGAGCATCCGTTCATCCTGCTTGCGATCCGGCTTCAGTTCGAATTCGCGGCGCGCATGTCGGAGATCCTCCAGCTCGAATGGTCGTGGGTGGATTACGACAATCGGCGGGTCGTCTGGCCCGACAGCAAGACCGGCGGCATGTCCAAGCCCATGAGCGAGGAAGCCTATCGGCTGCTTTCGACGGCACCGCGCCGGGACGATTGCCCGTATGTGCTGCCGT
>CALMSN010000141.1 GCA_937872325.1 uncultured Xanthobacter sp. | reverse complement strand
CGGCGGGCCTGCCGGCCGAGCTTTCCGCCCGCATCGCCCGCGCCACCGTCACCGGGGCCGGCGGGCTGATGGCCGCCAGCGACCTGCCGGCGGCGACCCTGCGCCAGAACGTCACATCGCCGGGCGGGACCACGGCGGCCGCCTTGGCAGTGCTGATGGACGAGGCGCGGGGCATGGGGCCGCTGATGACCGAGGCGGTCGCCGCCGCCACCCGGCGCGGCCGCGAACTGGCCGGCTGAGGCCAGACGGCGCGGAGGGGGCGACGCAGACCGCTGCGCGAGCCGCGCTTTGCGCGGCCTTGCGGATCCTATGCCGATCGCGGCGTGGGCCGCGCCCCCGCTCGCCCCGTCCGGCCCGCCTCAGGACGGGCTTTCAGAATCGTCGCCTGAGATGCGGCGCCTCGGGGCGGGAGCTTGCGCCAGATGGCCGCTGAACCTGCGCCGGTGCTTCCCGGCCCATGATCGTCGCTTGAGATATGGCGCCGCAGGCCCAAAGCGGGCGTACGATCTTCGGTGAACCGGCCCCTGGGCCCAACCCCACGATCGTCGCCGGGGATACGGCACCTCAGGGCCGGAGCCGACGCCTGATGGCCTGTGCGCCAGAGCCGGGGCTCCCGGGCTAGTTCCGGCGCCGGAGAGGCGGCGCCTTAGGGCCGGAGCTGACGCACGATGCCCGGTGAACCGGCCTCGGTGCTTCCGGGCCCATGAGCGTGGCCGGAGATATGGCGCCTACGGCCCGGAGCGGGCACGGTATGGCCGGTGAACCGGCGCCTGCCGGATGCTGCGCCGATCGTGGCGCGGGCCGCCCTCCCGGTGCCCATGTCCGGCATCTCCACGACCGGCGCGCCTCTGGACGAGGCTTTCGAATCGTCGCCGGAGACGGAGCACATCAGGGCCAGAACCTGCGCTCGATCCCCGAAGAACCGGGGCTGGTGCTTCCACGCCCACGATCGTCGCCGGAGATGCGGCGCCGCAGGCCCGGAGCGGGAGCGCTATCGCCTGTGAACCTGTGTGGGCGCCCCAAAACCAGGATCTTCGCCGGATATATGGCACCTTCGGGCCAGAACCTGCGCCTGCGCCCAAGGGGGGCCGGCGTTTGAGATATGGCGCGTGAGGCCCGGGGCCGGCGCTTGATAGCCGGTGATCGGCCCCTGCGCCCTCGGCCCAGGATCTTCGCCTGACATGAGGCGGCTCGGGGCCAGAGCTGGCGCTCGATGTCCGGTGCACCAGCGCACCAGAGCCAGGGCCGGCGTTTGAGATACGGTGGCTCCGGCCCGGGGGCGGCGCGCCAAGCCAAAGATCGTCGCCTGACATCCTGCTTCTCCAGGCCCGGCACTGCCGCCGCCCGGCGGTGGTTCGGAGGACCAAGGACTGCGAGGCCGTCTCTTCAAGTTCCGGTGCATGTCCTTGGGGGCGGAGCCGGGGCGCGGTATTCTTGTTGCGCCGCGCCATGGATCCGTTCCGGCGCCGCCCGATCCGGCACGGGAGGGACAGATGCCCACCGAAATCCTGCGTGATGCCTGCCTGCGCAGTTTCCTCGCCCTTTTGCCGACGACCCCCTATCGCGCCATCGACCTCGCGCAGGTGGCCGCGCATGCGGGGGTACCGCTGGGCGCCATGCGTGCGGTGTTCGCCGATCGGGACGACCTGCTCGCCGGCTTCTTCCGGGCCACCGACCGGCGCGTGCTGGCGGAGAGCGCGCCCGACGAGCCCACCGGCGAAGGTCCTCAGGAGCGCCTGTTCGAGGTGCTCATGCGTCGCCTGGCCGTGCTTGAGGACCACCGTGAGGCGGTGGCGGCCCTTGCCGCATCGGCCCGCACCGATCCGTTGCTGGCGCTGCGGTTGCTGCGGCTGTCGCAGCAATCCCAGCGCTGGATGCTGGCTGCGGCCGGGCTGGCATGCGCCGGCCTGTCCGGCGCGGTCCGCGCCAAGGCGCTGGCGGTGCTCTTCGCCGCCGTCGTCGGGGTTTGGCTGCGCGACGACGATCCGGGTCGCGGCCGCACCATGAAGATGCTGGAGACGGAACTCGCCCGGGGCGAGCGGTGGCTCGGCTGCCTCGACATGCTGGACCGCTTCAGGGCTCCGGGGAAACAGTGATGCACCGCCCCAGGTATTGATCGCCAGGATTTTCCTCCGGCCGCGAAATCCGCCGAAACCGTTCCACCGCCGTGATCTGAAGCGTTTTCGTAACGCGCAGAGTCGGCGCGCCCTCAAGGCCGCTCACCAGCTTGTCTGCTGGCCGAGAATCCCTGCGAGCCGCCGGCGCCGTTGTGCCTCGTCCACAGGGCCGCCGCCGGCTCTTCCGCCGCCGCGCCTGACCCCGCGCAGGCTATGAAATCTACCCTCGCCTTGCCTGTGGGCTCGGTACACCGGCGGCTCTCGCCCGCTTCCGCGTCGCGGCGGGTCCCGAGGGAGAAAGACGGTCGGTCGGGACGGCTCCTGTTCTCGGTGGCGAAAAAAAAGCCCTCGCGCCGAAGCGCGAAGGCTCTTTTCATCCGCATTTGCCCGCGGGAGCGCACTCCCGCCGGGCGAAGCAGCATCAGCGGCGCAGGCGACCTCCGCCACCACCGCCGCGATGGCCGGCATTCGGGCGACCCGCAGGACGATTGGGCCGCGCCTGCGGCCGTGCCGCCGGGCGGTTGCCGGGCCGCGCCTGCGGCCGCGCTGCGGGCCGGTTTGCCGGCCGGCTCTGATTGACGTTCGGCCGGTTCGCGGGCCGGTTCTGTCCCGCATTCGGCCGATTTGCCGGCCGGTTCTGCCCGGCGTTCGGCCTGTTCTGGCCGGCATTGGGCCGGTTCTGCCCGGCGCCGGGGCGGTTCTCGCCCGCCCCGGGACGGTTCCCGCCGACATTGGGACGGTCGGGCCGATTCGGGCCGCCGACACCCGGACGGCCCGGACCATCGCCACCCGGCCGGCCCGGCATCACGCCCGGACGGTTCGGTCCGCCGATGCCGGATCCGCCGGGGCCACCCGGCAGGCCAGGACGTCCAGGGCCACCAGGGCCGCCGGGAACGCCCGGACGACCGGGAAGGCCCGGACGGCCGGGGCCGCCGACGCCCGGAAGATCAGGACGGCCGGGGCCGCCGGGGCCGCCGGGGCCACCCGGACCACCGGGACGACCCGGCCGCCAGGGGCCGTTGCCCGGACCCCAGGACGGCGGACGCGGTCCCGGACCCCAGCCCGGCGGGCGCGGGCCCGGTCCCGGACCCCAGTGGGGCGGGCGATGCCAGCCCGGGGGGGTGACCCACACATTGTTCCAGCGGCGATTGTTCCAGCCCCAGCTGTTGTTCCAGGCGGAACCCACCAGCACCGCGGTGCCGAACAGCAGGGCGCCGGTGGCAAAGGTGTTGAACACGGTCGAGCTGTCATAGCTCGGAACGTAGATGCGCTCGGGGTTGGCCGGCTGGATGTAGATGGTCTGCTGGCCGTTTTCCTGGCGGGTGGTCACCTGCTGCTGCGGCGTGGTCTTGAGGTTGCCCACCTGCTGCGCCTTGGCGCGCAGCACCTGCACCGCGGCCGAGACGTCCTGCGGCTGATTGATGAAGGCGAAGGCCAGGCTCTCGGTCCAGTCCAGGTGGCTGGCGAGCATCTCGATCACGTCGGGAAAGCGCACCAGGCCCTTGACCGAACTGTCCCAGGCCTTCTGGTCCACGTCGGCGAAGTTGCGGTCGCGCACCGCCTGGGGGTTGGCCGCGATCCACTGCTGCGCTTCCAGGATCTGGTCGGGGAAGGCGGAGGCGGGGAAGACCAGGGCCAGCAGCGGATCGGGATAGAGCGCCACGGGGCCCAGCAGGTATTCCAGCTCGCTCATGGAATAGACCATGGGCTGCGCCTGATCGGCGGCAACCGGAGCGGTCGCCAGCGGCGGCGGAACCGGAGCGCCGGCCGGCGGGGCGCCATCGGCGGCCGGAGCGGGCGGCGTCGGCTGGGCGGCCCGCGGCGCCGCGGGCTGGGCGTAGGCGGGCAGAGCCACCGTCGACCAGCCGAATACCGCGGCCATGGCAACGCGAGACAGATTACCGGCTTGCATCCGGCCCTTCTTCTTCATGGGACGCATCTCCTCCAGCCCGTGGGCTCGGGCAGATCCAATGGGATTTGGCGGGCGAGCGCAAGCGGCTCGATAAGGGGAAATGTAAATGGCAGGTAAATAACTTTTGCAGGGGCAATGCGTCGAAAACTTGGTGCTTCAGTACCCGCGGGCAAGATTTACCGCATTGAGCACCGCGGCCCCGGCGCGGATGCGGCGGATGTTCTCGGCGATCTGGGCCGCCGCCGAGCGCGGAATCGCCATCGAGGCGAGGTGCGGGGTGATGAGCACCCCGGGCATGTCCCAGAGCGGGCTGTCCTGCGGCAGCGGCTCCTGCGCCACCACGTCGAGGGTGGCGGCGCCGATCTGGCCGGAGCGCAGGGCGGCCACCAGGGCTGGCTCGTCCACCACCGCGCCGCGGGCGACGTTGATGAAGGCGGCGCCGCGCGGCAGCCGGGCAAGGCGGGCGGCGTCGAGCAGGCCGCGGGTTTCTGCGGTC
>CALMSN010000140.1 GCA_937872325.1 uncultured Xanthobacter sp. | reverse complement strand
CGAATGGTCATCCAGATGTTGTAGCAACCGATGACAGCGCCGATCAGGAACAACAGTCCGCCGATCGCGCGGGCGATGTAATAGGGATGCATCGCGACGAGCGAGTCGACGAAGGAGTAGGCGAGCGTGCCGCTCTCGTTATAGGTCCGCCACATCAGCCCCTGGATGATGCCGGAATTCCACATTGCGAAGACGTAGATGATGGTACCGGCAAGCGCGAGCCAGAAATGCGCCTCGACGAGCCTGGCCGAATACATCGCGCTGCGCCTCCATAGCCAGGGGACTGAGGCATAGATCGAGCCGAACGTGATCATTGCTACCCAGCCGAGCGCGCCGGCATGCACGTGTCCGATGGTCCAATCCGTGTAGTGTGAGAGAGAATTGACGGAGCGGATCGCCATGAACGAACCCTCGAATGTCGAGAGGCCGTAGAACACCGCTGCGACCATCATGAAGCGCAGCACGGCGTCGTCGCGGACCTTGTGCCATGCGCCGTTGAGCGTCATCAGTGCGTTGCCTGCGGACACCCAGGACGGAATCAGAAGCATCAGCGAGAAGGTCATGCCGAGCGACTGCACCCATTGGGGCAGAGCCGTGTAGTGCAGGTGGTGCGAGCCCGCCCACATGTAGAAGAAGGTGATGCCCCAGAAGCTGATGATCGACATCCGGTAGGAGTAGATCGGGCGCTCGGCGCGTTTGGGCATGTAGTAGTACATCATGCCAAGGAAGCCGGACGTGAGGAAGAAGGCGACGGCGTTGTGGCCGTACCACCACTGGGTCATCGCATCCTGCACGCCAGAGAACAGCGAGTAGCTTTTCACGCCCGCCCACGACACCGGCACTGCCAGGTTGTTGACGATGTGCAGCATCGCCACGACCAGGATGAAGGCGAGGTAATACCAGTTGGCGACGTAGATGTGTGGTTCCTTGCGATGCGCCAGTGTGCGCATGTAGAGGATGAAGTAGACCACCCACACCACGACGAGCCAGATATCGGCATACCATTCCGGCTCGGCATATTCCTTCGACTGGGTGACGCCCATCAGATAGCCGCTGGCCGCGACCACGCAGAACAGGTTGTAGCCGATCAGCACGAACCAGGGACTGAGCTGGTCGGGCAGGCGCGCCCGCGAGGCGCGCTGCAGGACATGGAAGGAGGTCGCGATCAGCGCATTGCCGCCGAAGCCGAAGATCACGCCGGTGGTGTGGATCGGGCGCATCCGCCCGAAGCTCGACCAGGCGGCATCGAAGGTCATCTCGGGATAGGCGAGGAGCCAGGCCACCCAATCCCCGAAGAACATGCCGATCGCCGCCCAGAGAAGGGCGAGCAGGATTCCGGCTTTGATGGGCGCGTCATAATAGGCGGTGAGGCGGGTCGCGGGCCGGTAGGTCTTGTAATAGTCCCGGATCACCCAGAAGGCGCACATCAGCCCGGTCAGGAGGACCATGGCACCGTGGACCCCGAGAGGGCCGTGGCGTCCCCCCGCCGCCATGGCGACGCCGACGATCGCGGCCAGGATGGAAATGACGAGCGCGGCCTGGCGCTCAT
>CALMSN010000139.1 GCA_937872325.1 uncultured Xanthobacter sp. | reverse complement strand
GCCTGGCCCGCTGAACGCGACCCGCGCCGGGCGCGGCCGGCTGATCCGGGCGCCGGCGCGGCCTTCGGCGGCCGACGCCAGTGCGCGCTCACCGCCGCGGGGGCCCTGGGCGTCGGGAGAAGGCCCCCCGTCGCCCGGTGGCGGCCCCCCGCCGCATTCACCTTCTCCACCTCCATCATCACCGCATTGCGCGAGGAGAGGCCGAGCTGGGCCACCCGCCCGGACAGGATGGTAGGCATGCCGATGCGGATGGTCTTGGCCTGCGCCCGCGCCACCCATGGCGAGGCAAGGCTCGCCGCGCCGGCGCCGATAAGGCCGAGCGCGGTCCGGCGGCTGAATCCGATCCCCTTGGAACTGGTCATGGTCACCTCCCCAGGGCGCACGGCACCGTTCCGCGTCCAGCGGTCTGCGCGTCTCCGGCCCGGCATTCGCAGTCTGGCGCTGCGTGGCCTCACAATCGGAGAGGGGGGCGGTGACGTCAAGCAAAAAATGAATTATGAGTCACTAATCATAATAACTGACCCGGGCCGCCACGGCGCCGGGCCGGAATGGTCGGGGAAGGACTGCCGGGATGATCAATCTGACGAGCTTCGTGGCCTATCACGCGCGGGTGACGCCGGAGCGCGAGGCGGTGATCTATGACGGGCGGCGGATCACCTATGCGGAGCTTCTCGACCGGGCCGAGCGGCTCGCGGGCGTCCTGCAATCCCGCGGCGTCGGGGAAGGCGACGTGGTGGCGGTGCTGATGAAGAACAGCGCCGCCTTTCTCGCCCTGGCGCTGGCCTCGAGCCATGCCGGCGCGGTGTTCCTGCCGATCAACTTCCGCCTCTCCGCCGAGGAGGTGGCCTACATCGTGGAGAATTCGGGCGCGCGGCTGCTCTTCGTCGACGCGGAGCTTGAGCACAATGCCGGCGGCCCGGCGGACGTGATCGTGCTCGACCGCGCCGCCCAGGCCGATCCGCGCGCGCTGGCGCGGGGCGCGGCGCGGGCGGCGGTGGTCCGCCGGGCGTCGGGCGACCTGTTCCGCCTCATGTACACCTCCGGCACCACCGACCGGCCGAAGGGGGTGATGCACACCTATGAGAACTTCTACTGGAAGTCCTCCGACCACATCCTCTGCCTCGGCCTCGGCGCCCACACCCGGCTGCTGGTGGTGGGGCCGATGTATCATGTGGGCGCGTTCGACCTGCCCGGGTTGGCAGTGCTGTGGCTGGGCGGCACGCTCTGCATCATGCGCGACTTCGTCCCCGAGGCGGTGCTCGCGGCCATCGATGCCGAGCGCCTCGACGGCGCCTGGCTGGCCCCGGTGATGACCAGCGCGCTGCTCGCCTGCCCGGAGCGCGAGCGCCACGACGTGTCGAGCCTGAAATGGGTGGTGGGCGGGGGCGAGCGCACCCCGGAGGCCCGCATCCGCACCTTCTCGGCCTATTTCACCCGGGCGCGCTATATCGACGCCTACGGCCTCACCGAGACCTGCGGCGGCGACACCTTCATGGAAGCCGGGTACGAGATCTCCAAGATCGGCTCCACCGGCCGGGCGCTGGCCCATGTGGAGATCGCGATCCGCGACGAGGCCGGGGCGCAGGTTCCGGCGGGCGAGCCGGGCGAGATCTGCGTGCGCGGGCCCAAGGTGACGAAGGGCTACTGGCGCGACCCTGAGAAGACCGCCGCATCCTTCTTCGGCGACTGGTTCCGCACCGGCGACGTGGGCTATCTGGACGCCGAGGGCTTCCTTTTTCTAACCGATAGAAAAAAGGATATTATCATTTCCGGCGGCGAGAACATCGCTTCCTCCGAGGTGGAGCGGGTGATCTACGAGCTGCCCATGGTGCGGGAGGCCGCAGTGGTGGGCGTGCCGGACGAGAGGTGGGGCGAGCGGCCGATCGCGGTCGTCGTCCTGTTGGAGGGCGGACAACTGGACCTTGAGACCCTGATCGCCCATTGCCGCGCGCGCCTGGCGGCGTTCAAGGTGCCGAAGGCGCTCGTGCTGCGCGAGCAGCTCCCCCGCAATCCGTCCGGAAAGGTGCTCAAGCGCGTCCTGCGCGACGAGCTCGTTTCCGGATTCAAGGCCGCATGAGCGATCTGCCATGACCACCACCGCAGAGCCGCCCGCCGATGGCACCGCCAAGGCCTCCGCCCAAGAAACGGCAAAGGACACGGCGAAGGAGCCGGTCAGGAAGACCCTCAAGGGCGGGCCGAAGGGCGCGCGAGGCGCCGCGCCCCGCCGCATCAAGCTCACCCGCGCCGAGCGCAACGAGCTGACCCGGCAGAAGCTGTACGACGCCGCCCGCAAGGTGGTGGGCCGGCTCGGCTATGCCGAGGCCTCCATCGCCCGGATCACCGCCGAGGCGGGGGTGGCGCAGGGCACCTTCTACAATTACTTCGCCACCCGGCAGGAGCTGCTCGACGAGCTGCTCCCGGAGACCGGCAAGGACATGCTGGAGTTCATCCGCGTGCGCACCCGCGCCGATGTCCCGCAGGCGATGCAGGAGGAGGACCGCTTCCGCGCCTTCTTCGAGTACCTGAAGGAGGTGCCGGAATTCATCCGGATCCTCAACGAGGCCGAGATGTTCGCGCCGGCCGGCTATCGCCGGCACATCGACATCATCGCCAACAGCTATGCCCGCCTCCTGCGCCGGGGCCGCGACAAGGGCGAGGTGCAGGCCTTCTCCGACGAGGAGATCGAGGTGGTGGTGCACATGCTGATGGGCGCCCGCGGCTATCTCAGCCAGCGCTACGTCTATGCCGAAGATGCCGCGGCGACGGTGCCCGACCACGTCCTTTCCGCCTATGGCAAGCTCCTGTCGGGGGGCCTGTTTCCATCGCCGGCCGCGCCTCCGGCCTGCGCCACCGCCCCCAATGGCGAGCGCCGCCGCAAGGGGTGAGCCGAGATGCAGGAGGCCGGGGCTTGCCCGGCCCGCCTGCATCCCGCGCTGCCTGCGGCCCTCTCGGCGGGAGGGAGAGAGCTGTGGGTATCCGGATGGGTTGCGCGCAAATTACGCAGGCGCATTGTGCAAAAAGCCTGGACAGGTCCGGCATATTAGTCAATAAACTCTATTGATATTATTATTTAATGCGCGGCCGGATCCGTTCGCATCCGGCCGATCCCGCGCCGGCCCGGTTGCCTCGCAGTCCGGCCGGTGAATCGCCTTCGGGCGGGCGGCGGGTCAGGATGTCCGCGGCCGGTGCCCGCAGGGGCGTCGCGGCGGGGCGAAATCCGGGTGGGCTCCGCGCCTCGGGTGCAGCGAGAGGCGTGCCGGCGGCCCGTGCGGGCCGGCGGATGCGCAGCGCAAGCCGCCGCGCGGCAGGGAGACGGACTATGCTGAATGCTTGGGGTGCGGGGCGGACCCTGCTGGTGGTGGGCGGCGGATTCAGCGGCACCTTGTTCGCCCTGGTCGCCGCCGCGCAGCCCCGGGTGCGGGTGATCCTGATCGAGCAGGCGACCCGCGCCGGCCGCGGCCTCGCCTATGGCGACGCCTGCGATCCGCAGCACCTGCTGAACGTCCCCGTTGCCCGCATGGAGGTCGGCCTCTCCCCCACCTTCGCGCAGTGGCTGGGGGACCGCCGGAGCGATCCGGCGGCCGACCTCGATCCCGCGCTGGACGAGGCGGAGGGGCATCTGGGCAGCGCCTTCGTCGGTCGCCAGCTGTTCGGCGCCTATCTCGCCGAGTGCCTGGAGACGGCCGCGGCGGCGCCCGAGGGCGCCCTGGTCCGGGTGCGCGGCGAGGCCGTGAAGGTGGAGAAGGGGCAGCGTCCCGCCGTCCACCTCGCCGACGGCCGCCGGCTCGAAGGCGACATGGTGGTGCTCGCCACCGGCCACCTGCCGCCCCGGCCGCCGCGATGTCGCGACGCCTGGTTCTACGACACGCCGCAATTCGTCGCCGACCCCTGGTGCTGGCCGGAAAGCGCCGATCTGCCGCCGGATGCGCCGGTGCTGCTGATCGGCGCCGGCCTCACCATGGTGGACGTGGCGCTGAAGCTGGCGGCCCAGGGCCACCGCGGCCCGCTGCTGGCGGTGTCCCGCCACGGCCTGCTGCCGCACACCCACCTGCCGCCGGCCCAGGCCCATGCCGGCCCGGCCCCCGCCGCGCCGGTGCTCGATCCGGAGGCCGCCCCCGGCCCCGTCGCGGCGCTGCGCCACCTGCGGGCGGCCGCCCGCGCCGCCAAGGCGGCCGGCATTCCCTGGCAGAAGGTGATGGACGCTGCCCGCCCGCGGGTCGCCGACGTCTGGAGCCGCTGGACCCTCAAGGACAAGGCGCGCTTCCTGCGCCATGGCCGCACGCTGTGGGACGTGCATCGCCACCGCATGGCGCCGCGGATCGCCGCCGGCATGGCGGCCCTGCTCGCCACCGGCCGGCTGCAGGTGATGGCGGGGCGGATCCACGGCTTCCGCCGCACCGACGCCGGCACCCGGGTCTCGATCCGGACCCAGGCCGGCGGGGTGACCGGCTTCGATGCCGCGACGGTGGTGAACTGCACCGGCCCGCGCTCCGACTTCGCCGCCATCGGCGTGCCGGTGTTCGAGGACCTGCGCCGCAGCGGGCTGCTGGTTCCGGACGCGCTGGGCCTCGGCATCGAGACCCGCGACTGCGCGGTGCTGGACCGGTTCGGCGATGCCAGCCGCTGGCTCTTCGCCCTGGGACCGCTGACCCGGCCGGCCTGGTGGGAGATCACCGCGGTGCCGGAGATCGCCGCCCAGGTCCACCGCCTCGCTGAGACCCTGACCGCGCCGGGACGCACCACCGGCGCCGCGCCCGACCGCGCCCCCCGGCCCAGCATGGCCGACGCGCTGCGCAAGGATTTCCTGAATATCGGCGCCGGGATCTGAGGTCTTTCCCAGCATCGTCCGGAACCAGGCTTTCAGCCTCGGCCGGCATTTTTGAGTCTGCCATGCCCCGGCCTCGCCATCCGCCTGCCGGCGCCGCACCGCGCCTGAAGGGACGCTGGGCGGAGCCGCCTGGACGGCTTGCCGTTTCCGCGAGATGCCTGCCGGCCGGATGTTCCATCCGATCGGGAAACGGTCTAGAGCCGGCTCAGGCCCATGCTCCGAGGCGCTGCACCGACCATATGGACCCCGGAGGCGGGCCATGTGACCGGATCTCGCTCCAGGGCCGGATCGCCGTCATGGAATCGCCCGCCGGGCGGCGGCACCAAAGGGTCGGAAGGCTTTGATCGGTTCGATGTTCCAGTTCCTCTTCCGGCGGCCCGAGGGCGAGGCTGCCCGCGCCTGCATGGTCCATCGCCGCCACCCGCGGATCGTGCTCAAGCCGGCCGGCGGCGGAGGACGGAGCTGATGCCGCGGGTGGAGAGCGATCCGTCCGAGGCCAAGCGGCCGGCGGCGGCCTCCGCCCGGTCGGGCGGCGGGGTTCTCGCGTGGGTGGGATTCGGTGTCCTGGCGCTGGTGCTGGGGCTCGGCGCGGCCTGGAGCATGACCGCCTTCTGGCATCAGGCGCCGCCGCACTGGCGTGCGCCGCTGATGGCCGCGGCGGCGGTGGCGGCCCTCCTCCTCGTCATTCTGGCGCTGCCCCTCGGGCCGCCCGCGCGCTATCGCCGGCGGATGGCCCTGGCGCTGGGCGGGGCGATCCTTGCCGGCGCCGTGGTGGCCCTCTGGTGGGGCTCGATCCGGCCGTCCGACTCCCGCGACTGGGCCCCCGAGGTCGCCCACGGCGTCACCGGCGCGCTGGAGGGCGACACCGTGGTGCTGCACAACGTGCGCAACTTCGACTGGCGCACGGAAACCGACTTCACCGAGCGTTGGGAGACACGGCGCTACGCCCTCGCCGACCTCGTCTCGGTGGACCTGTTCAGCTCGGTATGGGCGAGCCCGGCCATCGCCCACACGCTGATCGGCTTCGGCTTCCGCGACGGGTCGCGGGTGGTGTTCTCGGTGGAGATCCGCAAGGAGAAGGGCGAGGCCTTCTCGGAGGTCGGCGGCTTCTTCAAGGCGTTCGAGCTGGTGCTGGTCGCCGCCGATGAGAACGACATCGTGCGCCTGCGCACCGACGCCCGCGGCGAGACGGTCTCGCTGTTCCCGCTGAAGGTATCGCCGGAGCAGGCCCGCGCCCTGTTCCTGTCCTATGTGGCGCTGGGCAACCATCTGGCAAGGCAGCCCGAATTCTACCAGACCGTGACCTCCAACTGCACCACGATCATCTATCGCCTGGCCCGGATCGTCGATTCCCGGGTGCCGCTGGACTGGCGGATCCTGGTCTCGGGCTACCTGCCGGACTATCTCTACGAGCTGGGCCTCATCCGCACCGACCTGCCGTTGGAGGAGGTGCGCCGCCGGGCCGTCATCCACCGCGCCCCGGGCGACGATGCGCCGTTCTCCTCGGCGATCCGCACCCCGTGAATCCAGGCCAAGTCCTTGCCGGGAAACATCCCGCCTGAATTTTGCCGGACCCTCTTCCGGTCTTGCCGCACTGCGGTAAAGATGTGGATGTGCGCGCCGCCGATTTGCCGCTAGAAGGGTGCCGGCGTCGCGCGGCGGGGGCCTGCGCGCGCCGACGAGGAGGGCACCATGACCGACACCACGCAGCATCCCCACGCGACGCTTGGCGACGAGACCTTCATGTCGGCCGAGGAACTGCGCGATTACATGCATCAGGTCGAGGCGGCGAAGCTCTCGAAGGAGCTCGCGGCCATGGACAGCGCCGACAAGGCGCGCCACGAGCTGATCGAGAAGCTGTCGCAGCCGCTGGAGATCACTCCGGAACTGCTGCACAAGATCGCCGAGAACATCCGCACCAAGGTCCGCCTGGCCGCCGAGCGGGGCGAGACCGAGATCATGGTGATGCGCTTCCCCAACCTGCTGTGCAGCGACAAGGGGCGGGCCATCAACAATGCGGAGGAGGGCTGGCCGGACACCCTCCCCGGCCGCCCCCGCCAGGCCTACGAGATCTGGCGCGACCACCTGCGCGGCGCCGACTACAAGCTCAAGGCGCTGATCGTGGACTGGCCGAACGGCATGCCGGGCGATATCGGCCTGTTCCTCAGCTGGGCGTGAGCCGCCCGCGCGGCCGCCTTGCCGCGGGCCGGTGAGCGGGTGCCCTGCCTGTCTCCGGCCCGGCGCGCCGGCGGAGCGCCCCGCTTTCGCCCTTCGTCAGAAGACCGGGGGCGATGACCCTAAAGCACGTCCCGATGGCGTCCATCGGGACTGCCCTGTTGAAACGCCGTCCGCTCCAGGGCGGGCGTTCAATCCGCCTGTGCACCTGCAGTGAGCGGGCGCGTCGCCGCATCCGGGCGGGTGAAGCGCTTCAAGCGAGGCCGAGGCGGGCGAGGGCGCCCTTCGCCGCCGCCCGTCCGGTGGCGAAGCAGGCCTGCAGCAGGTAGCCGCCGGTGGGCGCCTCCCAGTCCAGCATCTCGCCGCAGGCGAAGGTGCCCGGCAGGCGGGTGACGGCATAGTCGGCGCCGAGCTCGTTCCAGGCGAGGCCGCCGGCGCTGGAGATCGCCCGTTCCAGGCCCTGGGTGCCGGTCACCGTCAGCGGCACCGCCTTGATGCGCGCGGCCAGGGCGCCGGGGGCGAGTTTCACGGCATCGGTCACCCCGTCCGCGGGATCGGCGCTGCGGCCCTCGTGCAGCAGGCTGATGGCGGCCGGCGCAAGCCCCGCCGCCCGGCGCAGGCGATTGGCGAACGAGAGGCTGGAGGACGCCGCGGCCAGCCGGCCGGCGAGAGCCGCCGCTTCGAGATCCGGCCGCAGGTCGAGGCAAAGCCGCACCGGTCCCGACGCCAGCGCATCGCGGAGTCTCGCCGACAGCGCATAGACAGCGCCACCCTCCAGCCCGTCGCGGGTGATGACCGCCTCGCCCCGCACCGTGGTTCCGGCAAAGGCGAGGGCGATGCGCTTCAGCGGCGCGCCGGCGAAGCGGTCGCGCAGATGGTCGCTCCAGCCGATCCGGATCCCCATGTTGGAGGGCCGGAAATCGGCGATGGCGATGCCCTTCGCCCGCAGCAGCGGGACAAAGCCGCCATCCGCTCCCAGCCGCGGCCAAGAGGCCCCGCCCAGCGCCAGGATGGTGGCGTCGGCGCAGACGCTCGCCTCGCCGTCCGGGGTGGCGAAGCGCAGGGTGCCGTCCGCGGTCCAGCCCTGCCAGGCGTGGCGGGGGTGGAACACCGCGCCATGGGCGCCGAGCCGGGCGAGCAGCGCCCGCACCAGGGGCGAGGCCTTGAGGCTCTCGGGAAACACCCGCCCGCTGGTGCCGACGAAGGTCGCCTCGCCGAGGCCGGCGGCGTAGTCGCGCAGCGCCTGCGGCGGGAAATCGCGCAGGGCCGCCTCCAGATGCGGGGCGGCCGCGCCGTAGCGGGCGAGAAAGCGGTCGAACGGCTCGGAATGGGTGAGGTTCAGCCCACCGCGCCCTGCCATCAGCAGCTTGCGGGCGGCCGACGGCATGCGGTCGTAGAGGTCGACCCGGCATCCCGCGCCGGCGAGGAGGTCGGCGGCGGCAAGGCCCGCCGGTCCCGCCCCGATGATGGCGACCCGCGGCGGGCTCATGGCCGGCCGTCGCAAGCGGCAACGGCCATCACAGCATGCCGATGGAGAGCCACGGCACCGCCGCGATCAGCACCAGCCCGGCGAGGAGGGCGACGAGATAGGGCCAGATGGCCGAGATCGCCTCGTCCGGCGGCACGTTGCCGATCTTGCAGGCGAGGTAGAACCCGATGCCGATGGGCGGCGTCATCAGGCCGATGTTCATGGCGCAGACGATGACCATGGCGTAGTGCACTTCGTGCACCCCGACGGCGCGGGCGATCGGAAAGAGCAGGGGACCGAACAGCACGATGGCCGGGATGCCTTCCAGCACGCTGCCGAGGATCACGAAGGCCACGATGGAGACGACCAGGAAGGTGGCGTAGCCGCCGGGCAGGCCGGTCATGGCGGCAGCCAGCGCGCGGGAGAAGCCGGACTGGGTCAGGCCCCAGGCCATCCCGGTGGCGGCGCCGATGATGA
>CALMSN010000138.1 GCA_937872325.1 uncultured Xanthobacter sp. | reverse complement strand
GCTCGCCGTCCGCCTTGGCCGCCAGAATGGTGGAGTGCGGGCCGCGGCGGGCGAGGGCGATGTCGGCGTGGGGATCGTTCCACGGCCGGACGAGGCCGGCCCGCTCCCAGAGCGCGACCAGGGCCGGGATGTCGTCGTCTCCGGCATGGTCGATGACGGCGGCGAGGTCGGATCGGGTGGGCAGGGGATGCGCGGTCATGAGGGAAGCTCCTCGGCAGGGGCCGATGGGGAGGCCGGGCGCGGCGCGGCGGCGCGGGCGAGGCGGTCGGCGATGGCCTCGCCGAGGCCCCATGCGGGCAGGGGAACCACCGCGATGGCGTGGACGCCGGCCGCATCCAGCCGGCGCAGGGCGCCGTAGAGCTGCGCCGCCGCCTCGGTAAGGTCGCCCGAGGGGCTGAGGTCCAGCACTGCGGCGGCCCTCTCGCTGCCCGGCGGACGGGCGCCGGCGAAGGTCAGCAGCGCCTCGCCGGGGGCGAGGCTGTCGACGTCGAGCCGCACCCGGGCGCTCGGCGCATAGTGGGGGGCGAGCCCGCCGGGGGCGAGCGGGCGGGCGGCATCGCCGGGCGCGGCGCTGGCCAGGGCATGGCCGAGAACCGCCTCGATGGATTCGCGGGCCACCCCGCCCGGACGCAGCAGGCGCGGCGTCGGCTCGGTGAGGTCGAGGATCGTGGATTCCACGCCCACCGCGCATGCGCCGCCGTCCAGAACCAGGTCGATCCGGCCGTCGAGGTCCTGGGCGACGTGGGGAGCGGTGGTGGGGGAGACATGGCCCGAGCGGTTGGCGCTGGGCGCCACCACCGGGCCGCCGAAGCCGGCGATGAGCGCCGCCGCCACCGGATGGGACGGCACCCGGATGGCCACCGTGTCGAGGCCGGCGCGGGCCAGCTCGCACACCGCCTCGCCGCCGGCATAGGGCAGCACCAGGGTCAGCGGCCCCGGCCAGAACGCCTGCGCGAGGGCGCGGGCGGCCGGGTTGAAGAGGCCGATCCGCTCGGCGGCCGCAAGGTCCGTGACGTGGGCGATGAGCGGGTTGAAGGCGGGACGGCCCTTCGCGGCGTAGAGGGCGGCCACCGCGCCGGGCGCGGCGGCATCGGCGCCGAGGCCGTAGACCGTCTCGGTGGGGAAGGCAACCAGCCCGCCCGCGCGCAGCACCTCGGACGCGGCGGCGAGCGCTCCGGCGTCGGCGGCGAGACTGCGGGTGATGCGGGGCGGGAAGGGGGCGGCCATGCTCGACCCGGGGCAGCTGAGACCAATAAGGCGAAGCGTGGGTCTTGACGCCGGCGACCGATGCCGCGAAGTGGTGCCGGCCGCCTGAGCGCGCTTAGATCGCGCGGGCAGCGTCGAGTCAAGGGTCGCAACAAAGGTTGCGGCAAGGCTTTGCGGAAACGTCCGGCGTCGCGCCGGAGCGGGCGGCGGCAATCGGCCGGAGCCTGCCCCGGGGGGCGGACCGGAATCATCTGGGAGGGTGAGATGGGGTATCGCGCACCGGTCGAGGACGTCTCCTTCTTTCTCAAGACGTGCACGGCGCTGCCCGCGTTGATGGAGCAGGGGCTCGTCGAGCTGTCGTTCGACGTGGTGGACCCGGTGCTGGAGGAGGCCGCCAAGTTCGCCCAGGCGGTGATCGAGCCCCTCGACAAGGTCGCCGACAAGGAACACTGCCGGCTGAAGGACGGCGTCGTCACCACGCCCACCGGCTGGCGCGAGGCCTATGAGGCCTGGGCCGGGGCCGGCTGGGGCGGGGTCGGGGCCGAAGAGGAGTTCGGCGGCCAGAACCTGCCCACCACCATCACCTCGGCGCTCACCGAGTTCTGGAACTCGGCCAGCCCGGCCTTCGCGCTGGGCGGGGTGCTCACCTCCGGCGCCATCGAGGCCCTCACGGTCCATGGCTCGGCCGAGCTGCAGAAGACCTATCTGGAGAAGATGGTCGCCGGGCAGTGGATGGGCACCATGAACCTCACCGAGCCGCAGGCGGGATCCGACCTCGCGGCGCTGCGGGCGAAGGCCGTGCCCCACGGCGACGGCACCTACCGCATCTTCGGCACCAAGATCTTCATCTCCTACGGCGAGCACGACGTCGCCGACAACATCGTCCACCTCGTGCTGGCGCGCCTGCCGGATGCGCCCCCCGGCACCCGCGGCATCTCCCTGTTCGTGGTGCCGAAGTTCCTCGTGAACGCCGACGGCAGCCTCGGCGCCCGCAACGACGTCTACGCCACCGGCCTCGAGCACAAGCTCGGCCTGCACGGCTCGCCCACCTGCACCATGAGCTTCGGCGACGGCGGCGAGGGCGCCATCGGCTGGATCATCGGCGAGGAGAACAAGGGCCTCGCCTGCATGTTCACCATGATGAACAACGCCCGCCTCGCGGTGGGCGTGCAGGGCGTGGCGGTGGCCGAGCGCGCCACCCAGCGGGCCTTCGCCTATGCCAAGGACCGCCGCCAGGGCAAGGCCCAGGGCTATAACGGCGAGGGCATGGCGCCCATCGTCTTCCACCCCGACGCCAAGCGCATGCTGCTGGCCACGCGGGCGGAGACCGCCGCTTCCCCCGCGATCTGCCTGATGACCGCCGATGCCCTCGACCGGGCCCGGCGCAGCGCCGATCCCATGGCCCGCTCGGCGGCGCTGGCCGAGGCCGGCCTGCTCACCCCGGTGGCGAAGGCCTTTTCCTCCGACACCGGAATCACCGTGTCCTCCATCGGCGTGCAGGTGCACGGCGGCATGGGCTACATCGAGGAGACCGGGGCGGCGCAGCACTATCGCGATGACCGCATCTTCGCCATCTACGA
>CALMSN010000137.1 GCA_937872325.1 uncultured Xanthobacter sp. | reverse complement strand
AAGACCGAGGCCGAGCGCGCGGCCATCCTGCGCGAGGCGTGGGACAATCTCGGCCGCGTCGCCTGCGAATACGTCCATATGGACAGCATCTGGGATTTCGACCCGGAGAACCCCGAGGCCGGGCGCATCGTCGCCAGCCGCGAGACGATGGCGCTGTACGAACGCCTGCGCGATGACGGCCGGGTTGTAACGGAACGTCGGGGTGAGCACGGAGGTGCCGAGTACGAGCCGCTTGGTGCGCTCACCGACCGCGGTCATCCACGCCAGTGAGAACGGCGCGTGCCCGCCCTCGTGACGCCATGGCTGGAAGTGGTCGCTGACCGTCGCGCTGTCCATGCCGTGTTCCTCGGCCAGCACCGCGAGTTCGACGAGTTCACGGGGCGCGAACTGCTCCGCCGACGCCTTGTACCCGACCCGGATGCCGTGTGCTGCCGTCATGCGGCCATCCTGCTACACCGCCGGCTGCCCCGGACCGCCGCGGCGCGCCCCGGGACGCGCTGCGGGGGGCGGCCCGCCCCCGCGCGCCGGGAGATCATCCAGCCCCTGCCAAAAGGCCTCGACCTCGGTCATTCGCCGCCTCTCCCCTCCGCCGGAGCGTTCCGGCGCGGCGCCCCCGCCGCAAATTTCACAAGGCTTTCCACAGACCTAGCGGCTGCTGGTTTCCATAGGCTTACCCCGCGACGGCCATCCTTCACCGGCTCACGGGCAGAACGCAACGTAAAGCGGGTTGCGTGCCCCCCGCAGCACCGCCCGCACCGGCATGTCCGCCACCGTCCCGGGGCCGCGCGCGGCTTGCAATACGGCGCGCTTCGCCTCGCCCTCCACATGCAGGGCGAGGGTATCCGCACCCAGAAGGACCGGCAGGGTCAGGGTGAGGCGCGGCTCGCCTGCCGCCGCCGCCCGCACCACCGCGAGGCGGGCGGGGGGCGCCGGGTCGAGGGCGGCGGCAAGTCCGTCGCCATGGGGAAAGAAGGAGGCGGTGTGGCCGTCGTCGCCCATGCCCAGCACCACCGCCGCCGCCGGCCAGGGCAAGGCGGCGAGCCGGGCCTCGGCCTCGGCGCGCCCGGCCTCCGGGGTGTCGGCGGTGCCGTGGAGCGGCACGAATCGGGCGGCCGCGGCGTTGTGCTGCAACAGGTTGCGGCGCACCAGGGCGGCGTTCGAGCGCGGCGAGGTCTCCGGCACCCAGCGCTCGTCCACCAGCGTCACCGCCACCCGCGCCCAGTCCAACGCGCGCCGGGAGAGGGCCTCCAGGAAGACGCCCGGGGTGCGTCCGCCGGAGACCGCGAGGGTGGCCGCCCCATCGGCGGCGATCCGCGCCCCCAGGGCCGCCGCCACCCGGCCGGCGAGGGCGTTGGCGAGCGCCGCCGGGGTGTCGAAGGCGTGGAGATCGATGGGGGCGAGGGCGGCCTCAGGCATCGTCGTCCATCCACGACCGGCCGTCCCGCTCGATGAGCGCGACCGCGGCCGAGGGGCCCCAGGTGCCGGCGGTGTAGGGCCGCGGCCCCTCCTGCGTGGTCCGCCAGGCCTCCAGGATGGGGTCGATCCAGTGCCAGGCGGCCTCCACCTCGTCGCGGCGCATGAACAGGGTCTGGTTGCCGCGCACCACATCCATGATCAGCCGCTCATAGGCATCGGGATTGCGGGCGCCGAAGACGCTGGCGAAGCTCATGTCGAGGGGCGCGTCGTGGAGCCGCATGCCGCCGGGACCGGGATCCTTGATCATCAGCCAGAGCTTCACCCCCTCGTCCGGCTGCAGGCGGATGACGAGGCGGTTGGGCACCACCGGGCCCCCCGAGGCGGCGAACACCGGGGGCGGGATCGGCCGGAACGCCACCACGATCTCCGACACCCGCGAGGCGAGCCGCTTGCCGGTGCGCAGGTAGAAGGGCACCCCGGACCAGCGCCAGTTGGCGATCTCCGCCTTCAGCGCGACGAAGGTCTCGGTGGCGGAATTGGGCCGGCCCAGCTCATCCAGGTATCCCGGAACGGCTCCGCCGGCCGAGGCTCCGGCGCGATACTGGCCGCGCACCGTGAGCTGGCCGGCATTGGCCGCGTCGATGGGCTGGAGCGCCTTGAGCACCTTCAGCTTCTCGTCGCGCACCGCATCCGCGTCGAGGGAGACCGGCGGCTCCATGGCGACGAGGCAGAGCAGCTGCAGGATGTGATTCTGCACCATGTCGCGCAGGGCGCCGGCGGTATCGTAATAGCCGGCGCGGCCGGCGGTGCCGATGCTCTCGGCCACCGTGATCTGGACGTGGTCGATATGGGCGCTGTTCCACACCGGCTCGAACAGGGCGTTGGCGAAGCGCAGCGCCATCAGGTTCTGCACCGTCTCCTTGCCGAGATAGTGATCGATGCGGAACACTGCCTCCTCGGGGAAGACCCGGCCCACCGCCGCATTGACCGCCTGGGCGGAGGCGAGGTCCTTGCCCACCGGCTTCTCCACCACCACCCGGGTGCGGGGCGTGACCAGCCCGTGCGCGCCGATGCGGGCGCAGATGGGATCGAACAGGTCCGGCCCCACCGCCAAGTAGAACACCCGCACCCGCTCCGCCCCCGCCTCAAGCAGGGCGGCGAGCTCCGGCCAGCCGGCGTCGAAGGCGGCGTCCACAGCGCAGAAATCGAGCCGGGCGAGGAAGCGGGCGAGATCGGGGCCGGTATCGACCTCGATCCCGTCGGCATCCTCCACCGCATCGCGGGAGAAGGCGACGAACTCCTCCCCCGACATGGCCCGGCGCGCGACGCCGATGATCCGCGCCTCGGCGGGGATCTGCCCGGCGCGGTCGCGCTCGAACAGGGCCGGCAGCAGCTTGCGCCGGGCCAGATCGCCGGTGGCGCCGAAGACGACGATGTCGAAGGGCTCGACCGAGATGACCCGCGCGACCATGGTGTTCTCCGAACGGCAAGGGCCGGTGCGACCCGCCTTGGAGCGAAGGGCCGAGCCTGGTCTTGTAGCGTGGATGGCGCTCCGCGTGTGTAAAGCGCGGCGAGGAGATCCGGATCCTGCCTATAACCGCGGCGCTCGGTGCCGGTGCGTTCGGATCGGGCAGCCGGTGGCGCCGCTCGCGCATGCGGAGTGCCGCCCGCATCGCCCAGCGCAGGCGAGGTGCGGATGATAGCTCAAGAAGTTATGCCGCCGGCGTCGGCCTTCGACCGGTGCCGAGTGGGTTGCGCTCAGGCGCCGCGCGGGCTTGAGCAAGGGTCCATGAGTCATCTTCCCGGAGTGTCTTAGGCCGCAGCTCCCGGGTCGGGGTGCCTGGATCAGACCGGATGGTCTTCCAGAGCGGGGCGGTGGTTTCCGGAAACGCCGGATCGTGCCCGACCTGGAGTCCAACTGGCCTCTGCGGCCCCGCGATGGGCGCAAGGGCAGCGGGGCGAGGGGCGGTTCGATTCGCCCGGGTCTCTCGGGATCCCGACTCCGCCGGTCGGGCATCGCGTGCGCCGTGGCATCGGTCGAGATGGTCCCGGCCCAGCGCAGGGGGGAAGATCGCGGCGCGCGGGTATCGCCTTGGTGAATGGTGTCCGGACAAACGAAAAGCGCAGGCCCGACACCTGCGCTTCCGGTCTTCTCTGATTCTCGCGATTCCCTGAGAGGCTCGCCTCATGCCCCCGGCGCCGGCTTTTCGCCGGCCGGTACGAGCCAAACGACCGATTCCGCACAGCCCCGGCGGCGCGGAATCGACCGGGCGCAGCCTCAGCGGCTGCGCGGGATCTCAGCGGGTGGGGCGCGGCTTGGAAGGCAGCAGGCCTTCGCGCTGGGCGCGCTTGCGGGCCAGCTTGCGGGCGCGGCGGATGGCCTCGGCCTCCTCGCGGGCGCGCTTCTCGGACGGCTTCTCGTAGTGGCCACGCAGCTTCATCTCGCGGAAGATCCCCTCGCGCTGCATCTTCTTCTTGAGCGCCTTGAGGGCCTGATCAACGTTGTTGTCGCGGACGAGAACTTGCACGTGTTTACCTCTTCGAGCTGTTGCGCCGGGCCGGCTTGAACAGAATGCAAAAACCCCGGACCGACGCGAAAGGGCTTTCACCCTGCGTTCGACGTCTCGGGAAGATGGTCTGTTCGTACCAGAATTGTGCGGCCCTGTCCATGGACGCCTGCCGCGCGCCGGCGACCCCCGGGCACGTCGAGGGGGGATGCCGGTCAACGGCCGGGCGCGGGCGGGGTCAAAGGGGCCGGTACTTCTTGGGCCCGTGCGAATCCGCCACGGCGGGGCGGCGGCGAAATGCCGTGGATCGTGCCGCGGCGGCCGGCAGCGCCCGCGCCGGCTCCCGCGGCAAGCCGGCGGGAGGCGGGGTTTGCGCAGGAGGACTCTCGTCGGGCCTGGCTTCGAGGGGAGGCGGCGGCGCGGCGCCAACTGGCGGGGGTGCCCTTAACGCCCCCCCAGGGGGGGGTC
>CALMSN010000136.1 GCA_937872325.1 uncultured Xanthobacter sp. | reverse complement strand
CGAGGGGCTGGCGCTCCTCGCCTTCATCGGCGGCCTGTCCGCCGCCACCGCCATGGTGATCGTCGAGAGCGTCGCCCTCGCCATCATGATCTCCAACGATCTGGTGATCCCGCTGCTGCTGCGCCGCGGCGGGGTCGCCGCCGACCGGGCCCGGCCCGACGACATGATGGGGCTGCTGCTGTCGGTGCGGCGGGCCGCCATCTTCCTGATCCTGTTCCTGGCCTACCTCTACCACCGCACCACCGGCGACGTGGCCCTGGCCCAGATCGGCCTCTTGTCGTTCGCCGCCATCGCCCAGGTGGGGCCGGCGTTCGCGGCGGCGCTGCTGTGGCAGCGGGCGACCACAAAAGGCGCCTTCGCCGGCATCATCGCCGGCATGGCGCTGTGGGCCTACACCCTGCTGCTGCCGAGCCTCGCCGATTCCGGCCTCATCGCTAGCACCACCGTCGACCACGGCCTGTTCGGCCTCTCGCTGCTGCGGCCGACGGCGCTGCTCGGCCTCAATGCCGGGGTGCTGGCCCACGGGGTCACCTGGAGCCTCGGCATCAACACGCTGGTGCTGATCATCGTGTCGTTCCTCACCCGGCCGAGCCGCATCGAGCAGGTGCAGGCGGGGCTCTTCACCGCGCCCTATGGCCGGCCCCAGCCTCGCCCGGCCTTCCTGCGCTGGCGCTCGGCCATCACCGTCGACGAGGTGGTGACGACGGTGGGGCGCTATCTTGGGCCGGAGCGGGCGCGCATGTGCTTCGAGAGCTTCGCGCGGTCCCACGGGCGCGATCTCGATACCCGCCGCGAGGCCGATGCCGCCACCGTGCGCTATGCCGAGCACCTGCTCGCCTCGGTGGTGGGGGCGGCGTCGTCGCGGCTGGTCCTGTCGCTGCTGCTGAAGAAGCGCGCCGTCTCCACCAAGGCCGCCCTGAAGCTGCTCGACGACGCCTCGGCGGCGATCCAGTACAATCGCGAGCTGCTGCAAAGCGCCATCGACCATGTCCGGCAGGGCATCGCGGTGTTCGATCGCGACCTGCGGCTGGTCTGCTGGAACCGCCAGTTCGGCGAGATGCTGGACCTGCCGGCGGACTGCTACGCGGTGGGGGTGCCGCTGGCCGACATGCTGGCCCACGCCCCCGCGGTGGATGGCGAACCGGAGGCGGGGGCCGGCAGGCGGAACAGCGCCCGCGCGGTCGCGCGGCGGGTGGCGCTCTACGCCCATCCCGCCACCGACTTCTCCGAGCAGCTCGCCCAGCGCGGGGCGGTAATCGAGGCCCGCTCCGATCCCATGCCCGACGGCGGCATCGCCGTCAGCTTCACCGACATTACCGCCTCGGTGGAGGCGGCGCAGGCGATGGAGCGCGCCAACGAGACCCTGGAGCGGCGGGTGCGCGAGCGCACCAACGCGCTGGAGCGCATGAACACCGACCTGGAGACGGCTCGCGCCGAGGCGGAGGAGGCCAACGTCTCCAAGACCCGCTTCCTCGCCGCCGCGAGCCACGACATCCTCCAGCCGCTCAACGCCGCCCGGCTTTACGTCACCTCCATGGTGGAGCGCTCGCGCGGGGCGGAGGAGCAGCGCCTCGCCGGCAACGTCGATGCTTCCCTGGAGGCGGTGGAGGAGATTCTCTCCGCCCTGCTGGACATCTCCCGGCTCGACAGCGGCGCCCTGAAGCCGGAATTCGCCCCGGTGCGGCTGGCCGAGGTGCTGAAGCAGCTGGAGATCGAGTTCGCGCCGCTGGCCCGCGAGAAGAACCTGCGCCTCACGGTCCTGCCCTCCTCCCTGGCGGTGCGCTCGGACCGCCGGATGCTGCGCCGGCTGCTGCAGAACCTGATCTCCAACGCGGTGAAATACACCCCCCGCGGCCGCATCCTGGTGGGCTGCCGCCGGGTGCGCGGCCGGGTGCGGGTGGAGGTCTACGACACCGGCATGGGCATCCCCGCCGAGCAGCACAAGCTGGTGTTCCAGGAGTTCCAGCGGCTCGACAGCGGCGCCCGGCAGGCGCGCGGGCTGGGGCTCGGCCTGTCGATCGTGGAGCGGATCGCCAAGGTGCTGGAGCATCCCATCGCGCTGCGCTCGCAGCCGGGATGCGGCACCGTCTTCACGGTCGAGATGCCGGTGGCCGTCTCGATGCCGGAAGAGGCGCTGCCGCAGCCCGTGCCGGTGCGCGGGGGCACCCCGCTCGACGGCCTCATGATCCTCGCCATCGACAACGAGCCCGCCATCCTCGACGGCATGGAGATGCTGCTCACCGGCTGGGGGTGCAACATCATCAAGGCGGAGACGGTGGCCGACGCCCTCGACCAGGTGCGGGTGTGCAAGCGCTCGCCCGACATCGTGCTGGTGGACTACCACCTCGACGGCACCCACGGCATCGACGCGGTGATGGCGCTGCGCTGGAAGCTCGGCAGCATGCCGGCGGTGCTGATCACCGCCGACCGCACCAGCACGGTGCGCGAGGCCGCGGCCGCCGCCGACATGACGGTGCTGAACAAGCCGCTCAAGCCGGCGGCGCTGCGGGCCGTGCTGACCCATCTGCGGGTCGACCGCGGCGCCGCCGAATAGAATCCTCCCCGGCGCATGCGCTTTGGGGATCAGCGGCGCGGGGGGCCAGAGGCGCGGCCGATGGCATCTGAGCCCTTACGAGACCTCTTGAGGCCGGCTGGCGAGATCTTACGGCCACCTGCGGCGTTGCTGCTCGTGACCGAGGCTGGCCCCATCGACTGCGGTCAGCGCGTGGCAGGCAGACCAAAATCCCTCGACCGCCATCCGTCCGGAGGTGTTGTCAGAGGCTCATGGCCATGGCTTGAGCGAGCGATTGGGCGGCTTCGCGCCGGCCTCCCGGCGCCGGGGGCGACCGGGGCTGTCCCCCAGGCGTCGGGCGCATTTAAGACTCCCTTTACCCTATGCCCCACTTGGGTCTTCCCGCCCCGGTAAAATCGCGCTTCATCCCGATGAACGCCAAATAAATGCCCCGTTCAGACGGCGTTCTATGCGCGTGCCATAGAAGCACGCCCTCGCCGCCTGGCTTTGTTACGAAAGTGTAAATTTTCGTTACAAAGTTGAACTTTTGACCTCGCGCGATATTTTTGGAGCGTGGCTATGACGATCACGATCAACATGCCGATTTTTCCGCTGCGCAAGGAAATTGCCGAACGCCGCAAGCGCATGGAGGCCGGCCTTCCCGGCACCCCGTTCCGCCGGTCCGCGGCCGGCAAGTCTGCAGCGTCCTACGGCGATGCGCGCTACAGCCGCGACGGGCTGGAATTCGACGTGACCGCCCTCGGCGCCCTCCCCCAGGGCACTGCCGGCCGCTAGAGCGGTGGCCGCCCGGCCTGCCGCGCAAGTTGCGCGGATCACGTCTTCTCCATCGCGTTCGAGAAAATAATCAGCAATCTGAATCGGTTCACGCGAGCCGATGCGAGCGGCGGATGGCGGCCGGGACACGACCCGGGCCGCCGCTCCCCGGAGAGCTGGCGCCGGCTCAGCGCCGCTCGCGATCGTACGGCAGGCCGAGAGCCGCCGGCGGCCGCAGCCGCGCCTTGAGGCCGGGCCGGGACATGGCGATCAGCACCACCAGGGTCGCCACATACGGCAGCATGTTGAGGAAGTGGGGATCGATGAAGGCCTGGCCGCTGGCCTGGGCGCGGAAGCGATAGGCATCCACCAGGCCGAAGAGCACCGCGCCCACCATCACCCATCCCGGCCGCCAGGAGGCGAAGATCACCACCGCCAGCGCGATCCAGCCGCGGCCCGCGGTCATGTTCTCCACCCAGGTGGGGGTGTCGACGACCGAGAGATAGGCGCCGCCCAGCGCGATCAGCCCGCCCCCCAGGATGGAATAGAGATAGCGCAGGCCGATCACCGGAATCCCGATGGAATCCAAGGTCTGCGGGCTCTCGCCCAGGGTCCGCAGCAGTAGTCCCGGCCGGGTACGCGAGAGGAACAGGGAGATCACCCCCACCAGCACGAAGGCCAGCAGCACCAGCGGATCCTGCTTGAAGATCACCGGGCCGAGGAACGGCAGATCGGCGAGCAGCGGGATGTCCAGGTTCGGCATCTGCGAGGGCAGCGCCTTGCCCACGAACGCCTGGCCGATGAAGGCGGAGAGCCCGGCCCCCAGGATCGAGAAGGCAAGTCCCGTCACCACCTGGTTGAGGCGGAGCGTGACGACGCAGAAGGCGAAGGCGGCGTTGAACACGCCCCCCGCCAGAACCGCCGCCACAAGGCCCACCACCATGGAGCCCGAGAGCGAGGTGACCACGAACCCGGTCACCGCCCCCACCAGCATCGCGCCCTCGATGCTGAGGTTCAGCACGCCGGCCTTTTCGATGAGGAGCTGGCCGAGGGCCGCGTAGAGGATGGGAGTGGCGGAAACCAGCGCCGCCGCCAGCAGGAGCTCGATGCTCACGATTGGGCCTCCGAGCGATAGATGCGCAGCCGGTATTGGGACAAGGTCACCGCCGCCAGCACGAAGATGAGGATCAGCGCCTGCAGGATGGTGCTGATGGACGAGGGCACGCGCGAGACCTGCAGCGAGAAGCCGCCGTTGAGCAGGCCCGCATAGAATATGGAAACGAAGAGGATCGGCAGCGCCCGGCCGCCCGCCAGCCACGCCACCAGGATGCCCATGAAGCCGTAGCCCGGGGACAGGCCCAGCTGCAGCCGGCCGGTGGTGGAGAGCTCCACCGCCCCCGCCAGCCCCGCCATGGCGCCGGAGAAGCACAAGGCGGAGATGATCACCGCCGAGGCGCTGATGCCGCCATAGCGCGCCGCCTCCGGCGCATCCCCCGAGACGCGCAGCTCGTAGCCCCAGCGCGAGCCGCGATCCACCAGCGCGACGCCGATGGTGGCGACGATCAGCAGCAGCAGCCCGCCGTGCAGCGAGCCGACCAGCGGCATCATCTGGGCATTGTCGATGATGGGCGGCGAGTAGGGAAAGGAATAGGCCATGGGATCGGCCCACGGCCCGCGCACCAGGTAGCCCACCCACAGCATGCAGATGTAGTTGAGCATCAAGGTGGAGAGGATCTCGTTGACGCCGAACAGCGCCTTCGGCACCGCCGCGATCAGCGCCCACAGGCCGCCGCCGATGATGCCCGCCATCAGCACCGCCGGAATGGCGATCCAGCCTGGCGTCGCCTCCGGCATGGCGAGGCCGATGGCGGTGGCGGTAAAGGCGCCGAAATAGAACTGGCCCTCGCCGCCGATATTGGTGAGCTGGGCCCGCGAGGCGAGGGCGATGCCCAGCGCGCACAGGCCGATGGGAACCGCCTTGTTGAGGGTGCCCTCGAACGCCATGCGCGAGCCGAAGCCGCCGCGGAACAGGGCCTGATAGGCGGTGACCGGATCATGCCCGCTCATTGCGATGACGACGCCGCCGGCGGCCAGCGCCAGCAGCACGCCGAAGGCGATGCGCAGGACGATCTCCCCCGCCCCCACCGACCTCAACCGGGGTTCGAACCGAAGACGTAGGGACATCTATGACTCCTGCGCCGCCGTCATCAGGCGGCCGATCACGTCCATGTCGAAGGCATCGGGAGCAAGGTCCCCGACGATGCGGCCCGAGCTCATCACCAGGATGCGGGTCGCGATCTCGAGGGACTCGTCCAGCTCCTCGCTCGCCATCAGCACCGCGGCGCCCGCGGACGCCTTGGCCACCAGGGCCTCGCGAATCTGCGCCGCGGACGCGATGTCGAGCCCGCGGGTCGGGTAGCTGGCGACGATCAGGGGCGGCGAGCTGGACAGTTCGCGTCCCAGCACCACCCGCTGCAGATTGCCGCCGGACAGGCGGCGCGTGGCCGACTGCACCCGCGCCTTCACCTGAAAGGTCTCCAGCACCGCCTTGGCGTGAGCCCGGACCTTGCTGCGCGGCATCCAGGCGCCGAACGCGCCGGAGCGATGGGGGCCGAGCATCGCGTTGTCCTCGAGGCTGAGGCCGGGCGCGAGTCCGATGCCCAGGTGGCGGGCGGGAATGAAGGCGAACGCCCGCCGCCGGCCCACCCGCGGCGCGGAAATCACGCCCTCGCTGACCGCCATCAGGCCACCGATGGCGTCCAGCAGCTCCGACTGGCCGTTGCCGGCCACGCCCAGCACCACCACCAGCTCGCCGCCATGCACGTCGAAGGTCCCCTGCCGCACCAGCGGCGCGCCATCGCGGCCGCGGATGGAGACATCGCTCAGCGAAAGGTGGCGGGTCCCGCGCCGGGCCGGCGGCCGCACCCCGGCGCGCAGCTCGCGCTTGCCGATGATGAGCTCGGCGATGTCGTCGGCGGACAGGCCCTTGTTCTCGCCGGAGAACACCACCCGGCCGGCGCGCATCACCACGATGCGGTCGGCCACGTCGCGGATCTCCGCGAGCTTGTGGGAGATCAGGATCACCGAGCGGCCCGAGGCCGCGATCCGCCGCACAATGGCGAAGAGCTGCTCGGTCTCCACCGGCGACAGCACCGAGGTCGGCTCGTCGAGAATGAGGAGCCGCGCGCCCTGGGCGAGCACCCGCAGGATTTCCAGCTGCTGGCGCGCCGCCAGCGACAGGCTCCACACCGGCGCCGAAAGATCCACCTGGAAGCCGACCTCGGCCATCAGGGTCCGCAGCCCCTCTTCCGGCGTCGACGGCTGGAGGAAGCGGCCGCGGCCGGTGGAGAGCGAGATGTTCTCGTAGGCGGTGAGGGTCTCCACCAGCTTGAACTGCTGATGGACCATGCCGATGCCGGCCGCGCGCGCCGCCGCCGGCGAGCCCGCCTCGACCACCGCGCCGTCGATCCGGATGCGCCCCTTCTCCGGCAGATACAGGCCGCAGACGGCATTCATGATGGTGGACTTGCCGGCGCCGTTCTCGCCCAGCAGCGCCACCACCGAGCCGGCGGGCACGAGGAAGCTCACGTCGGTGTTGGCGTGGACCTCGCCGAACGACTTGGAGACATCCTCCACCGCCAGCAGCGGCACCGGGCCGCCGCCCGGCGCGGATGCGCCGGACGGATCGAGACGGGACAGCGAGCTCATTTCTTGCCCACGGTGCCGTTGACGCCTTCGATGAGCCAGTTGGTCTTCTGGACATCGGTGAGGCTCAGGGTCTGACCTTCAGGCACGATCACCCGACCGTCGTTCGACTTGATGGGACCCTTCCAGTAGTCGAGCTTGCCGTCGATGATGGCCTGCTTCTTCTCGGCCACCAGCTTGGCGACGTCGGCGGGCACCAGCGGGCTCATGGGCGCGAGGCTGATGATCTTGTCCTCGAGACCGCCGAAGTAATCGCCGGACTTGAAGGTGCCGTCCCTCACGCTGGCGATGGCCTTCTTGTAGTAGTCGCACCAGTCCCACATGGTGCCGGTCAGCACCTTCTCGCCGGCGACGCCGGACAGGTCGGCCTCGGAGCCGATGGCGTAGACGCCCTTGTCGGTGGCGCCCTGGGCGGCCGATCCGGTGTCCTGGTGCTGGGCGATCACGTCGTTGCCGGCCTCCACCAGGGCGACGGCGGCCTGTTTCTCGGCCGGCGGGTCGAACCAGGAGAGGGTCCACACCACGTTGACCTCGGCCTTCGGGTTGACCGACTTCACGCCCTGGGTGAACGCGTTGATTCCAGCCAGCACCGAGGGCTTGGGATGGGCGGCGACGAAGCCGATCTTGTTGGTCTTGGTCATCTTGCCGGCGGCGATGCCGGTGAGGTAGCGGCCATCCCAGAGCTTGCCGTAATAGGTCTGGATGTTCGGCGCCGGGGCGATGCCGGGGCCGATGACGAAGAAGTGGACGTTGGGGTTCTGCTTCGCCACCTGCTGGGTGAAGGGCTGGTGACCGAACGCCGTGGCGAAGATCACGTTGTAGCCCTGGGAAATGAAGTCGCGCTCGACGCGGGCGACGTCCGGCCCTTCCGTGATGGATTCCACGAAGGAGGTGGGAATGCCTTCCTTCTCAAGACACTTGCGGGCCTCGTCGTGACGGAAGGTCCAGCCGTTGTCGGCGCGCGGCCCCACATAGATGAAGGCCGCCTTGATGTCGTCCGCGGCCAGCGCCGGGGACGCCCCAGCGAAAGCCATGGCCGCGGCCATCGCCCGCGCGGGCCATTTGGATCGGAAAGGGGACATGCGTATGCTCCGCTCTTATTTGGAAGGTTCAATTTTTTTGCTTTTGTTTGAACTACATTCAAATTCGGAACAGACGATCACGCAAGAGAAGAATTCATTCAGAGCGCAAAAATAACAGTCTATTTAAGATGTATATAGTTGAGCATTACGCTGCGATTATTTCCGTAACGCGAAAATCCCCTGCGCGGACATGACCGCCAGGGGTGTTGATCTGCTTTCACACGGAATATCCGGATCGAGATCTTGATCTCGCCGAAAGAGCCGCGCCGGAGAGCCGGCGCGGCCGATCCTTCACTGGGCCGGCACCTCGTGGTCCAGCACGCCGGCGGACAAGAACAGGGCCAGCATCTGGTAGTAGCCGCACATGGTGACCACCTCGCTGGCCGCCTGTCGCCCGATCTCGCCCACCAGCTCGGCCAGCAGCGCCTGGTCCACCCGCCGCTCCCGCACCGCGCCGCGGCACAGCCGGATGACGGTGGCATGCACCGGATCGAGCCCGGCCACATTCCCGGTGGTGCTGGCGCGAATCGTGTCCTCGGACAGCTTGAGGTCACGGGCGATGGCCACGTGGTAGTCCCACTCGTAGCCGGAGCCGAAGGCGCCGGAAACGGCCAGGATGGTCACTTCCCGCAGCTCCGGGGTGATCACCCCGGAGAAGCGGATGGCAGCGCCCACCGACTGGATCGCCTCGGCCAGATGCGGCGCATCCAGCATGGCGAGGAAGGGCCACGGCACGTCCCGCCGCGGGCCGGAGGCGATGAGATCATAGACGCGGCGCTGCGCGTCGGTCATCTCGCCGGGGGTGCGGGCGCCGATCAGCATCGCCGCGCTCACCGGCCGTCCGGGCCGCCCGAGGCGACGCCGGAGGCGACGTGGCGCGGGCCGCCGAAGATGGCCTTGGCCACGTTGCCCACCGCCTCGACGTTCTCCTCGATGCCCTGGAAGCAGACGATGCGGCAGGGGCAGGCCTCCAGGCCCTCGTAGCGCCAGGGGAAGGCGCCGATGACCGCCCGCTGGTTGAGCATCAGCTCGATGTCGCCGCCGACATTCTCGGCGTGGATGAGGTTTTCCTGGAAGGCATAGGCGTGGAACGGGAAGATATTCTCCGTCACCTCGCGGCCGGACTTCTTGTGGGTATAATTATACTCGCCGAAGAACTCCTCGCAGGTCTTGCCCACCTTGGCCTCGAACTTCTTGGCAAGGTCGGGCCGCATGTGGCGGATGGAGGTGTTCATGGAGTGGTCGCCGGAGCCGCAGTCGATGCCGAACCACTTGATCTTCTTCTCCAGCATCCAGTTCAGCAGCTCGATGCCGCCGCCGGGATGCATGCAGAAATAGCGCACCAGATCCTGCTGCGGCTGACCTTCCCAATAGCGGTGCCACCCGGTGTGCAGGATCAGGATGTCGCCCTCCTTCACCTCCACCGGCTGCTTCTCGATCATCTCGGGGGTGATGACGGCCCAATCGTCCATGTACTGGGACACGTCCACCACCGCGCCCGGGCCCACCAGATAGTCGAGCGGGTAGGAGGCCATGTCGCCCATGCCGTCGGTGCCGTGCATCGCGCCGTCGATATGGGTGCCCACATGCAGAGCGGTGTCGATGCGCTGGGCGACGATCATCTTGGTCTGCAGGTTCTGGGCGTAATACATCTTGTTGCCGGCATAGCCGACCCATCCGGGCGTATGCACGTTCATCAGATGGGACAGATCGACGATCTTCATGGGGGCACTCCAGGCGGAAGCGGGAAGGACGAATCAGGCGGGGCGGCGCTGAAACAGCGAGCGCAGCCAGGATTTGAGGGCGGCCATGAACAGGGCGAAGGCGCTGATGGGCCGGGCCGCCGCCGGGGCGCGCGGCGCGGGAGACGCATCGGTGGCGGGTGCCGCATCGGCGTCAGCGGCAAGCGATGCCGGCTGCACGAGCTCGGCCTCGGCATTGCGCACGAAATCGGCCACCAGCACGTTGGCGATCTCGGTGAGAAGGCCGGTGCGGCCGAACTGCGCGATGGTGCCGGAGAGCTGGATGTCGGCATCGACGCTCACCTTGGTGGCCTCGCCCGCCGGCTCCAGGCGGCAGTCCATCACCATCTTGCCGCGGCTGGCGCCCTTCTTGTCGACGCCCTTGCCGTCCACATGGATGGTGTGGTCGGCATCGGAATAGACCACCGCCGCCTCGCCCTCGAAGCTGGTCTGGAACGGGCCGATCTTGGACGAGACCTTGCCGGCGTGCTTGCCGTCCTCCTTGGGGCCGAGATATTCGGCCCCCGGCAGGCAGGCCGCGACCTTCGGCACATCGTGGAAGAAGGCCCACACGTCCGGAAGCGGCCGGGCGACGGTAAATTCCTGCGAAATCTTCATCGGTCGGTCCTTCTTCTATCGATTGGCGGCGCTTGCGCTCACAACGTCTCGGCGCCGAGCCGCAGGCCATAGACATCGGTGCGGCGATCGCGCCGCGGACGAATGAGCGCCGAGCGCTCCTGCGCCAGCCTCGCCTGGGCGAGGTCCACCTCGGCCGCGACCGTGCCGTCGGCATCCGCCGGCAGCGGGCCGGAGAGGATGCGTCCATAGGGGTCCGCGATCAGCGAGGAGCCAAGAAAGCTCATCTGCGGCGTCGCCCCGCACTGGGAGGCGCAAGCCACATAGACCTGGTTGAGATTGGCCTGGACGATGGCGCCGCGGGCCTGGCCGATGAGGCCGTCGCCGTCGCGCGCCACCTTGTCGAACCCGCCCACCCAGGCGGTGGGCACCACCACCAGGTCGGCCCCCCTGAGCGCCAAAGCGCGCATCACCTCGACGAACCGCAGGTCATAGCACACGCACAGGCCAATCCGCCCGAACGGGGTGTCCGCCACCGGCAGCCCCAGGTCGCCGGGCGCGAACACGGTCTTCTCGCCGTCGAACAGGTGCAGCTTGCGGTAATGCAGCAGCAGGCCGTCCGGCCCCACCAGCAGCGCTGAGTTGTGAAGGTCCTCGCCGACCCGCTCGCAGAAGCCGCCGGCGATCACCAGCCCCAGCCGCCGCGCGGCCTCATGCCAGGCGGCCAGCGTCGGGCCGTCCACCGGCTCGGCGGCCGCCCGCAGCGCCGTCTCGTCCAGGGTGTAGCCGGAGATCGCGAGCTCGGGCAGCACGATCACCCGCGCCCCACCCGCCGCCGCCTCGGCGATGAGCGCCAGCGTGCGGGCGCGGTTGGCCCCGGCCGCGCCGGGCTCCGCCTGGAACTGGAGAGCGGCGACGCGGAAGCTCATGCCGGCAGCTCCGCATCGGCGGGAATGGCGCCCACGCCCTTGAGCAGCGGCACGTCGGCAGGGGCCGGCCCGCCCACGCTCACCACCTCGACGCCGCGATCGGCCACCACCGCGTGCTTCACCCCCACCGGCACATGCACCACGCAGCCGGCGTGGAACGGCAGGGCGATGTTGTTGGTGTAGTCGTGAATGGTGCCCTCGCCCTCCAGAATGAAGATGGAATCCTCGGAGAAGCGGTGGATGTGCGGCTTGTTCGCCTCGCCGGGCTCCAGGCGCACATAGTTCATGTTGGCATGCCACGCGCCGGTGCCCGGCCACACCACGAACCGCGCATCCTTGGAGATGAGGTCGAGCTTGAGGGTGGGATGATCGCGATGGAAGATGCGGATGGCCATGGTCAGGCGACCTCAGTTTCGGCGAGGAGGGCATAGAGGGCCTGGTCGGCCGGGCACGGGCCCCCGATCAGCCTCATGCCGCCCCCGGCGGCCTCGAAATGGTAGGAATCACCCCGGTCGATATGCACCATCGAGCCGAGGCCGAGCGGCCACGTCTCCCCCGATGCGGAATCGGCCACGAGGCCCGCGCCGGCAGCGACGTAATAGACGCTGTCCGTGGGGTGGGTGAGGTCGCGGGTCCGGTCGCCCTCCTGCATGTCGAGCACCTGAAAGGTGCGGTAGAGCGCGCCGTTGCCCGGCCAGATCACCACTTTGGCACTGCCCTTGCCTTGGATGATCGGGAGCTCGGGGCAGCCTGCCGCGCTGTCCACCACACGCACCGTCTGAGGGGATTCGGGAGGGACCACGAAACGCGTCCTTTTAATAATGATCAATAGATTTTAATATGCTCAAAATTTCAGAGCTGGCAAGGGCATTCGTTTTCCTATTCGGGCCTTGCCACCGTATATTCACCGGAGCCCCTTCCACGGGCAGCGAAGGAAGCCTCAACCGTGAGCAGTGACCCGCTCTTGAAGACCTGGGATGCGCCGACGGAATCCACCGCCAGCGCCCTCGTCGCCATCGGCGCCCGCATCCGCGAGCAGCGCCAGGCCCGCGAGATGACCCTGCAGGCCCTGGCCGGCGCCTGCGGCCTCAGCCCGTCCATGCTGAGCCTGGTCGAGCGCGGGCGCGCCTCGCCTTCCATCGGCTCGCTGATCGTGATCGCCAACGCCCTGGGCGTGCAGATGTCCGAGCTGATCGTCGAGCAGCTTGCCGACGAGGAGGAGCTGGTGGTGCGGGCCTCGGACCGGACGGCCATCGAGACCGCGTCGCATGTGATCCGCCGCCTCATAAAGGAGGATCGCTCGCGGGGCGTCTCGATCGCCACCAATTTTTTTTTTAATGATACGGGCACCACCGAGAAGCCCATCACCCACGACGGCTACGAATACGGCTTCGTGCTCGACGGCACCCTCACCGTGGAGGTGGACGGCATCTGCCACATCCTGGAGCCGGGGGACCTGATCTCCTACAGCTCCCGCCGTCCGCACCGGATCTGGAACCGCGGCGAGCGCAAGGTGCGCACCCTGTGGATCAACGTGCAGCGCGACTGAGCCGCGACCGGCGGCGGGGCGGCGCCCATCGCCCGGGCCGCGGCTGCCGTGCGTGAGCCGCCTCATCCGCCGGCACCCATCACCGCATGCAGGCGGTTGGGCGAGATCGGCAGGCGGTCGATCAGGCCCGGACGGCCGAGGGCATCGTCCACCGCCGCGGCGATCGCCGCCCCCACCGCGGTGATGCCGCCTTCGCCGGCGCCCTTCACTCCCAGGGGATTCAGCGGGCTGGGCGCATCCTCGCGCAGCAGCACGTCCACCGTGGGCATCTCGTGGCAGGTGGGCATGAGATAGTCCGCGAAGCTTGCCGCAAAAGGCCGCCCGGCCTCGTCGTAGACGAACCCCCCCAGCCGCGCCCCGCCGATGCCCTGGGCCGCGGCGCCGACGATCTGGCCGTCGATCATCATCGGGTTGATCGCCCGGCCCACGTCGTAGGCCACCAGATAGTGCTCCACCGACACCCCGCAGGTCTCCGGATCGACCTTCACCTGGGCGACGTGGATGCCGTACGGATAGGTCATGTGATCGGCCTCGAACACGCCTTCCGCGGTCAGGCCCTCCGGCAGCTGCTGCGCCAGATCGGACAGCGAGATGGCCGCGCCGCTGGAGCGCGCCACCACCCGGCCGCCGACCAGATCGAGGTCGTCGGGCCGCGTCTGCAGCAGCGGCGCCGCCTGGGCGAAGGCGGTCTCGCGCAGCGCCTGGGAGGCGAGGCGCACCGCCGAGCCGGTCATCACCGTGACCCGCGAGGCGAAGGCCCCATAGCCCTCCGAAATACGCTCGGTCTGGCCATGGATGACGCTGATGTTCTGGATCGGCAGGTCCACGACGTCGGAGCAGATCTGCGCCATGGCGGTCTCGACGCCCTGGCCGATGGAGGCGACGCCGGTGACCACCTCGATGCGGTCATCGGGCAGCACGGTCAGCGTGACCCGGTCGCGCGGGCCGAGACCGCTCTTCTCGACAAAGTAAGCGAGCCCCATCCCGACCTTCTCGCCCGCCGCCCGGCGGGCCGCGAGGCGGGCCTTCAGCGCCGGATAGTCCAGCCGCGCCAGGGTGCGCTCCAGCAGGTCGTGATACTTGCCCGAATCATAGACCACATGGGTGCCGAGGGCGTCGATGCGGCGATCGAACGGCATCTGATCCTCCCGGATCAGGTTCACCTTGCGCACCTCCACCGGATCGAGGCCGAGCCGGTGGGCGATGGCGTCCATCAGCCGCTCGCGGGCGAAGGTGGTCTCGTAGCGCCCGGGGGCCCGATAGGTGCCGGCCGGGGTCTTGTTGGTGAGGCGGATGTGGCCTTCCACCCGATAGGCCGGGATCACGTACGGCCCCGGCAGCAGCGCCGCGGCGAGGTCCGACACCGTGCCGCCATGGGTGCGGACGTAGCCGCCCTGGTCGGTGAAGAAGACGTCGGTCAGGCCGAGAATGAAGCCGTCGGCATTCACCGCGGCCCGCATGCGGTGCACCTGGTCGCGCGAGTGGTTGGCGGCGAGCAGGTGCTCGCGGCGGTCCTCCACCCACTTCACCGGCACCCCGAGCGCATGGGCGGCGCAGCACACCAGGACGTCTTCCGGATAAAGCTCGCCGCGGATGCCGAAGCCGCCGCCCACATGGCCCTCGCTGAGCTGCACATGGTCGCGGGGCAGGCCCAGCATCCTGGCGATGGTATCGCGATTGTAGTGGGGCACCTTGGAGGCGCCGTACATGGTGATGACGTCGCGCGCCGCGTCGTAGACCGCCAGCGCGCCGCGGGTTTCCAGCGGGACCCCGGTGTGGCGGCCCACCTTGACCTCCAGCTCGATCACATGGGCGGCGCCGGCGAAGGCGGCATCGAGATCGCCATAGGCCTTGACGATGCAGGCCGGCTCGCTGAGCACCCCCGGCAGGGTCTGCGGCATGAACGGCACCGGATCGCCGGTGGCATCGAGGCAGGCGTCCTCCTCCTCGATGTCGCAGAACACCATTTCCGCGGCATCCTCGGCCACGTAGGGATCGTCGGCGAACACCACCGCCACCGGATCGCCCACATAGCGCACGTAATCCTTGGCCAGCACATACTGGCGATAAGGATCGAGCCCGGGGATCCGGGTCATGCGGAAGTCGATGGGCGGCAGGTGGGCGATGTCCGCATGCACCCACACCGCCCGCACGCCGGGCAGCGCGGCGGCTTCATCGATGTCGACGCCGACCAGTCGGCCGAACGCCACCGGCGAGCGCACCACCCGCATGTAGACCTGCCCCGGCCGCCGCTCGTCGGCAGCGAAGCGACCGGCTCCGGTGACGAGCGGGCGATCCTCGATCCGCTTCAGAGACTGGCCGAGGGCTGACATGCGCGCATCTCGCTCGCGGCCGCACAGACCGCCTTGATGATGTTCTGATATCCGGTGCAGCGGCACAGGTTGGAGGAGAGCACGTCGCGCAGGTCCTCGTCGCTGATGTCCGGCTCGGCTTCCAGGATGCCGGTGGCGAGCATCAGGAATCCGGGCGTGCAGAAGCCGCACTGCAGGCCATGCTTCTCCCAGAACGCCTTCTGCAGAGGATGCAGCTCCTCGCCCTTGGCGAGGCCCTCCACCGTGCGCACCCGGGCGCCCTCCACCTGGACCGCGAACATGAGGCAGGAGCGGACCGGCCGGTCGTCCACCAGAACCGTGCAGGCGCCGCACACCCCGTGCTCGCAGCCGATATGGGTGCCGGTGAGGCCGCAGTCGTCGCGCAGCGCGTCGGCGAGGGTGCGGCGCGGCTCGACCTGGATGCGATAGTCCTTGCCGTTGACGTTCAAGGTGACGGCGTGCTTGTCAGACATGGTGGGTCCGTTCAGCGTTACGGATGAGATCGCGGATGCGCTGCGGCGTCGCTGGGATCTCGAACAGATCGATGCCGAAGGGCGAGAGGGCATCGACGATGGCGTTGATCACCGCCGCCGGCGCGCCGATGGTGCCGCCCTCCCCCACCCCCTTGGCGCGGGTGATGGTGGCCTCCGAATAAGTCACCAGATGCTCGATCTCGATGGACGGCATCTCGGCGATAGTCGGCGGCAGATAGTCCGCGAGCGAAGCGGTGAGCAGGTTGCCGGCCTCGTCGTAGACCAGCTCCTCGAACAGGGCATTGGCGATGCCCTGGGCGACGCCGCCGTGGATCTGGCCGTCGACGATCATCGGGTTGATGAGGACGCCCGCGTCCTCGGCCACCACGAACCGCCGGATCTTCACCCCGCCGGTCTCCACGTCCACCTCGACGATGCAGGCGTGGCAGGCGTTGGAGAAGGTGCCCGCCGGATCATACAGCGCCTGCTCCTGCAGGCCGGGCCCCACCTGCGGATAGCGATGGCTCTGGTGATAGGCGGCCCGCGCCACCTCGCCGATGGGCACGGTCTGGTTGGTGGCCTCGGCATAGGCGAGGTCGTCGGCGAGGCGGATCGCCTCCGGCTCCACGTGCATCATCGCGGCGGCGATGCTCTTGAGCCGCTCGGCCACCTTGCCCGCGGCGATCTTGCAGGCGCCGCCGGAGATCACCATCGAGCGGCTGGCGAAGGTACCCCAGCCATAGGGGGTGGCGTCGGTGTCGCCGGCAATCACGCGGACCTTGCTCGGGAGAACCCCGAGCTCGTCGGAGATGAGCTGCGCCAGCGAGGTCTTCAGCCCCTGCCCGTGCGGCGAGGCGCCGATCCGCGCCTCCACGAAGCCGGACGGGTCCATGGCGAGGTTCACCAGCTCGTAGCCCGGAACGATGTCCATGCCGCGCGCGGCATAGGCCGGGGTGCCATAGCCGGTGCGCTCGGAGAACACCGAGAAGCCGGCGCCCAGATAGCGCCCGGCGGAGCGCGCTTCCGCCTGCTGGCGGCGGAAGGCCGGCAGGTCCAGCGCCTTCACCGCCAGCTCCATGGTCTCGCCGTAGGAGCCCTCGTCATAGACGAGGCCGGTGGGGGAGCGATGGGGGAAGGTCTCGATGAGGTTGCGACGGCGGATCTCCACCGGATCGATGCCGAGCCGCCGGGCCGCCACGTCCATCATCCGCTCCATGGTGAGCGTCAGCATGGGCCGGGCGACGCCGCGATAGGGCGCCATCATGCAGGTGTTAGTGGTGACGCCCCGCGAGCGGGCGGCATATTCCGAGAAGCGATAGGGCCCGGGCAGCTCGGCGAGGCCCATCAGGGGCTCGACGCCGCAGGTGACCGGGTAGCAGGAAAAGGCGCCCACATTGCTCTTCAGGTCGGCCTCGAGGGCCAGCAGCGTGCCGTCGGCGGCGAACGCCCCGCGGACCTGAAACACCTGATCGCGGCTGTGGGCGGCGGCGAGGAAGTTCTCACGCCGGTCCTCCAGCCACGCCACGTCGCGCCGCAGGTGCCGGGCGAGCCACACCAGCACCACGTATTCCGGAAACAGCGCCATCTTCTGGCCGAAGCCGCCGCCCACGTCGGGGGCGACCACCCGCAGGTCGGACTCGGGAAAGCCCAGCACGTCGGCGATGCCGGTGCGCAGCATGTGCGGCATCTGAACCGAGGCGTAGAGCGTGACGCGGCCGGTGAGGGGATCGAACCGGGCCACCCCGCCCCGCGCCTCCAGCGGCATCGCCGTCTGCCGGCCGGACCGCAGCTCCAGCGCCACCACCTCGGCCGCCGAGGCGAATGCCGCATCGAACCCGGGGGTGCGGATGTTGCCTTCCACCAGAACGTTACCCGGCGCCTCGGGATGCACCGGGCGGGCGCCCTCGCCCAGGGCCTGGGCGAAGTCCACCACCGCGTCCTCGGGCTCGATGTCCACGAACACCTGCTCGGCGAGATCCTCGGCCAGCCCCTGGTCTTCGGCCACCACCGCCGCCACCGCCTGGCCGCAGAACACCACCCGGTCCTTGGCCAGCACCGGCTGGGAGACCGGCACGTAGTCCGGACGATGCAGCAGCGGACGGATGCCCTTGACGCCCACGAGGTCGTCGGCGGTGAACACCAGCCCGTCGTCCGGCTTCTCGATGCCGAGGATGGCGCCCGCCGCCAGCGGGCTGCGGACGAACTTGACGGCGGCGGCGCCCTGCGCCAGGTCCGCCACGAAGCGCCCCTGCCCCTTCAGCAGCGAAGGGTCCTCCAGGCGCGGCAGGGAGCGGCCGATCCAGCTCATGATGCCGCCTGCGTCAGCGCGCGCTTCACCACCGTGCGGATGAGATCGCGACGATAGTCGGCGCTCGCATGGATGTCCTCGGTGGGGGAGATGAGGTCCCGGGCCGCCTCGCCGATGCCGGCGAACAGAGCTGCGGACGGGGCCTGCCCCACCAGCTGCCCCTCCAGCCCCTCGAGCCGCAGCGGCCGGTCGGCGACGCCGCCGACCCCCAGCCGGGCGGCGCGGATCACCCCGCCCTCGATCTCCAGCGCCGCCAGCGACATGGCGAGGGCGAAATCCCCCGCCCGTCGCGAGAATTCGAAAAACCCGCTGCGCCAGTTCGGCCCCATGAGCGGCAGCCGCGCCTCGACCAGGAGGTCGTCCGCCTGGATCGCCGTGGTGAAGGTGCCCTTGAAGAAGTCCGCCGCCGCGCACACCCGCTCGCCCCCGACATTGGCGATCACCATCTGCGCCCCGAGGGTGCGGGAGACGAGGCACCATTCCGAGGCGGGATCGGCATGGGCGAGGGAGCCGGTGAAGGTGCCGCGCTGGCGGATGGGATAATGGGCGATGTTGCGCACCACCCGCGCCAGCAACACCCCGAGCGGACCCTCCACCACCGGGCGATGGAACGCAGCGTGACGGGTCAGCGCGCCGATGCGCAGCACCCCACCTTCCGGCCGCAGATAATCGAGATCGAGAGCCCCGTTCAGGTCCACCAGGACCGCCGGCCGCGCCAGGCGGAAGTTCATCGCCGCGACCAGGCTCTGGCCGCCGGCGATGGCCTTGCCGTCGTCACCGTGGGCGGCGAGCGCCGCCACCGCCTCGGCCCGGCTGGACGGCCGCACATACTCGAATGGAGCTGGCTTCATGACAGGGGTTCGCGCATCTCGATCAGGAGCTGAAGTGAGGCCCGCCGCCGCGCTTGACGCCGACGGATCGTGAAGAGCGCCGCGGCGGCGCGGTCCTGCAGGTGGGCCTGTTCGATCTTTCCAATCAGACTAAGCTCCGTTTTGTAGCTGTGCAAATCGTTTTTTGAATCTTATAAAATATTTTTGAATAAGACTGCAAAGCCGCGAACCGTGCGACGGCCGGCAGTCACCCATCGCGTTCAGCTAAGGATCACGACATGCGCGCAGCGGTGCTCACCACCCATGGAGTGCCCACCTACGGCATCTTCCCCGACCCCGAGCCCGCCGAGGGCTTCGCGACCATCGAGGTCGCGGCGGCCGGGCTCAATCCCATCGACCTCGCCATCGCCGCCGGCCAGATCGCGGCCCGCCTGCCCGTGCTGCCCAGCGTCGCCGGCTCCGAGGGCGTGGGCCTGATGCAGGGGCAGCGGGTCTATTTCAACGGCTGCAAGCCTCCCTTCGGCGCAATGGCCGAGCGCACCCTGGTCGCTCCCGCGCGCACCCTGCCGGTGCCGGACGGCATCGGCGACGGGATCGCGGTGGCCCTGGGCATCGCCGGCCTCACCGCCTGGCTTTCCTTGTCGTGGCGCGCGCGGCTCGCGCCGGGCGAGCATGTGCTCATCCTGGGCGCGGGCGGGGCGGTGGGCCTGCTGGCGGTGCAGGCGGCCCGCCTTCTGGGCGCCGGCCGCATCATCGCCGCCACCCGCTCCCCCGACGGCCTGGAGCGCGCCCGCGCCGCCGGCGCCCACGCCACGGTGGCCCTGGAGGGCAGCGAAGGCGACATCGCCGAGGCCATCCGCGCCGCGAGCGGCAACCGGCTCGACGTGATCATCGATCCGCTGTGGGGCGTGCCGGCGGCGGCCGCGCTGCAGGCGGCTTCCGCCAATGCGCGGCTGGTGCAGCTCGGCAGCACCGCCGGGGGACAGATGCCCTTCAGCCCGGCCTTCATGCGCGGTCCGCAGATCTCGCTCCTCGGCTTCTCCAGTGGCACCGTGCCCCAGCCGGAAAAGGCTGCGGCCTATGCCGAGATGTGCGCCGCGGTGCTGCGCGGCGACATGGCGATCGCGGTCGAGAGCCTGCCCCTCGCCGAGGTGGCGCAGGCCTGGCAGCTTCAGGCCGCGTTCCCCCACCGCAAGCTGGTGCTTGCACCCTGAGGCGGCGCGGCGCCGGCGACGGGCGGCCTATTTTCCGCTCCAATGGACGAACCGGCGCTCCAGGCCGATGAACAGCAGGTTGAGGCCGTAGCCCAGCACGCCCGCGGAGAAGATGGCGGCGTACATCTGCGGCATGTCGAACACCATCTGGGCGTTCATGATGCGCTGGCCGAGCCCGTCGGTGGAGCCGATGAACATTTCCGCGACGATGACGATGACGAGGGCGATGGACACCCCGTTGCGCAGGCCCACGAAGGTCTGCGGCAGGGATTCCCACACCGTGACATCCACCATCACCCGCAGCGGGCCGGCGCCCATGACGCGGGCGGCGAGCTGGCGCTGCTTGCGGGCGTTCATCACCCCGTAGGCGACGTTGAACAGGATCACCAGGGCGGCGCCGAAGGCGGCCACCGCGATCTTGGTGAAGTCACCCACCCCGAACAGCACCAGGAACAGCGGGAACATGGCCGAGGCGGGGGTGGAGCGGAAGAAGTCGATGAGGAACTCCACCGCGCCATAGACCCGCTCCGAGGCCCCGAGCACGATGCCGAGCGGCACCGCCAGCACCACCGCGATGGCGAACGAGGCCCCCGTGCGCCAGATCGTGCGCGAGAAGTCCGTCCACAGGGTGCCTTCCGTCAGGCCATCGCGGAACGCGCGCAGCGCTTCCCCCGGCCCCGGCAGCAGCACCGGATCCACCATGGACGACGCCACCACCAGCTCCCACACCGCGATCAACAGCAGCGCGCCGGTGAGCGCCTGCATGCCGCGGCCGATCCGCCTGAACGTCATCGCCGCACCTCGCGCTGAAAGATCTCCAGGCATTCCGCCTTCACCCGCACAAAATCGGCGGTGACGGTGGTGCCGGCCGTGCGCGGCCGCGGCGCATCGAAGGCGATGCGGGCCGCCACCGTGGTCGGCCGCCGGGTCAGCAGCAGCACCTCGTCGGCCATGAACACGGCCTCGTCGAGATCGTGCGAGACCAGCAGCGAGGTGACGCCCCGCCCCTCCAGCACATGCTGCAGCCGATCGCGCAGGAACAGGGTCATCTCGTAGTCGAGGGCGGAGAACGGCTCGTCGAGGAACAGCACCTGCGGATCCACCACCAGCGCCCGCATGATGGAGACGAGCTGCTGCTGGCCGCCGGACATCTCATAGGGATAGCGGTTGAGGTCGAGCTTCACGTCGAAGCTCGCCAGCAGCGCCTCCACCCGCGCCTCCCGCTCAGCCTTGCTGAGGGGGAGGAAGTTCAGCGGATAGCGGATGTTGTCGATGGCCCGCAGCCAGGGAAACACCGCCTCGCGATAATTCTGGAACACGTAGCCGATGCGGGTCTGGCTCACCGGCCGGCCGTCGAACAGCACCGATCCGCGATCCATCGGCAGGATGCCGGCGATCATGTTGATCAGGGTGCTCTTGCCGCAGCCATTGGGGCCGAACACCGACACGAAGCTGCCCCGGGCGAGGGTCAGGTCGAAATCGGCATAGAGCGTCGTGCCGTTGAACGCCTTGCACAGGCCCTTCACCACCACATGGTCGACCGCCGGCCGGGCGACGTCCACCACCGGCACTCGTTTCGTCGCAGCGCGCATGGGGCCGCCTCCGGTTGGAAGAGGAAGGGTCAGAACGGCGCCAGCATGGTTTTGACATCCACCGGCGCCGCCACCACCCTGAGCGCGACCCCGATGTCGATGAACTTCTGGAAATCGGCGATCTGCTGCGGCGTCAGATCCTTGACGCGCTCGAAACGCGGTAGCGGCAGGTCGTCCACCACCTCCTGCGAGACATTCATTTCGGTGACGAGATAGGCGCGCACCGAGGGATCCCGGGCCACGTCCTCCATCGCCCGGAACCACGCCTTGGCGAAGCGGGCGGCCAGGTCCGGCTTCGCCTTCAGGAAGGCATCGGAGAAGGCGGCCCCGGCGGCATAGGCATGGGCCTTGGGATTCTCCAGCAGGTAGGTGGAGATCACCCCGCCCTCGATCCGGCGAGCGACCCCGCTCTTGATCATGATGCTGGCCACCGGCTCCAGGGTGTAGCCGCCCTCGAAGGCGCCCGACTTCAGCGCCCCGGTCTGCACCGCCAGCGGCTGCTCCTGCATCTGGTAGTCAACGCCGTCCTTCAGCCCCGCCTTGGCGAGGATCGCCTTCGACAACCCGATATTGGCCGGGCCGGGCGAGGTGAAAAGCCGCGCGCCTTTCAGGTCGGCCAGCGTCCTGGCGGCGCTGTCGGCGCGCACCACGAACTGCTCGAAGATGTCGTCGCGATTCTGGCCCACCAGCGCGAAGTATTTCAGCGTTCCCGGGCGACGGCTGTTGATGTTGGCGCCTTCGAGCGTGACCAGATTGGAGGTGGCGTCCACCGCCCCGGTCACCAGCGACTGGACGATCAGGGCGGGCGTGCCCAGCGTCACCGTTTCCGGCTCGATGCCCTCGGCGGCGAAATAGCCGCGCTTCAGGCCGACGAAGTAGGGCAAGGCGGCGCCCACCGGAAACACGCCCACCTTCACCTTGTCGGCGGCGCGCGCGGAAGGCGCTGCGCTCAGGCAGATCCCGCTGGCCAGAAGGGCGGCAAGGGACATAATGGCAAGGCGACGGGGCAGCATCGCTCTCTCCTTTGGCGGCACGGGGCGATTTTTATGAACGTAAAAATCATTTGAGTTAAATTCAACATTGTTGCGTGATTAAAATGCATCCGTTGAACGACCAACAAATGAGCACAGTAACCGGCCACCATCTGCTGCCTGCACAATCGCGCGATTGGTAGTTGTGCGCCGCAAAAACGGGCGCGGCGGTCGATGCGGGCAAGGTGCGGCGAGGGGGGCCGCCGACCCTCTCAGTCCGCAAAGCGGAGGGGTGCGTGCGGTGATGCCGTTTCGGTGATCATTTTTTCCCGGCACGGGCATCCGGGATGCATCTCGCCGACAAGCCTGGGCGCTGCAATGCTGGACCCGGGCTTGAGGCCCAGGCCGGTCGTTTCAAGGATAGGCGTCGGGCGCCTGCACCTCCCCGATGGCCATCAGGCGCCCGTTCGACCGAACCCGCCGAACCTCGATCGCGCAATCACGATCGATGCAGGGGCGCTGCGGCGGCCGCTCTCGCCCAGGAGCGTGACCGCCCGGCTTGGCTGAAAAGCCGGGCGCCATAGGGGCTTGACCATGTCTCCTGGCGCCCCCCGCAAGCGATCCCGGGCTTGCGGTCACCCGCATCAGCCCTTGGTGGCCTTGGCCTTCAGGTGCTGGAAGATGGCGGTGATCTCTCCGACGATCCCGCGTCGGAAGAGGGAGACGGTTGCGACGAAGATGACGCCCTGGATGACGAGGACCCAT